>CAZCFF010000001.1:0-1723 GCA_964497885.1 uncultured Candidatus Nitrosopelagicus sp.
AATTGTTAAACTAAACAATGTGAATGACGGTACTCACTCCACGTCGATCAATCTCCATTCCATTTTGCATTTCACTCACAATAACTGTAAATGATATGACATCACGTTGTTTACACTCTTCAGCATTTAGCTTCAGGTTAATGTCCAAAAGATCATATTCTTTATCTGGAATATTTGATTCGTCAAAAAATGCTTTACCAGTTGATTCTATTCTAAATCTTTCCTCTTTAGTGTGAAATGCAAGCTTCGTCTTATTCTTATCCTTGCCGGCAGCCTTTATGTTCACATTAATAATTCCGGGCCTTGCTAATGTATAACCAGATTTTTTATCGACGAAAACACCAATCTGAAATGGTTTACCAGCTGTAGCCTCCGCCATCTTTTGTGTTCCATCATTCATGACTACATCCACAGCCTTGAATGATTGTGGAATTTTGGCAATCCATTCATTTGTACGTTCAATAACCGCAGATATCTCAGTTCGTCGTTTTCTATCTTCTTCCTCTGGTAGTTTGTAACGATCTACCCATGCAAGATAATCCTTTGATATATCCTTGATAAAATCTATGCAAGTGATTCTGTAACTATCTACGTTTGGGGCTCTTTCTGAATCATCAAGTGGAACAAAATCGCCTTCTTTCGGTAATGCCATAAAATCAATATAATCTTATTATTAAAAAACCCAATCTCAATCAATATATTCAAAGAATACGTAATTTCTGTATGCTCTTTACAATAATTACAAATGATCTCCAAAAAGAACTAAAATCAAACTTGCCACAAATCATGGTTCTATTAAAAAAAAGTCCCGCGATTGCATACAAAACAATAGGTGATATAGGAAAAGAAGTTGGGAAAAAATACAATATTGAGTTATTAGTAAATTTTCCACATAGGGGAAAAATAGAAGATTTTGATATGTATGGAAAACAGGATTTGAGTTTTATCATAGATATGGAAAAAAGAAGATTTCCTATTGAGCGTAGTAAAATAAAGGAAAAAGCAAAGGAGGTTTTTGGGGATATTGAAGTGGAAGATGCTTACATGCATGATGATAGTGAGGGTGTCAAAGTTTTTCTTGGTCCAGCAAACGAAAGTGGAAGAAAGGAAGATCGAATTGATATTTTACCACATTCCTTGCATATTTGGTATGAATTTACAGATAAAGTGACAGAATTTTGTGATTGGCTTTTGGAAAATGTGTATTTGGTGAAAGAGATGGATCATAAAGGAGAAACAAAATATGAAAAATTCAGAGCTGAGAAGAAAGAAGAAAATGTGTAACTATCCTTCTAACCTGGTAAGAATATCTTTCACTTCATAATTATCTGGATTTACAGATAAGATTTTTTTACAACAATCAATAACTATGTTATTTTCTTTCAAATGTTCATGCACCCTTAATTTCAGAGAAAGCGCTTCAACATCATATTCATTAATTTCGAGAACACGATCAATGTAATGGAGTGTCATTTTTGAATCTTCAAGGATGTAAAACATGCTGCCCATAATAAAAAGAAAATCATGATCTTGAGAATATTTTTCTTCTAGGTTATTACCAAGTTCTATTGCTTCTTTAAAATCACCATTCCTGATTAGCTTTCTAAGATTTCTTTTTGGGTAAGAGAATAGACCAGTCAAAATTTTAACAACCACATGATGTTATGAAGAAATATTCATTATTCCATTAGATATGAGCCATTGAATGCCTGAAACAAATGCA
>CAZCFF010000001.1:1823-47715 GCA_964497885.1 uncultured Candidatus Nitrosopelagicus sp.
AGAAATATTCATTATTCCATTAGATATGAGCCATTGAATGCCTGAAACAAATGCAGAATCAGGAATCTCTCCGTTAGACCACCAACCAGCATTATTTTTTATCCATCCTGGAATTACATTATCAGAACCCTCTCCCTGTTCGGTGGGTGGTATATTCATAATATCATTAGATATGAGCCATTGAATGCCTGAAACAAATGCATCGTCAGGAATCAATCCTTCCGACCACCAACCAGCATTATTTTTTATCCAAGTGGGAATAGAAATTTCAGGTTGTGTGTGTACGGGAGTAAGAGTTTCTAAACTACCAGATCCTTTATCGCCACTTAATATATCGATATCAAAGAGTACATATCCAAATGTTGCAGAGTCTGGGACAATGTGTTCTGGTCCAGTTCCACGTACCAATAATGCAAATTTCTGCAGTCCTGGTTCACCCGTCATTAACCAATATCGCTGAACCTGTCCTGATGTAGAAAAGAACTTATCACGTCCTTCATCCGAAGCTGCAGAAGCAATTGGAACCAATTCCGAGTCCACTTTCAATATGTCATAATGGATTTGATTCTCCCATATTTCACTAGAATAACTCTTCTTAAATTCTAGAATAAACTCAAGGTCACATCCAATCTTGGGTGTTTCTGGACCATAAAATATTGTTACTTGCATTGTATTTGTATTCGTATTTTCATTTATTTTTGTAAACTCATACTCAGTAGGGCAGTTTGCAGCAGCCTTTTGTTCCTCTGTATCTACCACATTTGCAAATGGGTTTACAGAAACATTTTCTTGATAATCACTTAACACAAATTTGTATTCTTGTGGTGGTATTCCTTCCGTTACTTGAACCCATGTACTAGCCTTTACAGGAAATGGAAATTCATCTACTACCCAAATATGACTTGTTATGCCACCAGTTTTCCATCCTATGACAACAGTGTCATATTCACCTGCTGGTGTGGTTATAGTCTGCAAACCAATTGGTGATACCTGCTCTCCCCCGATATTTGCAATCTTGCCCCAAGATGGTTTAGTAAATTCTTTTGGTCCTTTTCCTGCTAAATCAGTTTCCGCAGTAGCAAATGCAGAAAGCCATGCTAAAGTAGATTTGTATACCGAACGATATGAGGATATATTATCACTACCACCAGTTGGTTCAGGTGCAAGTTTACCAACATCCATATACCCTTTGATAACCTTATTTCCATCTTCAACTAATACTTGTATTCGTAATTTTTCCTCATTATTTTCTACAACCTCCTTTTCTACCCACATTGTAAACCAGAAATCTGAACAATCTTTGTACTCGGCATGACATATTTCATACTTGAAATAATCATTTATTCCTAAATTTTCTCCCGGATACCAAGATCCTGCACGATCAACACCACCACTTGAAGCTGCTCCACTACCAGCCTGAGGTGCTGTAGAATCTTGAGCAAAAGTTGCTGGAAAGACAGTTCCTCCAATTAAAATCACTGAAAGAAAAAATATAGTGATTTTTCCATAATGCATGTACTCAATCGTTTAATTGGGTATTAAAAATTTTCAAATAAGCAAATATAGGGCTTAAGGATAAGTTTGTGTATATGTGTGAATGTTCAAAAATCCACTTTTATGAGGTTGAATTCAAATTGGATGGTATGGTCATAGTTCCCACACACAAAAACTGCGGTGATAAGCTGAATGAAAAACAGGCTGAGACATTTCAGGAGCAACTCGTAAAATCATGGGGATTCGAAGAGGAAGAAGAAGTAGAAGAAGATTAGTAAAAACTAGGTAATATTAAAAAATTTTTAGAAAAATAAAGGATGATGTTTTAAAGTTGAGAAACTGCTTCTTTACATACATCAGTATTACATTTGCAATCATGACTGCATATACAATGACCTTGCATTGCGCAATCACATGCATAATCTGGATCGCCGGAATCTGCTTCACAGCCACATGCTTGATCTGTCATAGAATAGAGATCCTGAACATGTTTTTAAGACTTTATAAAAAAATCATACAACGTTATATTTCATCTGTAAAATTTAGTTAGATTGTTGTACTAGTTTTATTATCGAGTCGATGGTTTCATGTAACTTATTGACTTGTGTTTCTATATTATTAGCATCAAGTTCCAAATCAAATGCGGTTTTCAAAATATGAATGAAATCAGGTTTCTTCTGAATATCCTGAATTTTGAAAAAGTTGTTTCTGTTGATATAGCCCAGATAAAAATAGCAATCAGAGAATAATGAATTGTTTATCATATAATCATATTTTTTAGAGATAAGCGTGGAATGCTGATTTTTTTCTACCATATCGGAAAAACCAATAGTGGACTTACACATTCTTGAAAGAAGTGATGGGGTTGCGCGTTCTATACCAATTGATTCAGTCAAAATTGATATAAATTCATTAATTTTATTTTTTTTAAGATCACGTAATTGTTTTAACATATGAGTAGGGGCAGGTTGCAGAAGACCAATTCCACATATTGCATCAGCAATGAAATATGATGATGAGTTAAGCCAACATCCTGCATACGGATCTGTATTCAATCCATTTTTGGCTTTAGTTAGGCATACTTGTGATTCCACCAAACAATTTTTTACATATGCGTTGAACAATTGCTTTTTCTTTTCTTTAATTTTTGACAACAAAGTCTGTAATTCCCATTGTTCATCAAATAAGATCACCATGTTATCATATAATATCAAAATATCAGGTTGGGTTTCTTTTAATGAACCATGATGAATGTGGAAAAAATATCCGTCTGATTCAAGAATAGAATCATTTTGATTTTTTTCATCAAATATGGTAATATCATATTCACAACAATCATATCTAAAATCATGATTATAACATCCACCGATTCCTATGGGGAATTCCTTTGTGAAAAGTTTCTCTATTATATTTTTGATTTCCAAGTAAAAATTATAGAATTAGATTTTGTATAAAGTTTCAAACTTGGAATTATTAACTAATGATGTAAATGGCAAACCTTAGAAAAATTATTAATCAGTCTAAAATATAATTATATTTTTATAATAAATCTATTTTGTTTGGCACTATAACCATTCGTTTAAATTGTGATTAATTCTCGTTTTACCAAGCTCCTGTGGTGTAGTCCGGCCAAGCATACTGCCCTCTCAAGGCAGTGATCCCGGGTTCAAATCCCGGCGGGAGCATTTGATTTTATCATTGACCTGCTTAAATAATTCAAAAACATTCTAACCATATGACACTTCGTGATTTAGCATTAAAGCATGAATATAGATCAGATAAAGATGATTTATTAGCGGAGTTTTTTGTTCCATGTTTAACTAATAGCATCCAATATGATCGAGCGATTGAATTTATCTCAATAAAAAGTCTCAGTACATTAGCTTTTGGATTAGCCGCCATGACAAAAAAACATGCAAAGATTAGGCTAATTTCAGGTCATAGATTTAGTACCTCTGATTTGGAGATGTTAAAAAAGATCTATCAGAATGGGTATAGTCATAAATTTAATGGTAATATGATTCGAGATAGCAAAATGTCTCATCTGCAAAAAGTGATTAAAGATTATAAAATTCAAATCAAAGTTGCAATTCCAAACTCAGAGTTGGTTGATGGCTCCTTTGAAGAAAGGATAGGCATATTTAGAGATGAAAATGATGATGCCGTTGCATTTACTGGTACTTCTAATGTTACATTTGACGCACAAAATAGAAATTTTGAATCCATTGATGTTTTTACATCATGGGATGACAAAAGCCGAATAGATACCAAAATTGAAAATTTTGAAAAACTTTGGAATAATGAAACACAATATGTTCAAATGTATGATCTAATGTTTGCAGAAAAAAATAATCTTTTGAAATATACAACAGAATGGGCAGTGGACAAATATTAACTAAAAATCAAAGTCATTCATGTTTATTTTTTCAATATTTTGCTGAAAGTTAATTCTTGAAATTTTATAATAGATTATTTCTCCACGGCGTTCAATAACTGCGATTATAGGTTCTTTACCCATACTTGTAATCTCCTGAATCTTTTTTTGTAATTTTCCTATCTTCTCTTGTTTTCCCTCATTTAGACCAAAAACTAAAAACTTGGCATTTTTTTCTCCAAAATCTCCTTTATTGTAAACTCTAAAATCAGATCCAAAACCAAACCCATCTTTGACAGTATAACCCCTTGTCCTGAGATCGCGATAAATCAAAAAATTAGTTAGTATATTCTCATCTAGATCTCTATAGATTTCTAAAAGAAAGTCAAAATTCAAATTCTTTTTTCCTTTCAAAATTACGAGTCTGCCAGTATGTAAAAGATAAAGTGATTCAAATGGTTTTAAAATCAATTTGTTTTCTTCCATTTCACCATACCCCTTTAACTGTAAATCATGCTGAACTTCTGGATCCAAAATCAGAGTTTGATTTTTTAAGAAGACACCCTGTATTTTTGAGTCGTTTTCAAATGTCATCAAAAATTTTGTTATAACTGGGCATATAAGATGTATGAAGACTACCGTTAAAATATGGGCATAAATGCAACAAAGAATTATGCATGGTGAATGTTATAGAAGAGGTAATGGACAACCGTACACCAGAAAGGAGTACATTAAAGGTAAACCTCAAATCAAAATAGCTAAATTTCATGGTGGACAGCAAGGAAAATATGATTTTTGTGTTCAACTGATGATGAATGAGAAACTTCAGATCAGACATATGGCTATAGAATCAACTAGACTAGCAGCAAATAAGACACTTGAAAAAACAGTAGGTGAAACAGGCTATTTTTCAAGACTAAGGATTTATCCTCACGTTCTCCTTCGAGAAAATAAAATGATTGCAGCTGCTGGTGCTGATAGATTGCAAGAAGGAATGCGAAGGGCATTTGGAAAAGCAGTTAGTTTAGCAGCACGTGTCAAAGCGGGTCAATGCATAATGGAAATGCATGTTAAGAAAGAACATGTTGATGCAGCAACAAAGGCATTAAAAGCTGCATCTGTAAAATTACCTGGAACACCATTAATTAATGTGGTTAAACTCTAAGATCAGAATTCTAAACCCAAGAATTCTTTTTCATGTTGTTTTAATATTTGAATGAATTCAGAAAATTCATCTGCAGTTGGATCTCTTTTTACAATTCTTCTATATTGATAATAAAATGAATTGTAGAGTCTTCCGAATATTATCCCATATCTGAATGAATTTTTATCATATGATAATAATTCCAATGAATTTGTGATAGAGTTAATTTCATTCTGCTTATCAAATATCTCAAAAATTTTTTCCTCCAAAACTTTTTGGACTTTTTTATCCATGCTAAATATACAGGTAATATAGTTAAAAAGAATCCGTATTAATCATTACGCTTTAATAGACATTAACAAAATTATCGATTAAGCAGTTGTAGTATAGCTTGGTTATTATGCGAGCTTGCCAAGTTCGTGGCCCGGGTTCAAATCCCGGCAACTGCATTATTTTATTATTTCAAATTTTGGTGGTTTGTTTGCAAACCATTTTTTATTATATCTAAGGCATTTACAGCTCTTTCTGGTTTGGGTAATTGAACCATGAAGACTTTATCTTGGTTTACTTGAGAATGATCTGGAGGAGATAATGCAAACATTGTGGTATCTGCTAATGCCTCAAAAAAATTAAGTGTATCATTGGCATAAATCAGAAATTTGTTATGTATATCTCCATGAGAAAAATCTAATGTTATTTCAACAAACACGTGGCCTAATCCATCCTGTAATATGTTAAGATTAGTATCAACCGAGATTGGCTTACCTTGTATTTTTATCATCATATTGTCAAATTGTCTATCAGATAAAATAATTCTTGGAACATTTTTTCCGTCAAAATCAAAAATGTCTATATCCTTATGTACACGTTCTAACATTTGTTCTAATTCCTTACTGGTCATGTTCTATCATTTAGAAAGTTTCAGAATGACTTTGTCGCCAGCACGAATTATGAAGGGGGATATGAACGCCGTAATGATAGATATCAAACCTATCAATGGGAACAAAAAGGCGCTAACTATGCCTAAATCCACGCCTACTTTCACAATTACAATTGAAAATTCTCCACGTGGTGCAGATAATGCAAATGCAGAACGTAGTGATTTATTTCTTGGCTGTTTGAATAGCATATTTCCAAAAATATTACCACCCAACTTCATACCTGTAGCAACTGCAATTAGAGCAAATGCAATGAAAATATAATTTTCTAATTGAGTGATATCCATCAATGCACCAACAGAAACAAAGAAGATGGCGACAAACATATCTTTGATTGGGCTTGATAGGATTTTTGATACTTCAGCAGATTTTGATTCTGCAATTAAAACCCCAGCCAAAAATGCCCCAATTGCAACGGACAGTCCTACCACATTTGCTAAAAGTGCATAACCAAAACAAACACCAAGAACACTAAGCAGTAAAATTTCTCTGTTTTCTGCAGTTGCAACCTTATCGATTAATGGAGGAATTACTCGTATTCCAACAGTAAATGTTCCAATAATTAGACCTGCTGCTACGACAGCTACCAAAATGACATTTTCAATCGACACTGATCCAACTAGACCAATTGATTCAAGGGATGCAATGAGGATTACTGCAATCACATCTTCAACAATTAAAACTCCTAAAACCAGTATAGATGATTCTTTTTTTATTTTGCCAGCATCTTGGAGTATTTTGATAATTATTGCTGTACTGCTGATTGATAATGCTGCAGATATGAATAATGAATCCATGAAGTTTAGACCAAGAGCAGATGCCGCAAGAAAAACTACACCTAATGTAGCAAAAAGTCCCAATGTACCCGCACCCATTGCAACTCTTCCGATTGACCGAATCTTTGCAAATGGAAATTCTATGCCAATTACAAAAAGTAGTAAAATTACACCGATATCAGCAAATAGATTCATTGCTGATAGATCTGCTAATATTCCACCTCCACTAATTGTACTCGGTCCAACATTTTCAGGCAAAAATGATGTCCATAATGGGGATAATGGACCTATCAACATTCCGGCAAATAAATATCCAATAATCAAGGGCTGTTTAATTTTGAAAAATGCTAGTGTTACCACCGCGGCTAGAATCATTATAATGGCTAGATCTGTCACAAAGGTTTCGTGTGGCAGTTGTAAAGGATTAATTCTGTCTACAAAATTAGTAACATTTTCACTCAAAGAAGACTGAACAGTATCGTTTGATTGCACCTGTAAAAAAAAATTTTCCACCCATTATTTACTCATATTTATTTAAAAATGATTTGATGTATTGTATTGGTAATTTAGCCACAATTAGTCATGATAAATTTTACATAAATTTATTTTTGAAATAATCTATGATAAAATGGGATGATGATCAGAGTAACTGATATCATGAAGAAATAAGCTCTGGGGTATCTGACCAATTAAATGAGTAATTTCACAATTACCCGCTCTATTAATAGTACCGTACCATACCGTAATACATGATACAATGTGAATATTGTTCAAGAGGATTTGTGGATACGATGAATGGTTTAGCTGAAAAAACATTTCATGAAGCACTACATGCTCCAAAAATAGTCAATCAGTAAAATCCAATTCTTCTATTTTTTTTTAGCGAGCTTTTTAACAATACTAAAAGATCAATATTAGTATATGGTATCTAAAGAGACTAATCATAAAATCAAATCCAAAAAAACTAAACAAAATCCATCAAATATATCACCACTAATAAAAAAAGTTTCAACAATTTCGGATTCAACCAAATTACTATCAAAGGAAGTAAAAGCGATGTCAAAAATTTTTACTGAAAATCAGAAGATCCTTTTATCAATGAAAAATATGATTGACACACTAAGTTTGGCAATGGAGCAGATTCAGGTCCAAGAAAAAAAACTGAACCTAATTGAGGGTGATAATGAAAGATTATTTGAAGGGCTAGAACAAATGAGAAAACAGTCAAATATTATTTCCAAAATAAATACACAAACTAATGAATTGAAAGAGAGAGTAGAAAAAATATCTAAAATTAATGAAAATTCTCCCAATTCTAATGAAATAATGGAAAAAATAGATCAGTCATTTGATTCTATAAAAAACAATTCAAAAATGATAATCAAAATTGCTGATCGAGTGGAAAATGTGAAAGAGGGTTTGAATAATGTATCTTCAAAGGCAGAGCCAATTTCAAAAATTACGGCAAAAATGCAAAGCATGACAGATAGCATCAGGACTATGAGGCAAAAAACCTCAAATCTGGGTAATAATATAACAAACTTCCAAAAGAAACTAGATAGTATTACTTCAAAGAAGAATTCACCAGAGGTCTCTGGAAATCTTGAAAATATAAAATCTGAATTTATAACTTTGAGAAAATATGTTGGAGAAAGCTCTGATGAGTTACAGGATAAAATTTTAGGTTTATCAGATACACTAAACAGAGTAAATTCGTCTTCTGCTGAATTTCATGGGAAGACTGATTCTATAATTCAAGAATTACAAAAAATTGAAAAGGTTACCAACAAATCGACCAGTTCAACATCAAATGAAATTATTGGTCTTTTGAAATTATCAGAATATCAATCTGGTATACGCATGCAGGCTGAATCAAAATATGGAACAATGCAGGATATTGAAAAAATGGCACAGGATACAACAGAAATTGTTAATCTTTTTGACAGCATGTCGATTGAAACAGAAAATAAAATTCCGTTACCGCATGAAGTAAGACAATGGGCTGTAAGCACAATTTTTGATTGTGCTGATAGATGGGAAATTAGTTTTTCTGTGCTATTCAAGAAGATGTTAGAATTATTGGGCAGAGATTTGTTGAAGGAGGCAATAAGAATACAACAAGTTAGAGATATCTTTGGTATAAGAGCGGTTGATGAAATTAGAAATGAGTTAGGTCTTACCTAGATTCCTTCTGATTTATCAATTGTGTCGATATTCTGCTTTTTCCTTTTCAAGATTGTAAATATTCCAATAATTCCCACAATCCATACACAACTAAAAAGAATATTTGAAACACTTGCATACATGTATGGTACAACATCCATCAAATTTTCCTGAACAACCTCAGCTCTAAGACTTACATCCATCATACCAGTATGATATGCTGAACTATCTCTTGGAACAGCAGAAATTTTTTCAGTACTGATTAACATAGCATCCAGATCTGACTGTATTCTAACAAAGTTTGTTGTATCAGTTGGAAACATGTATACCGGATTTCCTTCTATCGGTAGATATTCCTTTATTGCTTGTATATCTGCCATGATTGTTTTTGGTTCAGAGGAAGCCATTATTCTATCAAGTAATCCTATTGATAGGTCGACAGGGTAAACATTTTCTTGATATCCAGTAAATCCCATGTATACACCGAAGCATATTATAGCAATAATTCCAGCGGTTGCAAGTTTGTATGTAATATTTGCCATCTTTTCCTCTTTTGTTTTAATATGCTCAGTTTTTGAACTGTCTCTTTTAAACCTTGTATGTCTAAAGCTCATTAATGCAATATACAAAAAGCCTATAGTTTGTAAAGCAATTATGGGTGCCCAGATTGGGTTTGACGAGTAAATTGCAATAAAGATTCCAAGTACACCATAAATCCCAAAGAAGAGTTCTAGTAATGTAGTCTGAGAGAATGGTAAATTGTAAGCCTTGGTTCGCCAATCATCTGTTTTCTTAACAATTCCATATTTTGGTGTTCGTAGAAACTCATTTTTCTTTCCTATCATAGCATCAAATACAGCTACAGTATTGTTAACTGACATTCCTATAGAATATATGATCAAGTATGGCATGGCTAGAGCCTTTTCTTTCCAGTTCTTGTCATACATGTTATGAATTATGTATAGATATGCTCCAGGTCCCATGGCCAAATATGTCGCAAGCGTTACTGCAGGTAAAAAGCTTACAATGTAGAGATTGACCTCTGCTGCTAGAAGAATTGGAAGTGTAAGAAATTGTATTAGCATTAATGGAAATACTATATGCCTAGTTAGCTGTACAAAAGCCTGAAGTTTTGCATCAAATGCAATCTTTCGTTTTGCTATAATGCTGCCAAGAAGTTTTATTGCACATTGGATAGAACCCTTTGCCCAACGGAATTGTTGTCTTTTGGCACCATTCATTTGCACGGGTAATTCAGCGTCCACAACTATGTCAGGTACAAAAAGACATTTCCAGCCTTTCATTTGTGCCCTATAACTCAGATCTAAATCCTCTACAAGTGTTGCAGTATGCCATCCACCAGCGTCTTCAATACATTTTTTTCTCCATATTCCTGCGGTTCCATTAAAATTCATGAATAAGTGTGAATTACTTTTTGCCCTTTGTTCTACCAAAAAATGAAAATCAAGACTTAGTGCTTGTGCTTGAGTTAGCGCAGAATATTTTTCATTTACATGTCCCCATCTGCATTGTATAAGTCCAATACTTGGTTTTGCAAAATAAGGCATTGCTTTTCTTAGATACCATGTTGGTGGAATGAAATCAGCGTCAAAAATGGCAACAAACTCACTTTCCGTAGATTTCATAGCATGTTTGAGTGCTCCCGCCTTGTATCCATCTCTAGTCCCACGTCTTACATGTAATATGTCAAATCCTTTTTTCTTATGATCTTCAACAATATCTGATACAAGTTTTGTTGTGTCATCATCAGAATCATCAAGAACCATTATACGCATACATTTCTTGGGGTAATCCAAGTCACAAACTGCATTAATCAAACGTTTTGCAACATACTTTTCGTTATAGATTGGAAGATGTATAGTTACAGTTGGTTCACCAATAACAACCGTATTTTCAACCTCATTCCGACGGCTTGAAAGAAACGCCAAATAATAAAAATTACACGTATATGCAATTATGATAATCGCACATGCAATGAAAATATCAAAAATAAAATATGTGAATGGGTTTGATGCTAATTGCTCCATTTTATAATACTATCAAAATTTAGTTCAATATTAACAGTTATGGGATATATCATAAAACCCAATATTATTGTGGAAAAATCTTGATTGCCTGTGGTGGACAAACACCCTCACATGCAAGACAGAATATACAATCTGGCTCATTAATTTGGAGTGGCTTCTTAGTAGATGCCACGTTTCCTGGAAATTCAAAGAACTCATAAACAGATACAGGACATGCATCAATACAAGCACCATCTGCTACACATATATCAAAATCAACAGAACAAAATTCTCCCCAAACACCCATGACCTTATTATCCGTACCAACACGTCCCCAAGTTTGAAGCATATTTCCTGTGGAAGTTTTGAATGGCGAAGAAGGATCCATCTTATCCTTATACTCAATATCAATAGGACCTGGAATTGCTTCCTCCCCATCTCTCGTTGCTACCTGTTTTTTGCCTGCAACTGCTGGTTTTGGTTTTTCTATTTTCGCTATTGGTTTTGCATCTGGCACGATTTGCGCTAGTGGAGTTAATTCTTCTAATTTTATCAATGCTTTATCCTCAGAAATTTTTTCTGATGTAATAATTGATTCAACCATTTTATCAGAAAGTATAGTATTTCTGAGAATTGTATCAATTACCATTTTTGCAAAATGATCTGCCTTTTTTCTATAATCTTTAACCCACTGAGGATCACCGAATTTTTCAATTGAAAATATTTGATAAATAATATCAACCACTTCACCAGTTACAATTTCAACAGTAACACTGAGTTTGACCTGCTCGTATCCCTTCGCATCAGGATCTGGCATATTTTCTTCAATCCAATTATAGGTTGCATAAATTCTATCAGCATACATATCCATTTCAAAACTATTTTTTAGTCCTTGAAAGATTGACTGTATTTCAGCAGGATCTTCAAGCTTTATTGGTATTCTATATAATCCCAATTTGTAACCGTGTAATGGATAAACCCCTCTTTTTGCAGTAGGTGACTGCATTGTGTAAACTCTATCCTTCAGAAGTAGGGACATAGTTCAATTTAGGTCAAATTTAGTTAAAAATCTTTGTTTGTGAGACTGTTAGCTTGATCCTCAAAAAATTAAATTTTTAAGAAGCTTTTGTAAAAAAGATCCGCTTGAAAATCAATAAAATTGGAATTGTTAGCAAATTTGGTTCAAAAGAATCTGAGAATGCAGCAAAAAAAATAGCGAAAAAAATGCTAAAAATGAGATCTGTGGTTTATACTATTTCTCCTGTAATGGCAACAGGAGCAAAACAGCTAGATTCGTTAGATGAATTAAAGAAGATAAAACTTGATCTTGTGATAACATTGGGTGGTGATGGAACTACTCTTAGAACTTTTAGAAATCTTGAAAATGAAACTCCACTTCTGGCAATAAATGTTGGTGGTAACAGGGGAATTTTATCAGAAATATATTTGAGTGAAATTGACAATGCGATTCAAGCCATGAAGAAAAACAAGGTTTGGCTTGACAAAAGAACACGTGTTGTAGCTTCTTGTGATGGTGTGCAATTTCAACCAGCTCTGAATGAAATTTATGTGAATCGTAAAAATTTAACAAAAACTGCTGAGTTTGAAACCAAATTTCAAAATGATACGGTAAAGCAAAAAATGGATGGTGTTATCATATCCACACCTAGCGGTTCTACTGGTCATTCATTATCAATTGGTGGTCCTATACTTCATGAAAGTTTAGACGTATTGATCATTACACCGGTTGCCCCAGTTCACAGACTTCCGTCAATTGTTGTTCCAGATGAAAAAGTAGAGGTAACATGTTCACATGATTGTAATATTGTGATGGATGCACAAGTGATTAAATCAGCTGCCTTTGGAAATGTTATAACTATAGAAAAATACAAAAAACAAGCTGTCTTTGTTAGGTTAAAAAAGAAAGGATTGAGACAGATGAGTAAACTTGGCTTTTAGGGTTTTAGACTCTAGTGCATTTTATGCAGGAATTCCATTTGGTTCAAACCAACCAAGTTATACCACATCACTAGTGTATGATGAAATCAAACATATCAAAAAAAATCATGATGCAATTGATATTTTAATTGAAACAAGGAGATTGGCTATTTCTGATCCAGAATCTGAATTTATTGAAATTGTAAGAAATGCTGCAAAAAAGTCTGGTGATTTACATGAGCTTTCTGTAGAAGATATTTCAATAATTGCATTAAGTCTAAAACTTAATGCAGAACTCATAACTGATGATTTTGCAATTTCAAATGTAGCAAAAAATCTCAAAATACAAGTTTTCCCAGTAATGACAGATGGTATAAAAAATATTGTATCTTGGAAATACTATTGTCCTGGATGCAATAGTAACTCTTCTGAAAATATATGCCCAAAATGTGGAAATGCATTAAAAAGAAAAAAATTAAAAAAATGATTCACGAATCGTGAAGTGTTTTTTGGTTACTTTTTTTTAAATATTTACTTTGATTTTGTAGTATTTTTTTTATTTTTATTGCACGAACTTTTCCTAACCCTTTGATCTTTGCAAGATCTGTAGTTGATGAACTGAGGACTTGTATTGGGCTACCAAATTTTTCTAATAATTGTATAGCAGTTTTTTCCCCTACACCAGGTAAACTACACAAAATAGAAAGCTGTTGTTTACGTATATCATTCGATTTTCTAATTTTTTTTATAAACGGTCCTTTAGATTGTTCTTTTTTTGAACACATTGCAGTTAATAATTTTGCACTATGAAATGAATCAAGTGTAGTAATTATTGGAATTTTAAAATCAATTGCAATAGATGAAATGGCTCCATAAAATACAAATGGATTTTCCGTTAGATCCTTAATTGTATTAATGTCCCCTTCTATGAGGATAATTGGAAAATCAAAATTATTCTTCAATCGATCACATTGATCAAATAATCTTCCATCAAATACAGATGAAATTAGATCTTGGATACTTTTTCTTTCAACTATTGTTTCAGGTGCTACAATATAATCGCCAATTGGTAACATTTTCATTTCAACATTGATCCCAATTGATTTCAAAAGATCAGGTATACCACTTTTTTTTTCTCTTTCATCTACAACTATGCGTAGATCTTTTAAATTCATAAATAATATGAGTATTTTTTATTAATATTTTATTTGGAAGGTTCGCCTTCTGATGGTGGTTTTGCACCTGAAGCAGATGGGTTTTTGATCATTTCTTGAATCTTGGATTCTTGTTCTTTCAGGCTAGTTTTGAGCTTATCCTCCTGTTTTACTAAAACAGTTGTTCTAGTTTTTATTAATTCCTTTTTTTCCTCAAGATCTTCAAGAAGTGTTTGCTTGTTTGATTTGACCAATATAGTGCCAGCAAATTTGAAAACTGCATCATCATCAGATACTTTTTTTAATTCTTCCAATGATTTTTCTGTCTCAATATTTTCAAATTCAAGTTGCTGTTTTTGTGAAGCAGTCATTTGGAGGTTTTGCTGCGTTTGCTGTAGCTTTGCTATTTGCTCTTGCAACCATGGTGGTATCTGCTGATTAGATGACATATACACTATACAAATAACGTTTGATTATATATTTACTGATTTAATCGAGTCATAACTTGTTTGAATAAGCCGTATACATGAATTGAGATTAGCACGCATGTGAGTTAATTCGTTTGATTCAATTAGAATTGTGATTTTATTGTTAAAAGACATCTCAGTCTTTACTGGATTTTCAGGATAAAATTCGTTATCTGTATTAATGGAATCAAATATTGCCTTTGATTTTTCTTTTGCGTCTACTTCTATTTTTGCATTAAAGCTTGACGTCATAAGCTGAGCCCGCCACTTTGAATGCACATTTTTTACAACTCCATATTCCCACAGCCTCTCTACCAAATTTTATTGAACCACATTCTGGACACTTCCTCGTGGATTTCAGTAAACGATGAACTTGTGTGAATTGCTTTCTAGGTTTAATTCCATAGCGAGCACCAAGACCCGAAAGTGATTTTTTCTTTTTGGCAGCCATATTATTGGGGTTCTCCTACTGCCTTCTTGATAATCTCTCTGATTTTTGCTCCGGATGAAATAGCTATCTCGGAACATTTTACAAGTTGTTCATACGTAAATCCATCCTTACCTCCTTTTTGAAGTGCTACAATATTTCCATCGGAGTTTGTTGCTATTGTAATTCTTGCATCTAGACATGCCCATTCGTCAATGTTTGGATCAGCTAAAATAAATTCCCCTATTCGTCCCATTGTAACTGATATAGGTATAGTTGTTATTGGAGGATCAATTTCTTCACCCTCGACTAAAACTGGTACATCATCTTTCATCTCCCATTTTGGAATTTTTGAAGTCATGATTGCTGCTACTGAAGCATATGAACAGGTATCGAACAAATTTCCATCGTGATCAGTTACCACATTATCTGAGAATATACCTATAACAGATTTATCTTGCTGCAAAACACATTGAGATAAATCAACCATACCACTTTCACGTATACCTCTATCAACAACTCGTGCAAGTTCTATAACATCTGGTTGAGGAGGACCTGTTTCTGCACTTGGGTGTGCCAATGGAAGAATTTCTGCAGTACATATGAAAATACCCTTATCACCCATATCAGGAAAAGGTCTATCAGGTTGAATTTTTACACCGGCAACAACTTCTGTGTCACCCAATCTAACTCGTGCAGAACCATTAGCATGTGGTATAACTCCTGTAACTACATCCAAAGTTCTATGCTCATCAAGTGCACGACCATCAATCCTTTTTCCCTCTTTGAGTAAATCAAGAATTTTAGATCTTTTTAGCTTATCTATAATTGAAAAATCTGTCATTGTTATTAATCTCCGTTAGAGAAATATTTTTCTCGTAATGCATTTTTCTGTATCTCGTAGATTTTTTTACAGCCATCTACGCCCAATTCAATACATTTGTTAAATTCATCAGGTGTTAGAACACCATCTAATTGTAAAAGTGTGATTTTTCCTAGATTTGGCATGAATCCAATAGGCATATCAGCTTGTCCTGCCTGATCTTCTTCATTATTTACATCAAGTATCAAAGCATCTCCAGCTTTTCCTGCAGCACATGCACAAACCAAATCTCTCATAGGAATTCCAGCATCAGCTAACGCAACAGATGCTGCATCAAGTGCAGCACATCTAGTTCCACCATCAGCTTGTAAAATTTCAAGAAATACATCTACTGCAGTTCTAGGAAATTTTTCAAGCATTACAGCAGGTTCTAATGCCTCTTTGACAACTTTACTTATCTCTATCTCACGTCTAGATGGGGCCGGGTTTTTTCTTTCACCAACCGAAAAAGGTTCCATGTGATATCTAACTCTCAAAATACCTGTATCTGGATTTGACATGTGTTTAGGATGAACATCCCTTGGTCCGAAAACACCTGCCAATATTTTATTTCCACCAAATTCAATGTATGCAGAACCATTTGCATTTTTTAATACTCCAGCTTTTATTGTAACTTTTCTTGTTTCATTGACTTTACGACCGTCACAGCGAATCCCGTTCTCGTCAAGTAATACCATATCTGATTTTCTTCCGCCCAAATTAATCACCATTAGTTTCTAACATTTTTTTCACTTTATCTGTCAAATCAGCAAGATGTGCCTGCTCTTCAACCATTTGAATTGCTTCAATTGCCTTTAATAACCCATTTGATTCATCCCCAGATACAACCACGAGACCGTTTTGACCTATTGTAATAGATGTGCCAGTAGAAGATTCGATCGACTGTATCATAGAACCATGTTTACCTATAAGACGAGGAATTTTTGTTGGAGAGATCTTTACTAATTCACCCGAATCAATCTTTCCTAAATTTTGATCTGCAATAGATATCAATGGTTCACGAGATCTATCAAAGTTTGCAATTTTTGCACATATAAGATCCCCAGTATCAAGTCTGGATTTCATATCAATCATAGTAGCGGAAGAGCCCCGTCCAAATACGTCCTGACCCAAAAGCATTCCCTGATAACATGAATTAATGTCAGCAAACCAAGAGTTTCCAAATATAGATGTGATTTTTCCTATTACAATATCGTCGATTTTTGGTAGATAAACGCCACTTAATGGGATAACCCTAACACTGTCATCATAAATATTGGTCAAGCCAATACTAGTTGCAATAATTCTTTTTCCATCCAATGTAACATTCTCCCGCAATCGTAATGGTGAAGTAGTAATAACATCACCAGGTATAACATATTGTTTTTTAGTTTTAAAATGTCTCAATTATTTTCATCTAATATTTTTTGAATTTTTTCTTCCATATTTGAATCATCTGTAGTTGAATCTAACATTTTGAATACTTTAATAATTTTGTTCACGTTTGAATTATTTTCAGATTTTAAAACAATCAAGCCATTTTGACCTATTGTAATAGATGTGCCAGTAGAAGATTCAATTGACTGTATCATAGAACTATGTTTATCTATAAGACGAGGAATTTTTGCTGGAGAGATTTTTACTAATTCACCTGAATCAATCTTTCCTAAATTTTCACCTGATATAGTAAGCAAAGGATCACGTGCAGTATCTCCAGATACAATTCTAACAGCAATAAGATCACCCACATTAAATTTTAGTGAAAGATCATTTTTGGTAGGATCATAATCCCTTCCAAATATATCAAATGCAGGAAGTATTCCTATACGGTAAGAGTTTATGTCAACTTCCCATACCATAGAAGTATGTGATTTGATTTTACCAATTACTAAATCATCACTTTTTGGAATATAAAATCCTGTTAAAGGCTTTACACTAGCTTCATTATCACTTATCTCACAAAATCCAATTTTGGTTGAGAGTAATCTATTATGATCAAGTATAATATTTTCTGATGGTTCATATGAACCAGAAATTGTATCACCTGGTAAAACAAACTGATTTTTATTTTCACTCATTTTAGAACCTCTACAAAGGCGGTACCCTTTGTTACTGCGCCTAATCTGTCAATCACATTTGGTCTTATTCCAGCTGGTATTTCTAGTATCGCTTTTAATGAACCGTTCGGTTGCCAATCTTCTTTTTTCAAAACACCTGTAGATTTTAAGACAGTGTATGATTGTGCTACATATTGAGCAGGTACAGATATTTCTAACAAAAGATTTTCCGATTTTAATGGAATTATTGAACGTAGTTTCTCGATTATATCTTTAGTCTGTTCATCTACATTTTTGAATGGATCAATACTAACACGAGCATCGGTCATAGCTTGCTCAATTCTTAGTGGTGGATGAGGTAGGTGAGAACGTGGGTCAACAAATGTTTTTGCAATAAATGTAATTATCTGCTTTCTTTTTTCTGAAGTCATTTTTCGACGCTGATCAGTTGTTAAATTCAGATCTCCCTTTTCTATGATTTTTGTAGCAATAGTTACGATATCTTCTGTTTTGAATACTTTTTGCAGTTTTTCTGATGATGCTCTGGTACCTTTCCCCGCATCTGAATAAATTTCATCAGAGACCAAGATAGAATTGATATCTTTTAGTTTCCCTAGCTTGTAATCTAATGCAGGATCAGGCTTAACCAAAATTTCAAATCTATCGCCCTCAAATGTGTATTTAGCTATCGAGAATTTATCTGTCATAGTAATAATAGGAAGCATTATTGATATTAATCTATAATTCTCTAGCTAGATTTTTATTTGGATCTTAAAGTTTTTCAGTAAGATTTGTCTTCTATTCAAACCCTAAACGCCAATGAGAAAAAAATCACCCTCAAATTGAAGGGTTTCTCCTTACAATATGCAAATGCACTTAGAAGAATATGCCTTAATGGTGTTCCAATTTTTGCTATAGATACTGTAGATATAATTGAGAATTCGTCTGTTTTGGCAGATGAGGGTATAGCACATAGATTAGGAATGATTCCTCTTAAAACAGATGTTACAAGATTTGATGAATCAGATTCTCGAGTAATGCTTGTTCTTGATTCTGGAGATGTTGATACAACCAAAACTATAACTTCTGCAGATCTTTCATCGAATGATGAAATAGTAAAACCAACATCTGATAAAATTCCAATTATAGAATTAGCGCCTGGACAAAAAGTAAAGCTTGAAGCATACGCAAGACTTGGTAAAGGAACAGAACATGCTAAATGGAATTCAGCTAATGTTTCAATATTAACTGACAGTGATAAAGAAGGTGAGCACCTTTTAACAGTAGAAACTACTGGATCTCTTGAACCAATGGAAATAATATCTGCTGGTATGGAAGAACTCAATAGAAGGTTAGAAGAATTTAAAGAAGATATTACTAACTTGGACAAATGATGTTCATACTATTATATTTGGGTTCTAAGTGGTGATGAGTTAATGGTAAATCAAACAGTCTTGCATATGGTTAAAGATCTGAAACAAGCTTCAAAAAAGCATGAAGCACCTATTTGGTCTAAATTAGCAACTCTTGCTTTAAAGACTTCATCTTCAAAACGAGTGGTAAACTTGACAAAAATAAATAATCTTACAAAAGATGGTGATATTATTTTTGTACCTGGTAAAATATTAGGAACTGGAAATTTATCTCATAAAATTACATTATCATCATTCTCCATATCTGTAAATGCTGCAAAAAAAATAGTTCAGGCTGGTGGTAACATACTAAAATTTAATGATATGATTACAAAATTCCCAACAGGAAAAGGTGTAATGATTCTTGGTTAAAACAGAATCAGCTACTAAAGCAAAGTCAGCTCCTAAAACAGAATCAGCTACTAAAGCAAAGTCAGCTCCTAAAACAGAATCAGCTACTAAGGCAAAGTCATCTGCTAAAGCAAAAGACAAACCTATTGATAAAACTAGTAGACCTATTGTAGTAGATGGGACAAATCATATTGCAGGAAGACTTTGTTCTAATATTGCAAAATTATTACTTCAAGGTAATAGAGTATCAATAATCAACTCTGAAAATATAATGATTAGTGGTCGTAAGCAAAACATTGTTGGTGAGTATAGAGAATTTCTAGAAATATCAAGTATACTACATCCTAAACACGGACCTTTCCATCCTAGAAAACCTGATACTATAATTAGCAGAATGATAAGAGGAATGCTTCCCAGGGATAAGCCATCTGGTCAAGCTGCACTAAAAAGACTGAGAGCTTATGTGGGTGTTCCAAAAGAATTGAAATCTATAGAAAAAACTCAGTTTGAAAAATCAATAATCAGAAAATCGAATGCTTATTACACAAGTATGGGCGAATTAGGAAAATATGTTGGTTGGAATGCATGACTAAAAACGAAATTTATTTTGCAACAAGAAAGACTGCTAGTGCTCATGTATACATTACAAAGGGTGTAGGTAAAGTTAGAATAAATAACGTACCACTTGAAATGATAGGACAAGAAACTGCTCGTGAAGTGATGTTAGCACCTTTAGAAATATGTGGAGAAGAAAATAGAAATAAAATTAATGTTTCAGTAAGAGTTAGTGGTGGAGGTTTTATGGGACAAGCTTATGCAGTTTCTACTGCTATATCTAGGGCACTAACAGGATGGACTAAACATAGAAATGATCCAAAAGATCATCCATTTCCAAAATCAGTTAGAACTGATCTAAAAAAGAGAATTGAAGAGTTTGATAAGTACTTAATTAGTGGGGATGCAAGAAGGAAGGAACCAAAGAAGTTTGGTGGCCCTGGTGCAAGAAGACGAAAACAAAAATCATACCGATAGAAAATATTCAAGTTTCAGGCATTACAGAAGAGTGATGTGAGACAATTTTCCATTCGCCATTATATTTCTGATAGACAAATGAGAACCTCGCATTAATTGTCTTACCACCTGTTACAAAATTATAAAGACCAGAATTTACTGACAATGTTTCAGAAGTAGAGAGATGCTCAGATACAATCTCCACTTCAACTGGAGATTTTAGCAGATTCTCAAAATACTCAAGAATTAATTCGTGTCCAATTCTTTCCTTATTGGAAAATGTTCCCAGTAGGATTCCATCTCCATGATAAAGATCTGTAACTTGCTTTGGGTCACCACTTTTTATTGCATTAACCCATGTTTGCAAAAGTTCATTCATTACAAATATAGAATTTTTTAATTGTAATTTAATCTAGCGTAAGCCCCATCTAGTCATAACTTTATCTTCAATTTTCTTAAACACTAACCCTTCAGTCAGTATTCCAATTCCCATTATTACTAGCATTATTGCTATCACCTGTGATACATCATTTAGCTGTCTACCAACATTAAGAAGAAAACCAAGACCCAAGAATGAGAATAGAAGCTCTGCGCCAATTACACCTCTCCAGGCAAATGCCCAGCCCTGTTTGAATCCAGATATAATATATGGAAATGCAGCAGGAATCAATACGGTAATGATAAGCTGACCCTCTTTTGCACCCATGTTTCTTGCCGCTTCAATGTATGATGGATTGATATTTTTCACACCCGTGTAAGTATTGATGGTTACAGCAAATATTGCACCAATGGCTGTAACAAAAATAATTCCAGTGTCAGTAAGACCAAACCAGAGAATTGCAAGTGGTACCCAAGCTATAGATGGAATTGATTGTAAGCCAAGAACCAAGGAACCAATTGTTTGGTTAACCGTTTCTACCCTCGCCATAAAAATTCCGAGTACCAAACCACCAGCAATAGCTATTCCCAAACCAATAATAAGTCTCAATAAACTTGTTCCAATTCCAAAAAATAGACTAGCATCAGATATACCATATGCTAAGTCTTCCAGAACTTCAAATGGAGATGGAAATATGTTATCCGGCCAGATCTCGGCACTGTCAATACCTTGCCATGCTATGATTATGATTGCATAGAAACCAATTTTTTTTGCTAACACATTGGGTTTCATTTTTTTACCTCAGGTCGAAGCTCTGCCAAAATCTTTTTTTGATATGGCAAAAGATTTTCATCGTCTGTTAATCTAGGACGTTGATAATCGATTTCTACTTCCTTCTTAATTTTTGCTGGTCTATGAGAAAATATCAAAACACGCGTTCCCAAAACAACTGCTTCTGCAACATTATGTGTTACAAAAATGATAGTTTTCTTTGTCTTTTGCCATATTAATTGCATCTCTACTAACAAAAGATCTCTTGTCTGTGGATCTAATGCTGCAAATGGTTCATCCATCAATAACACATCAGGTTCCATTACCAATGCTCGAGCTATAGCTACACGCTGTTTCATTCCGGTTGAAAGTTGGTAAGTATATGATGTAGCAAATTGAGTAAGTTGCATCATATCCAAATATCTGTGTGATATTTCGTTTCTTTTTTCTTTAGGAATTCCAGCCACTTTTAGTCCATATTCTACATTATCTTGTACATTTAGCCATGGAAATAATGCACCCTCCTGAAACACCATTATCCTATCCGGACCAGTATCACTTAGTGGTTGACCATCAAGAAGAATCTTACCACCATCGGGTCTTTCCAATCCTGCAATAGTACGAAGAAAAGTTGATTTTCCACATCCTGATGTACCAACAATACATACAAACTCTCCGTCGTTAACATTTAGATTTATACCATCTAATGTCTTGAGTTGTTTCCCATCATGCTGAAAATATTTTTCAATATTCTTGGCTTCTAATTTACCCATTTCTACAAGTCACCATTATTCACATTTAAAACAGCATTGTAAAAAATTCCATCCAAATTGTAACCAGATCTTCCAAGATATTCCAAGGAATCAGCACGTTCTGCAAATATTATTACAGAATTTTTAATTGGATCTGATGTAATTGTTATATTTGAAAAAGATTCATCAATAATTTCTGTTGGTAAGGATTTACCCATATAATCTATCAAAAAATTACTGAAGAGTGATTTTGATTTATTTGGGTTTGAATTTATCCATGTAACTGTTTTTTCATGTGACTCGATCCATTTTTGGACAGTTTCAGGATTATTCTCAAGATATTCCGTTCTGGCTATCAATAACACAGAAGCAAATTCTTCATTAGGCCATAATTTTTCTTCATTAAATAATCTAATTCCGTCTAATTCTTGTACCAACATTGTAGCCCATGGTTCCGGAACCCAAGCTCCATCAATATCACCTTTTGCAAACAAAGTATAGATATCAGGATTTGAAATATTTAAAACAAAAACAGTTCCTCCCTTTTCAACTGATTTGAGACCATGTAATTCTAGATAATGCCGAAGAGATACATCCTGACTATTACTTATTTGTGGACTTGCGATACGTTTTCCATCAAAATTTTCAATTGATTCTAATCCAGAATTTGGTTGTATGATAAAACTTGCTCCACCACTAGCAGCTCCTGATAAAATTTTAATATCTTTACCATCAGATTTTAAAAAGCCGTTAATGATTGGGCCAGGTCCAACATAAGCAATATCAATTGAACCCGAAAAAATTGATTCTATTACTTGTGGACCACTATCAAATAATTTTATTTCAATTTGTTTTTCTTCACCAAGTTCTTTTTCAAAAATTTTCTCTTCTAACCCAACTATTGGTATAATATGTCCAATACTAGGAAAGAATGCAACTCTGATTTTGTCCTGATTGATTTGATCAAAGTTACCGAAAGAAGTTATAGTTATAGCAATAGCTACAATTACTACAATACCACCCAGTGCCATGCCTAAGATTTTCATAAAACAGCGTTATAATTCAGGGTTAAATAGTAAGCGGATTTTAGCTCGAGCTATGCGGTAATTTGTAAAATATAACGAAAGATAAGAGATAAATGCAAAACATATTACTCATTTCCCTTATGAAACAAAAAGCTATACTTGCATTTTCAGGTGGTCTTGATACCTCTGTTGTTGTAAAGTATCTTCAAGCTGAACATAACATGGATGTTATAACAATCACTGTTGATGTTGGCCAAGGTGATAATTATAAACAAATTTCTAAAAAAGCAAAAAAGCTTGGAGTTGTAAAACATTACAATATAGATGCAAAAAAAGAATTTGTGACAGATTATATTTTTCCTTCAATTATGGCAAATGCATTATACCAAAAAAAATATTGTCTAGCAACTGCACTTGCTCGTCCATTAATTGCTCAAAAAGTTTTACAAATTGCAAAAAAGGAAAAAGTAACTGCACTTGCACATGGATGTTCAGGTAAAGGTAATGATCAAGTTAGATTTGATTTAACTATGCGTGCAGGTTCTAATCTACCAATAATTGCACCAATAAGGGATCTTAATTTGGATAGAACTACTGAATTAAAATTTGCAAAGAAACATGGAATAAAAATTGATAATGTTGCAAAAAAATTTAGTATTGATCAGAACTTATGGGGTCGTGCGATTGAAGGTGGAGTATTAGAAAATCCTATCAATGAACCTCCTGATGATGCATTTATTTGGATTAAAACAAAAAATCTTCCAAATAAACCTGCTTACATGAAAATTAAATTTGAAAAAGGAGTCCCTGTTGCAATAGATGGGAAATCTATGAATCCAGTAAAACTAATTGAATATGCTAATAAAAAAGCGGGTGCTCATGGAGTTGGGATTGTTGATCATATTGAAGATCGTGTGGTTGGAATCAAATCACGAGAAGTTTATGAAACTCCTGGTGCATTATGCTTGATTGAAGCTCATTCAGATCTGGAAAAAATGGTTCACACAAAACATCAAACTAAATTCAAATCATTAGTGGATGATGAATGGTCATGGTTAACATACTCTGGTCTCTGGGAGGATCCATTAAGAAAAGATCTTGACATGTTTATACAACAAACACAGAAAGTAGTTTCTGGTACAGTTGTGTTAAAATTATTCAAAGGTAGCATTCGTGTAGTTGGACGTGAGTCAAAAAATTCCCTATATAGCCACAAAATTGCCACATATGGAAAAGGATCAAAGTTTGATCAAAAACTAGCTAAAGGATTTGTCGAATTGTGGGGAATTCAATCAACAGAAGCTAATAAATTACATAAGAAATCCTGAAAAAAAATAATGAATTGCCCAGAATGTGACGCACAGTTGAATATCCCTGATGATGCCGCTGTTGGTGAAATAGTTTCATGTAGTGATTGTGGAGCCGATTTTGAGATTTCCAAAAAAGATGGTTCTACAGTAGAAATTAAACAAGCAGAGACAGTAGGCGAAGATTGGGGCGAGTGATTGTCAAAAATTTGTATTGTGTTTGACCGTCTTAGGTCAGAAGAAAAGCTTCTTGAAAAACAAGCTATTGATCTTGGGCAT
This sequence comes from uncultured Candidatus Nitrosopelagicus sp., assembly GCA_964497885.1. Taxonomy (GTDB): domain Archaea; phylum Thermoproteota; class Nitrososphaeria; order Nitrososphaerales; family Nitrosopumilaceae; genus Nitrosopelagicus. The sequence goes on from CAZCFF010000001.1 coordinate 26,932, forward strand.
GAAACCAAGATGGTTGATGCAAAAATAACTCATTTTGATACAGATAGTAATAATCAAAATACAGATTTTGGTGATGTAGTTTTAGAACGTTGTATAAGCTATTACAGAGGATTGCATTTCACTGCTTGTATTGAATTTTTGGATATTCCTATAATCAATAAATTCTCTGTCTCAAGTTTATGTGGAAATAAGATGTTAACGTCAATTATATTAAAAAAGAATAATATCCCAACACCTAAAACATACTTTTCTTTTTCTGCTGATGCTGCATTAGAAAACATTGAAAAAATTGGTTACCCAGTGGTAATAAAACCAGTTGTAGGAAGTTGGGGACGAAGTATCATTCCATTAAAGGATAAAGATACAGCTGATGCAATAATTGAACAAAGACAAATTACGGATGGTCCATTAGATAGAATTTTCTATCTTCAAGAAGTTATTGATAGACCACCAAGAGATATTCGTGTTATAACTATTGGAGATAGACCAATCACTGCTATGTATAGAAAATCTTCCGGTGGATTCAAAACTAATGTTGCACTTGGAGCTGATACTGAAATCTGTAATATCACAAATGAGATGGAAGATCTATGCACAAAAGCATCAAAGGCAGTAGGTGGTGGTATATTAGGAATAGATCTAATGGAAGACAAAAAAAGAGGATTAGTGGTTCACGAGATCAATAATACAGTAGAATTTAAGGGATTGATCAAGGTTTCAAAAACGAACATCCCAAAAGAAATGATTGAATTTGCCCTAGACTCAATTAGAAAGTAAACCGATTAATAACAATAAATTATAGCAAATGCGAAGAATATGACAATGAAAATAGGAATAGTAGGAGCGTCTGGATATGTTGGCGGAGAAGTAGTTCGGCTACTGTTAAGTCACCCTGAAGCTGAGGTTTCGATGGTTACATCAACGAAGCATGTTGGAGAATACCTTCATAGAATACATCCAAGCCTAAAGGGGTTTACTGAACTAACATTTTCAGAACTTGATTACGATAAAATGTCGGACAAATGTGATCTAGTTTTCACAGCAGTCCCACATGGAACTGCAACTGATATTGTAAAGGCGTTTTATGACAGAGGAATGAAAATTATTGATCTGAGTGCAGATTACAGGTTACATAATCCTGAAGACTATACAAAATGGTATGGTTGGGAACACCCACATCCTGATTACTTATCAAAATCGGTATTTGGTGTTCCAGAACTTCATAGAGACAAAATTAAAAATGCACAATTAGTTTCTTGTCCTGGATGTATGGCAGTAACATCTACACTTGCATTATATCCATTGATCAAAAATGATCTCATTGACGCAGACCACATAATTGTTGATTCAAAAATTGGTTCATCTGGTGCTGGGGCTGGAGGAACATCTGGTACACAACACGCAATGAGAGCTGGAGTAATTCGGCCTTACAAACCTGCAAAGCATCGTCATACTGGTGAAATTGAACAAGAGCTTAGTGAAGCTGCTGGAAAAAAAATCAAAGTATCAATGAGTCCACATGCAGTTGATATAGTAAGAGGAATTCTTTGTACAAATCATACATTCTTGAAAAAGGAAGTTGATGAAAAGGATCTTTGGAAAATTTATCGTGCTGAATTTGGTGAAGAGCAATTCATCAGACTAATTCGCGATAAAAAAGGCTTGTACAAGTTTCCTGATCCAAAGTTTGTGGTTGGTTCAAACTTTTGTGACATTGGATTTGATCTTGACGAAGACAATAATAGATTGATTGCACTTTCTGCATCTGACAATTTGATGAAAGGTGCAGCAGGATCTGCTATTCAAAACATGAACGTAATGTCAGGCTTTGATGAGAAGCAAGGAATTATGTATTCCCCATTAACACCAGTATAACAAATGATTACAATCAAAATTGGGGGTAGCGTAGTTGACGATCTACACCCTTCAGTCGTAGCGGACATAAAAAAAGTAGTAGAGGAAGAGGGAGTTATACTGGTTCATGGTGGAGGAAAGGAGGTTACCAAAGTCACAGAACAATTAGGTAAGGAACCAAAATTTGTTGTTTCACCTAGTGGTGTAAAGAGTAGATATACTGACTTGGAAACTGCAGAAATTTTCACTATGGTAATGTCTGGAAGAATCAATAAAACAATTGTAAAAATGTTACAAAAAAATGGAATCAATGCGGTTGGTTTATCTGGAATAGATGGAAAAATAATTCAAGCAGATAGAAAGAAAAAACTCATGATTACGAATGAAAAAGGAAGAAAGCAGGCAATTGATGGCGGTTACACAGGTAAAATCACACAGATTAATGCGTCTCTGATAACAACAATTCTTGATCAAGGTTATACACCTGTAATCTCTCCAGTAGCAATTAGTGAAGAAAATGATTTCCTTAACGTAGATGGTGATAGGGCAGCTGCAAATATTGCAGGTCACGTGAAATCTGATAAGGTTTTATTTCTTACAGATGTTGATGGGTTGTTAATGGATGAAAAATTGGTAGATACTCTAACATTAGTGAAAGCAAAAGAAATTTTACCTCAAATTGGTTTCGGGATGCAGAAAAAAATACTTGCTGCAACTGAAGCATTAGAAATGGGCGTAAAAGAGGCATTAATTGCAAATGGACAAAGAGAAAACCCCATATCCTCTGCAATTCAACATCATACTTGTACAGTGATAAAAAATGAGTGAAGATCAGTATTTAGGAAATCTTTACCAAAGGTTTCCTGTTGTTGTTGAAAAGGGATTGGGCTCACATGTGTGGGATTCAAACGGTAAAGACTACATTGACTGCATGGGTGGATATGGTGTTGCACTTGTTGGACATAGAAATGAACGTGTTGTAAATGCAATAAAATCTCAAATTGAAAAAATAATTACAGTTCATAGTTCATTGTACAGTAAAACTAGGGAAGAGTTTTTGGAACATTTGTTCAAAGTTGCACCTAAAGGATTAACACAGGTCCATCTGAACAATAGTGGTGCAGAATCAATAGAAGCTGCTATAAAATTTGCTAGAAAATTTACGGGAAAAAAGGGTATGGTTGCTATGAAAGGTTCTTACCATGGAAAATCAATGGGAGCACTATCTCTTACATTTAATCCAAAATACAGGGAGTCATTCAAGCCTCTTGTTGACGGTGCAAAATTTTCAGCCTATGGTGACTTGGATGCATTAAGAAGCAGTATAGATAAGGATACAGCCTTCGTAATCCTCGAACCAATTCAGGGAGAAAGTGGAATTCATGTTCCACCTGATGGATTCTTACAAGAAGTTAGAAAGATTTGTGATGAAAACGATATCCTTCTTATATTTGACGAAATACAGTCTGGATTGGGTAGAACAGGACGAATGTGGGCTTCAGAACATTGGGAAACAATACCAGATATAATGTGTTTAGCAAAAGGAATTGCTGGTGGAGTTCCTATGGGTGTTACATTAGTAAAACCAGACATCTTATCTGTTATGAAAAAAGGAGAACATTCATCAACATTTGGTGGTAATCCTTTATCATGTGCTGCTGGGACAGCAACTATACAAGCACTCACACAAGATAACCTACTAAAGAATGCAGAGGTAATGGGTAACAAACTCTTTCAAGGACTAATTGAATTGAAAAATAAACATAGTATTATCAGAGAGGTAAGAGGGAAAGGACTCATGATTGGGGCCGAACTAAAATTTGAAGTGAAGGATATATTATTAGAAGGAATCAAAAATGGACTTTTATTATTATATTCTGGTAGAAACATTCTACGATTTCTTCCTCCATTGGTTATCTCGGATGAAGATGTTACAAATACATTGCAAATATTAGATAAATTACTCACAAATGAAGAGGATAGAAAAAATGTATAGAGACAACACTGACGAAAAAATTTTAGAGTTTTTACGTGGTGATTCAAGAAAATCATTTGTTGAAATTGGAAAGAAACTGAAACTTTCAGAATCCGCAGTTAGAAGACGAGTAAAAAATATGATTGACAATGGAGTAATCACTAAATTTACAATAGAGGAGGGTGGAGGTCAACCAGAGGCTCTTGTTTTAGTATCAGCTGACTCATCCATTGACACATCAAAAGTATCTTTAAAACTTACAAAACTTAATGGAATAAAAAAAATATATGAAATTACTGGTCAGTATGATATCTGCGTAATAGTACAAGCACCTACCATAAACGAGATTAATGCATGTATTGATGACTTACGAAAAATTAGCGGTGTAACTGATACCAATACTGTGATAATTCTTAAAACAGTATCATAAACGACAATCGTCATATTATTGCAAGCGTTAACTAATTTAGGATCAATTATTATCTAAAACAACGATTTTAGTACGATTATGTTTATATTAATCCATAATTCTAACGAATATAGTTATGAATGATCCGAATCATTATGCAAAAGAATACAATGCTGTAGAGAAAGAACCAAAGCGAATAAGGGTATTAGACTCTACACTAAGAGAAGGTGAACAGCACCCAGGTGTTTCCTTCACAAATAAGCAAAGAATACAGATTGCATGGATGTTGGATTATTTTGGGGTTGATCAAATTGAGATTTCTCCTATTATTTCTGATGATCATGCAGATGCAACTAAAACAATCATCAAACAGGGATTGAGTGCTGATATTGTTGCACATGGTAGGGCATTAAAAGAAGATATTGATGTTTCATTAAAATGTGATGCGTCTTGGGTTGCTGCATATCTTGGGATTTCTGATATACATCTAAAAGATAAGCTAAGAATTTCTAGAGATGAGGCGATGAACAGAGCAGTAAAAACTGTTGAATATGCTAAAGATCATGGTCTGAAAATAAGATTCACAGTAGAAGATGGATGTAGAGCTGATCCTCAATTCCTAATTAAGGTGTGTAAGGCAATAGAAGAAGCCGGTGTGGATAGGATTAGTCTTCCTGATACTGTTGGAGTCTTACGACCTATAGGAATGTATAATTTTGTTAAAAAAGTTCGTTCTGAGGTTAATGTACCATTAGATGCACATGTTCATAATGATATTGGATTTGCGCTTGCAAATGCATTTGCTGCATGTGATGCTGGGGCTGATCAAATTCACACCACAATTGATGGTATTGGTGAAAGGACGGGAATTCCATCTCTTGCAGAAACTGCAGTAGCACTTGCCTACCTGTATAAATCACCAAATGATTTTAGGTTAGATATGCTGGTTGATCTTTCAAGATTAATTGAACAGTATACAACAATAAGACCATATGACTCGAAACCAATTGTTGGTGAATCAGCTTACAAACACAAAGCTGGAACACATTTGGCTGCAATTTTAAGAAATCCTGCTGCATATGAGCCAATTCCACCAAGAACTGTAGGCCAAACACGCAAAGCAGTTTTTGGAGAACTGGCTGGAAAAACTGGTGCGGAATATCTCATGTCAATCTTAGGATTAGAAAAGAATACCAAAAATGCAAAAAGTGTTGCAAATGGGTTAAAGAATCTCAGAATGGGTGATCTGATCGAAATTCCACTCGAAAATAATATAGAAAGAAAGATAATTAATGAAGAAAAGATGAGTAAAGGTGGAAAAAATGACTAACTGTTCTGAATGTGATGCAGATTTGTCAATACCAAATGACGCAATTGAAGGAGAAATCGTAACATGCGCTGAGTGTGGGGCGAGTTTTGAGCTAGTAAAGGCTCCCAATGGATTTGAGTTAAAACCAGCCCAAACTGTTGGAGAGGACTGGGGACAGTGACTAATATCACAATTCTTTATGATACAATACGTCTTGAAGAAAAATTATTGATTGAATCTGCAAAGAAAAATGATATAAAAATAGAGATGGTTGATTGTAAGAAATTGTTTATAGATCTGGACAAAAATTCACATAATATACAGACTGTTTTACAACGATGTGTTAGCTACTATCGTAATATTCACTCTACTGCTGCATTAGAAGGGCAAGGTGTAAAAGTTGTAAATTGTTTAAACACAGGTATTTTTGCAGGAAATAAACTCTTTACTCATATGCTATTAAAAAAGGCGGGAATTGAAACACCAAATGCAACTGTAGCTTTTTCGAAGGATGCAGCAATGGAAATGTTTGATGTGTGTGGGTTTCCAAAAATCATAAAACCAACTGTTGGTAGTTGGGGTAGGATGGTATCAAAAATCAATGATATGGACTCTGCAGATGGAATTATAGAAGGTAAAGAAGCTATGCATCCAATTCATCACATACACTTTTTTGAAGAATTTGTACAACGTCCTCCAAGAGATATACGTGTAATTGTAATTGGTGACAGTGCTGTTGCTGCAATTTATAGAAATTCAGCAGATGGTAACTGGAAAACTAATACACATCTTGGTGGTTCTGCTGAAACATGTAAGATTACTAATGAATTAGAAGATATATGTTTGAAAGCAAAAAATACAGTGTTTGGAGATATTGTTGGTGTGGATTTGATGGAAAGTGAAGAAAAAGGTCTTGTGGTTCATGAAATAAACAACACAACAGAATTTAGAAATGTTGTTAGGGTGACAGGAATAGATGTTCCAAAATTAATGTTAGAGTATGTAAAGGGGTTAAAATAAAATGGATACTCATTTATTTTCTTCAAAATATGCTGTAAAGACACTTGAAAAAGCATTAAAAATTTACACTCCATCATTACATGAAAAAGCATTAGCTGATTTTCTTGCTGATAGATGTGACGATTTAGGATTTAGGGACATACATCAAGATGAAGTTGGAAATTTGATTGCTACGAAAGGTTCAGGTGAACCAAGAATTATGTTATGTGGTCATATGGATGTAGTTCCAGGAAGAATCAAAGTTAGGAAAGAGGGAGATTATTTATTTGGTAGAGGAGCATCCGATGCAAAATCTCCATTAATTGCAATGTTATTTGCAGCATCTAGTATACAAGAAAATGAAGGTACAGTTATTTTTGTAGGTGCAGTTGATGAAGAGGGTAACGCAACAGGAATTAAAAATCTTGTAAAAAATAAACCAGCGATAGATTATGCTATTTTTGGTGAACCAAGCAGTGTACAGAAAGTAACTATAGCGTACAAGGGAAGGCTAGCAATAAATCTCAAAATCAGCGTTGAAAACAGTGCTCATGCTAGTGCACCTTGGCTAGCAAAAAATGCAATCGAAGAAACTGCAATCGTAGTTAAAGAGCTAAAAAATAATCTGGAAGATAACCAGGAAAATAAAACAAAAGGAATGATGCTGACTGTAGCAATAACAGAAATTCGAGGTGGAACAAGTCATAATGTTACACCAAAGGAATGTGTTGCAACTATGGATATCAGAATCCCAGTAGATATGAACTGTAATGATGTGGAAGAAAAAATCACAACGAGTATAAATGAAATTTCTTCAAAACGTGGAATTGAGATTTTATATTCAGTTATTGATGAGACAGAACCATTTGAGGCTGCTCATAATTCACCCTTAGTTAGGGCTATCACACTTGCTGTATTGGATGTAGAACAAAAAAGACCTACATTAATCAGAAAAACTGGAACTGGAGACATGAATGTAGTTGGTAATCAATTAAAAATCCCAGTTATTACATATGGACCTGGTGATCCTCATGAAGCACATACAGTTGATGAAAAAGTGTCTATAGAAGAATTCCTAAGCGGAATTGATATACTAAAAAAGACATTGTTTCATTTAAAAAGATTACATGGTAGAACTAAATAATGCTGTGGTTTATTGGTCTTGGTATATCGGGAATTGAGTCAATATCTAATCAATCAATAAAAATTATTCAAGAAGCTGATTTAGTATATTTGGAATCATTTACAAGTCCAATTTATGTGAAACATGAAGAAGATATTAAAAACTTGGTGAATGGTGAGTTCAAAATTGCCAAAAGATGGATGGTAGAAGATGGTAAGGAAATACTTAGTGCAGCAAAAGATTCTATTGTAGTTTTATTATCTTATGGGGATCCCTATATTGCTACAACACACATAGAACTAAGAACTAGAGCAAAATTAGAAAGTATAGAGACAAAAACAATTCATTCTGCCTCAGCGATAACTGCGATGATAGGAGAGATAGGATTACAATTCTATAAAATCGGAAAAATTGTAACCGTAATGAGTGAAAAAAAATCTGTAACTACACCTTACACTACCATTTTTAAGAATCTTATAGAAGGATTACATTCTATCATATTATTAGAATATAATGAGGATCAGAATTTTTTCCTTGACCCAAAGACCGCTATTTTGAGCCTACTAGACGTTGAAAAAGAACAAAAAAGAAATGTTGTAAATGATGATACTTTTGCAATTATTGCTTCAAGAGTTGGAATACAAACACAAAAAATCATCTCCGGAAAATTCAGTGAATTACTCAAAATGGATTTTGGTGAACCACCACATAGTATTATTATTACTGGAAAATTGCATTTTACTGAATCTGATGCTATAAATGCATTAACCAATTGTTTATCCAAGCCAATAGATAATTCAAATGGTATTAAGAACATCTCAACACAAATGATTGAAAGGTATGTTCCAATGGTTAGAGATGCATTAAATGAAATTAAACCATTTTATGATGATGCAAAAGAGTTTCAAGATGTACTTCAAAATGCAGAACTTTACATTGACGATGCAGAAAATTTCCTGAAAGAAGGGAAGGATGAAAATGCAGTTTTGAGTATTGGTTATGCAGATGGTTTAGTGGATGCTCTAAGAATTGCGAAAGGTATAGATCCAAAAATGTAGATTATCGATGCGTTAAAAAGTAGTAAAATGAGTGAAAAGGTAATTGGATTTTTCAGTAGAATTAAGGAATGATTGGGAAAAACGTGGACTAAAAATTGTGTTGGCTGGAGGAGTTTTTGATATTATTCATCCTGGTCATATACATACCCTTAATGCCGCAAAAGATCTAGGCGATATCCTAGTGATAGTGATTGCTACTGACAAAACAGCCGTAAAAATGAAAAAAAGATTACCACTGCATAATCAAGAATTGAGATGTGAATTGGTGAGTTGTTTATCTATGGTTGATGCTGTAATTATCGGTAATGAAGATAATATCTTTGAGACTGTAAAACTAGTAAAACCTGATGTAATTGCGTTAGGATATGATCAAATCCATCAGGAAAAATTCATATCTGATGGATGTAAGCAAATTAACCTTGATATTGAAATAGCAAGATTGAAGTCACCCATTCCCGAATTATCAAGTTCGGATATTGAAAAAAAATATGGCGAAGATATCCATGATCTTTAGTTTATTATTGATTAGGAATTAAAATTTTGATTGTAACTTTAGAACCGGTTTTTAGTTTAGCAGTTTTACGTAAATTATTTTTTGATACAAGTTCAATCACTGAATTATCATGATGTGTTCTTTCAAGACGGATTAATTCACATCTCACAGAATTATTCAATTTGGCATGAAAACATTTTACCCATCCATACGTTCTCTTTCCATCAGAAAATGGGTCGATCATTATACTCTCTAGAATAACAAATTGTTCAACTGCTTTGATATATTCTGGCTGATTTAATTTTACATTAAGTGTACCTGGAAATGGGATATAGCCAATTTTTGATTTGAATTGTTTTGTATATCCCTTTAATGCCATATAGTATGCTCCCTCTCCCATTCCTGAAATTACTGTACCCTTTAATTCTAAAGATGATGCAGGTGTTTCTATATTAGCACGTAAAAGTAGATGTAGTTTCAGTAATTCAGCATATCCGTCTTGAGTAATTTTAACAGAAACTTTTCTTCCATGTACTACTCGTTCGATAAATCCATTCGTTTCTAATTCTAAAAGATGTTTTGAGGCAGATTGTTGGGATTTTTTTATATTTTTAGCAAGAGATGATGTAGTAATTTGTATGAAATTATATCGTGCCCCCTTAGACAGCAAGTGTGATAATGTAAGAATGTGTTGGATCTTTAGATCAGACATAAAGAATTAAGATATACCAAGTTCTGTAAATGTTTTTATTTTAACACCATCAAGATTCGATAATTTTGCAGCTCTATGACCAACTATACATCCAATACCAGATGTTTTGGCATTATCTAATAATCTTTGAGTAATTATTCCATCCAAAATAAGACACTTAACACCAGTTTGTGTAGATAGTTTATCTACTAATTCACTGATAGGTATTTTGAATAATTGGTTATCTTTATCATCTAATGCAACAGATTCTAATGTTTCATTTAGATCTGGGTAAATTTTACTTATCACAGTTGCCAATGATTTGTCATCTTCATTTACTGTTACAGGTCCGGTACCTAATTTTTCCATTTCAATTTTCGTATCATTTAGAATATCTGCTACACGTTGAGGGGTAAGCTCTTCTACTTCAATTCCTGTATCTGCACGTAATTCAATATCCACATTAACAACTGATTTGAGTTCCTTTAGAATAAATCCACCAGCTCTGTCACCATCCAAAAATGCCACAATTTTCTTTTTAGATTTACATAATTCTTTAATAGATTCATCTATAGTTGCACCATTTATTGCTAGAGCATTATCAAATCCAGCTCTAAGCAGATTTAATATATCAGCTCTTCCTTCCACCAAAATTATCCATGGTGAATCATGAATTCCAGTACTACATGGAAGTTTATTTGGACCATAAGTGGTAACTTTCCCTGCAATACTTTCGTGTACATCTTTTAGCATGGTATCACCCTCACTGACAGATTTAGTAGACCATTTTTGTTTGATTTCTTTTGCTCTACGTACAATATCTTCTTTTTTTGATGCACGTACATCATCTATTGCATCTAGTTTGAAATTACAGTCAAAGGGACCAACTTTATCAATACTTTCAATTGCTGCAGATATTAGTGCACAAGTATCAACATCAGTACTCATTGGTAAAAGTACATTACCATTTGTAGTGTTCTCAGTAGAAGTAGTATTAACTTCTATTCTTCCAACCTTGGAAACACGTTGAAGCTCATTCAGATTCATCTCAGGGCCTAAAAGACCCTCAGTTTGTCCGAATATAGCTCCTATGATGTCTGCACGTTCGACAAGTCCATCGACATCGAATGACAGTTTAACATGATACTTGACGATTCCAGTGTACGGCAATTAATTTTCATCTCCATTTTATTCAATATATTTAAGTCTTCAATGATAGTTATAAGTGCTTATGACTGAGGCTAACTCCCTCTAAGAAAATAAAATAAAATTTGAAAAAATGATTATTCAGTACTGAACGATGAACCACAAGAGCATGATTTGGTCACGTTAGGATTATTGATTTTGAATCCAGATCCCATGAGACTTTCAATATAGTCCACATTTGCACCCTTGAGATGTTCCTGACTGTAAGTGTCAACTATTACTTTGACACCATTTTCTTCAATAGTTAGATCATCTTCTTCTGCTGCTTTCTCGAAACCCATTCCGTAAGAAAGTCCAGAACAACCACCACCTTGAACATAAATTCTAAGAAATTCTGGCTTTTCTTTTTCTTCAGCCATGAACTCATTGATTTTCTCAGCAGCTTTTGCAGTGATAGTAATCAATTTTCCTGATTGTGTTTGAGGTTGTGGTGACTCGACAACTACTTCTTGAGGTTTTGGAGATTCATGAGATTCTCCATGATCGTGTCCACATCCACATGAATGATCAGCAGATGTTTCGTGACTTTGTTCTGTAGTCATATATTCAACTCTGATTGGTCCAAATTATAATAACCTTTTCATACTAAACCTATTATGAATGAAATAGAAAGTCTGTTTATTTTTTACCCTTATTAACAAAATTGGTCATTCTTTCCTCTCTCTCAGGATCTGAAAAACAATTTCGCCAAGCAAGTAATTCAACACCCAATCCAGTATCCAAATCTGCATTACGTCCTTTGTTAATTGCAGTTTTTGACATATGAACAGCAAGAGAAGCGTTTGCTGCTATGGTTTTTGCCATCTTGATAGATTCATCCATTAAAGCTGCTTGCTCATATACATGGTTAACAAGACCAATCTCTTTTGCAACATTTGCATTAACTGCTTTCCCAGTAAAAACAAGTTCTTTAGCTTTTGCAATTCCCACAATTCTCATTAATCTTTGTGTTCCACCCCAACCAGGTGGTATTCCAATTGTAACTTCTGGTTGACCAATTTTTGCATTATCAGATGCAATTCTAATATCACAAGACATAGCAAGTTCACATCCACCACCTAAAGCAAATCCATTAACTGCAGCTATAGTTGGTTTTGTTACATTTTCAACAGTAGCTGTAAGTTCCTGCCCAAGTTTTGCATAACGTTCAGATTCTTCTGATGATATTTTTGACATATATTCTATGTCTGCACCTGCAGAAAATGCTTTATCACCTTCACCAGTTAAAATAATTACTTTAACACTATCATCTTTGTCTAAATCCTTGAAAGTAGTGATTATTTCCTTTGCAACATCAATGTTCATGGCATTTAATTTTTCAGGACGATTAATTTTAACAGTACAAATTCCTTCATCGTTTTTTATTGTTAAGAGAGACATAATGAAAACACTTCCATGATTAAATTAAATGTTATCTCTAACCTCTAACGGAACCCCAATGGAATAACGCAGATGCAGCTGCAACCCATGTTCGAAGGTCCTGATAAACTGGTACATTGTGTTTTTCAATCAATTTTATCATTTTTTCAGTGTATGGACCACCATTTCCACCACATAAAATTGGCTTTTTTCTTTTCTTTGAAAGTCCAGCTAGATATTCAACAATTGTTTCTTCAAGAGGATCGTCTTGAAATACAAACCAAGGCATTGCGATATCAACATTCTTGTCATCTAAGAATTGCTGAATAACGAATCTGTAATCATCTGCAGTAGCACCACCACCTACATCTGCTGGATTGCCACTATGAATAGGAACTGTTGGTGGGAAATGTTCCTTTATTTTTTTACGAGTTTTTGATGTTAATTTTCCTATAGTAAGACCTAATCTTTCTAAATGATCAATTCCCCCAATCATTGGACCAGCACCATTACTGGTCATGGCAACACGGTTACCCTTTGCAGGAGGTTGCCATGCCATTGCCTTCAAGACTCCAACTAATTCTTGATAACTATCAACAGAAATAATTCCTGCCTGCTTGAATGCACCCATAATCATTGCATTATCACCGCCGAGAGAACCTGTATGTGATGCGGCTTGTTTTGCACCTGCCTCACTTCTTCCACTCTTCCAAATCACAATTGGTTTCTTCTTTTCTTTCATTACACGTTTTGCAGTTTTTATGAATTTTCTACCATCACCAAATCCTTCAACGTAAAGTCCAATTACCTTAGTTTGAGGATCATTTGCAGCATACCATATCATGTCTGCTTCATCAACATCAGAACGGTTACCAAAACTAATCATTTTTGATAAACCAAACAAATCTGCACTCTCCAACATACTAATTCCCATTGTTCCGCTTTGTGAAAAGAATGCAACATTTCCTAATTTTGAACGAACCATTCTTGCCTGTCCCTGGAATGCACAATCAAGTCTATTTGCTGCATTAAACATTCCAATACAGTTGGGACCGATCACACGGATTTTGTGTTTCAATGATAATTTTTTTACCTCTGCCTCCATGGCGGCTCTGTCACCACCAAGTTCTTTACCACCACCCGAAACTATTACAACACTATGAATTCCTTTCTTTGCGCATGTTTTCATGATTGGACCACATGCTGAAAGATCAACGCAAACAACAACCAGATCAATTTTTGCCTTGATTGATTCTAATGAAGGATAACATTTGATTCCAAGAATTTTCTTTTGTTTAGGATTGATTGGGTATACTTTACCTTTGTAATCTTGTTTACCTAATGCATCTAAAACAGAATTACCAATTTTTCCTGGTGTTGCAGATGCACCAACTAATGCGACTGATTTTGGAGTAAAGAATTTCTCCATTGATGTAATGATTGGTTTTGCTTTTGAAATTGAATTCTTTTTTAGTTCTTTATTTAGAATGATCTTTGCATCTACTACAAAGTAAGATTTTGGGTATACAATTACGGGATTAAAGTCGATACTGTTTATGTAATCAGAATTATCAACTCCTATCTTTCCAATTTGGACTAAGGCTTTTGCTACCATGTTTGTATCAATTGGGGCACTTCCACGGAATCCTTTGAGAAGTTTTGAACCCTTTAATTCATTTAGCATTGATTTTGCATCAGATGTTGTAATTGGAAGCATTCTAAATGCAACATCTTTAAGAATATCAGTAAGAACTCCACCCAAACCAACCATAAGCATTGGACCAAATTGTGGATTATTTTGTATACCAACAATTAGTTCAACTCCTCCTTTTGGAATCATCTTTTCCAAAAGAATTCCTTTTACATCTATACCTTTTTTCTTGGATAAACGACCATACATGTCATTAAATGTCTTTTTGACATCTGCTACATTGTCTATGCCAACTTTTACACCACCAACATCAGTTTTATGGAGAATTTGTGGGGATACAACTTTCATTACTAATGGAAACCCAATTTTTTTTGCAGCCTTTGCTGCTTCATTGGTAGATTTGACTAGAGCAAATCCAGGAACTTTAATTCCATATTTTTTTAAAATTGATTTTGCTGCTTCTTCAGTTATGACTTTATGATCAGTTTGAATTGTATCATCAAAAATTTTTGTAATACTGTTCATAATAGATCGATAAAAAAATTTTTCAATATATTAAACTTTGGTCATAAGGAAAACTCTTTTTTCAGATTTTTATAAAAATTCATCATATTTCCTTCAATTATGGTAAGGTATTTTGGTATCTCATCTTTCACATTTTGAACATCCATATTGGAAATATCTTCCTCAGTCGTATTTAGCCAAAGATTAATTGTTGGTTCATCAATCTCTAAATGAAATTGAATACCCACTGCACTACCTATTTTGAAAGCTTGATTAGGATAATTTCTTGAAGATGCTAATCTAATTGCCTGTTTTGGTAGATCAAATGTTTCATTATGCCAATGAAAAACCGAAAAAGGTTGTCTAAAATTAGAAAATATTTTTGATTGATTTTGGTTTTCTGGTATAATATCATGATAAAATCCAATTTCTCTTTTTTCCCCACGATAAATCTTAGCACCAAATGCTTTTGCTAATAATTGGGAGCCTAAACAAATTCCTAACACTGGAATATTTTCTGAAACATAGTTTTTCATCAGTTTCAATTCATCTGCAAAATGTGATAGATTATCATTTACACTGTCGGGTGAACCTAATATTATAAGAAAAGGAAACTTTTTTTCAGGTATTTTTTCACGTTTTGCATTGATTATTTTGAGTGTATAACCGTCACTTTCTAACATCTTGCCTAATTGACCAATTCCTTCAACAGCTGAGTTCTGAATAACAAGAATCTCAGTCATAGTATAGATTTTTTGAGTTACATTATATGTTTGATAGCTAAATGGATGAAAATATTCAGAAAAAATAATGATTGAAAATTATGGCCAAATACCCTTATGATTAAAGGCTTCTAATACACGTTCTACAGCTAATACCATAGCAGCTTTTCTATTATCGATCTTATGTTTTTTTGAAATATTATAAGTATCCTTTAATCCTCTAACAATATTCGACTCCATTTTCTTTGCAACTTCATCAAACGACCAATAATATCCCATATTGTTTTGTACCCATTCTAGATATGATATACACACACCACCAGAATTTGCCAAGATGTCTGGAATGACAAAAATTTTTTTCTTGTAAAGAATTGGATCTGCCTCAGGTAAAGTTGGTCCATTTGCAGCCTCACCTATGATCCTACATTGTAGTTTTTTTGCAATTGACGCAGTGATTTGGTTTTCGAGTGCTCCTGGAACCAAGATCTCACATTTTGTCGTAAGTAATTGCTCAGTTGAAATTTTCTTACTTCCTGGAAATCCAACAACTGTTCCTTTCTTATTTTTCCAATCAAGGAGTTTCTGTACTTTAAATCCTTTAGAGACAAGAATAGAGCCTTTAGAATCACTCGCTGCAATACATTTTGCACCCATCTTTTCTAGATATTCGCCAGAAAATGTAGATGCATTACCAAATCCTTGTAAAACAACCCTTGCTCCTTTTAGTTTAACCTTCAAAATTTTTGCGGCTTCTCTAATACAATATGCATTACCCAAACCAGTTGCAACATTTCGTGCAAGTGATCCACCAACAGGAATTGGTTTTCCAGT
The DNA here is from genome assembly GCA_964497885.1 of uncultured Candidatus Nitrosopelagicus sp. Lineage (GTDB taxonomy): Archaea > Thermoproteota > Nitrososphaeria > Nitrososphaerales > Nitrosopumilaceae > Nitrosopelagicus. The sequence continues at coordinate 43,116 of CAZCFF010000001.1, forward strand.
TATTGTTCCTGGTGAATAATTATTACCACTCATTTTTGTGAATGTATCCATAATCTGAGTCATTTCTCTTCCAGTTGTGTAAACATCTGGTGCTGGAATATCTTTTTGTGGACCTATTACTTCCGCTATTTTTGAAGCAAATTGCCGAGTTAATCTTTCCATTTCTCCATCACTTAATTTTTCTTTTTTTGGATTTACAAAAATTCCACCTTTTCCTCCTCCAAGTGGTACATCAACAACAGCACATTTCCATGTCATCCAAGATGAAAGAGCCATTACTTCACGCTCCATGTATTTTACACCACCTTCTGGATCAAAATATCTGATACCTCCCTTGTATGGACCTCTATCATTGTTATGTTGGCATCTAAATCCAGTAAAAACACGAATTTTACCATTATCCATTTTTACTGGAACTTTCAGACGAAGAAATCTATTTGGCATTACTAGATAATCTCTTATGCCTTTATCCTTTATTCCTAAAACATTACATGCATCAAGAACCTGTTTTGTTGCATTCTCAAATGGGTCAGCTTGAGTCAAGATGGATCAGATTTAATTTAAATTTGTATTTAAATGTCTCTAGTAAAACCAGATTTTTTAAAAAATAATCAAATGGTAAAAAATTCTATTCAATTAACTGAATAGAATACACAACAAAACTACCCTTTTGAGATGTGAGTAAACCAATTAATCTTGCAGCAAAACCATATTTTTTCTTACGAAGTTTAATAATTTCATCTGCACTTTCGTCTGTAATTATCTGCGCAATACCTTTGACCCATTGATTTTTGGGCTCTCCTTGAAAGGAACAGCTAACAATCCTAACATTTTGGTTATTTTTGAGTCTCTTAACTTTGCCCGTAGATTCTCTAGTTATTACATAGAGTAGATCATTGTCAATTACAAACCAGACAGGTGTTCTAACAAGTGATCCATCTTTTTTGTATGTTTCAAGATTGATATATTTTTGATTGTAAAATTGCTCCATTTTTTTTTCCATATTGTGTATAGAGTGGTTTCCATATTTTAACACACTCAAATAGATCAGGATATGAAAATGAATAAAAATTTCAGTTCAGAATAACTAACCCTTAAATTGACTTCTATTTTAATTCAGATATTATGATGGCATCACGTGGTTATGACATGACACCTACAATGTATTCTCCAGATGGTCGAATCTATCAGGTTGAATATGCTATTGAAACTGTAAAAAGAGGAACCACAGCAGTTGGTATACAATGTAATGATGGTATAATACTTGCAGTAGAGGAAAAAACTCGTGATCTTCAAGTAGGAGATGTAACTCAAAAAATTTTTCAGGTTGATGAACATATAGGTGTAGCAGCGGCAGGATATATTCCTGATGCGCGTGTTCAGGTTGACACAGCGCGCTTTTTTGCCCAAAGTAATAAGCTGACTTATGACGAGTCTGTTGAGGTGGAAACAGTTGCAAAACATTTAGCGGATCAAGCTCATCAATTTACACAATATTCAGGTGTACGTCCTTTTGGTGTTGCATTAATTGTTGCTGGAATTGATAAAAAGGGAACTAGAGTATTTGTTACTGATCCTAGTGGTACATACGTTTCATATGCTGCAGTTGCAATTGGTGGTACGTCAGATGACGTTACCAATTTTTTGGAAAAGAACTATAGAAAAGATATGTCTATGGATGATGCCATATCATTAGCAATTTCTGCAATAAATCTCAAGAATGATAAAAGTAGTACAGACGACATCAAAATGTCAAAAATTCCATTGAGCACAAAAATAATAGAAAAAATCTCTAATGATGAATTAAAAAAATATGTTCAAGGGAAAAATGATACCCCTGCCAAGTAGCATATCATATAAAATATAATATCAGATATAGTAGCATTAGTGTGGGTTTAGGTAGTTATTGGGGAGAAGTATTAGATGTTCTACAGGATATTATTCCTATATATGATAAAGTAAATTCCTATATTTCATTAGGAAAAGATTCTGAACATCGTAATAAAGCAATAAAGGGTAGAGTAAAAAAAGGAGATTTTGTACTTGATGCTGGTTCAGGATTTGGTAACATGTCAAAAACTGCAATCGATATAACCAATGGTGATATTCATGTAATGTTATATGATCCGTTAGTGCCTATGTTAAAAAATACAAATAGATTATTTGATAAAAAACCTGAAGTTGCTTGTGGTGTTTTTGAACATATACCATTTAAAGATGAACAATTTGACACAGTTCTTTCTGGTTATTCATTACGTGATGCAATTAGTTTGAAAATAGCAATTTCAGAAATTCATAGAATTTTAAAAAAAGATGGTAAATGGGTTATAGTTGATTTGGGTAAGCCAGATAATCCAATTATTAGATTTGGTGTTTCATTATATCTGAAAACAATTTTACCAGTTATTGCATATACAATTGGAGGAAAACTTGGATTGAAATTTGCGGCACTTTATGAAACATATAGACTCTGGCCACAAAATAGAAAACTAGAATCACTCCTGAATGAAAAATTCTCAAAGATTGAATTTGAAAAGGACCTAATGGGTGGTGCAGTGATGATTGCTGCATATAAATAAAATTCAAAAATCCAAATCTTTAATTTTATAACATTAAGAATAATTTCATGATAGAATATTCGTTAAATATCATAGGTAGTGAATGGATAATAATTATTTTTGTAGTATTGATCTTACTATTAGGTACAAATAGATTTCCAGAAGCAGCAAAAAAAATAGGAAAAATTGTGGGTGAATATAAAAAAGCAAAAGATGAAGTTGAAAAACAAATACAAGATACAACGAAAGAAAATTTTGAGATCTCAGGACCTGTACAAAATGAAAGACAGAAATTAGATATAATGTCTAAAACTTTAGGAATAGATTCTAAAAATAGAAGTGATGAAGATCTTAGAAAAATAATAAAAAATAAAATTGGACAGTCTGAAAATGAGGCAGAAGTAAAAGACAAAAATAATTAGGTTTCTATTCCTTCTTCAATCTGTAAACATTTTTTTCAAGTCGTTTTTTTGCAAAATTATAATATTCTTTTACAATTTCAAATCCTAAGTATTTTCTTTTCAACATTTTGCTAACTACTGCAACCTGTCCTGAACCTAAAAATGGATCAAATATAACATCTTTTTCTTCACTTGAATACATCAATATTTTTTTTATTATTTCAGCAGGTAATTTCGTTGGAGTTTTTTCGTCACCTGTCCAATATTCCCTTTTAATATTCCATACATCCTCCTTATCATTATAATGAAGACTCTTTCCATCAGTGGTTTTCGCATTTTTATTAAATCTTGAATAAGGAAAAAATTTTCGTTTGTTATTATCCTTGCATACGTACAAACAATGGTAATGTGATGTTACAAATTTTTTTGATGTAACTACCCCAAATTGATATTTCCAAATTATGTGATTAATTGTTATGAATCCATTTTCGTCTAAAGCCATTAGTATATCCTTTAGATTATTCCATCCAGAAAATACATACATACTTCCAGATTTTTTTAAAATACGATTAACCTCATTCATCCAATTATAGGTAAAATTGTAATAATCCTTAGATTTAATTTCATTATATCCAGGTAAAACTCGTGAGGCAATTCTATTGTAGTTTGCTTTTTTAGATTTAAAATCAATAGCAAATGGAGGATCTGTAATAACTAAATCTATTTTTTTATCTGGAATGTCTTTCATTCCATCAAGGCAATCTTGATTATAGATTTTATTCAGACTAAATTTTTTCAATAATTATAGTGATCATACGTTACATAATAATTAATTAATTAAAAAAATACAAGGTATAGATATCTATTTTATTATCTATATTTGATCTTAGATTTTATTCGGTTAACTTGTGCCATCTCTTCTTTGAGGTGTTTCTTTAGTAGTCTTTCATGCTGAGCCTTATGCTTCCAATAACAGTTCAAAACAGCTTGTCTTGACTTGGCTCGCTTTAACCCTGCCTGAAACTGTCTATGAATTGAGGCTACTTCTGTTGTGTAACTTGCCATATCCTTATTTCATTTAATTATACATAATGGTTTCGGATAAAATGGTCATTATTACATCAACATTGGATCATACTGACAGGGGTACAAGTATACCATGGGATCATAAAACTATTAGATGACACAATCAAAAAATCTTCATGGAAAAGATTGCTGTTGTTACTGGAACTTCTAGCGGTATAGGATTTGAGACTAGTTTAGCACTAGCAAGAGAAGGATATTACACATATGCTACAATGAGAGATACCACAAAAAGTGATAAAATTAAAGAGTTAGCAGAAAAAGAGAATTTGAAAATTGATGTGTTAAAACTAGATGTGGATGATGAAACTTCAGTGAAAACTGCTATACAAAAAATTCTTGATGAAAAACAGAGGATTGATGTTCTTGTAAATAATGCAGGATGGGGTCTCTGGGGTTGTGTCGAAGATGTATCTATTGATGAATTTAAGGCGCAATTTGATACCAACTTCTTTTCAATAATAAGACTAATTCAGGAAGTTGGACCTACAATGAGAAAACAGGGTTCTGGAACAATAGTTAATGTTAGTTCAGTTGTAGGTCGTATTGGATTTCCAG
>CAZCFF010000002.1:0-41354 GCA_964497885.1 uncultured Candidatus Nitrosopelagicus sp.
TTTACTGATGATGATTATCAATGCTGATTATTATTGTATCAAGATTGACAATTTATCTGTAACGCTTTTGTCCCGGTTAAGGGACTTCAATACCCGTGTTACTGTCTTGATGTAGTTAAGTTTTGATCAAATTTATCAGATCTTTCTTGCTTCGATGAATGTGAATTTGTATTCATCATAGCATCCCTCAGGATTTAATTCAAATCCATTTTCTTTTACCACTTCTCTAATGCTTCAAAGTTTTTCACTGAATAACGTCTGCATTTTTGCGTGCCTGTTGGCTCTGTATTGATTCGCTGTTCATACGACTCTTTTGATCTATTAGTTACTAGGAAACTAGTCATTCTCACGTACCATTAGTGTAAAATTAGATATAACGCCTATCAAATTTACAGGTTTTACGGCTATTAAGTAGGACAAAAGCGTGAAGATTACAGATTTATTCTAGTGTAATACCAAATCGGTCGACAATGAAAACTGAAAATGAGTCTACTGGACTTGTTAGAAGCCTTTCACTTTCTCAAGCAGTAATGATTGGCGTTGCCTCAATGATTGGTGGGGCAATATTTGTTCTAGTTGGACCAGGTATATCCGCAGCTGGCCCTGCATTAATAATTGCATTTCTTCTCAATGGTGTGATTACTCTTTTTACTGCATTAACTTATGCTGAATTAGGATCTGCGTTACCTGCAACAGGTGGTGGTTACAAATGGGTAAGAGAAGGACTCCCTAGACCTAATTCTTATCTTAGTGGTTGGATGGCATGGTTTGCACATACCATAGCTGGTAGTTTATACGCAGTTGCATTTGGAACATTTTTTGGTCATCTCTTAGTTTCTGCTAAAATATTAGATGATTCGTTTGGATTACCACTTGAAAAAGTTTTTGCTATAATTGCAATCATAATATTTACTTTCGTTAATGTTAGAGGTTCTTCACATACTGGAAAAGTTGGAAGTGCTATTACATTTTCTCAGTTAGCAATTATTGGTATTTTAGTTATAGGTGCTCTTGCAGCTATGACATTGACAAATCCTGATTGGCCAAAAAACTTTCAAGATTTTTTTCCTAATGGTACGACTGGACTTATTTTAGCAATGGGTTTGACGTTTATTGCATTTGAGGGTTATGAAATCATTGCACAGGCTGGTGATGAGATTAAAAGACCAAAGAAGAATATACCCAAAGCTATTCTGATTTCACTAGGAATTGTAGTTTCTGTTTACGTTTTATTCACATTTGTTTTTATTGGAGGTTTAAACCCATCACTGGTTGATCAACCTGCCTGGGAATTTATTGGAAGCTTTGGTGAATTAGGAATAATAGAAACTGCTGAATACTATCTCCCATTTGGTGCTCTCATTGTTCTGGCGGGAGGATTTGTATCAACTTTAGCAGCATTAAACGCAACAACATTTGCTGCTAGTCGTGTATCCTTTGCTATGGGCAGAAATCATGATCTTCCACCCATGTTTAAGAAATTACATACGAAATATCGAACTCCATTCATTTCTACAATATGTTCAGCCATAGTTATGATGATTCTTGCAGCCTCATTTGATCTAACTATGATTGCACTTGCCGCTACTGTTATGTTTCTATTTTTATTTGCTCAAGTGAATGTGGCATGTATTACTATTCGTAGACTTTATGCAAAAAAGATATCATATGGATTTAAAACACCATTATTCCCTTTAATACCAGTCATAGGTTTTGCATTAGCTGTAATTCTATCTATTTACTTGTTATTTTCTCAACCACTTAGTTGGGTAATTGCAATTGTTTGGATTGTAATTGGATTTTTAATTTATAAATTTTATACATCAAAGAAGGAAAAAGAATACAACGCACCACTTGTATTTAATCAAGCACCTGAAGAAAGAAAAGAATATAGAATTTTGGTAGTATTTGATAATAATACTGCTACTAGATTTGCAAAAATTGCTACGGCAATTTCTAATCAACATAACGGCGAAATTTCATTTCTAAATATAATCAATGTACCAAAACAAACCCCATTATCTATGGCTGATCAAGATGATGATGTAGGGCTAGGTGTGTTTGATGATTTTAAAAAATCAATTTCTCATTCTATCCGACATCGATATATGGTTAAACTTTGTCATGATCCAGCCGAAGCAATATTATCTACAGTTGAAGAGCAATCAATCAATTTATTGATAGTTGATTTTTCATTCCTAAAAAATAAAAGAAAAATCCTGTCATTATCTACATGTGATATAATGGGAGTAAAATTACATAAAAATTTCGAGAAAGATATTTCAAATCTTATAATTTCATATGATAAAGGTCGTCATTCAAATTCTAGTCTTGAAGTTGCACATTCTTTATCTGTGGAGTATGATAGTAAAATTAGAGTTGTTCGTGGTATAACACAACCTCCAGAAGTTGAGGTCGAAATTGTAAACAAAATAAATGAATGTATGTTTGATCTTGACATTAAAAAAGTGCAGTTTGAAAGTGTTTATCCAAAAACAGATCATATGCTAGTATCATCTGAGCTTTTAGCAAATTTTGATAAAGATAAACATGGGATAGTATTTTTGGGTGCAGGAAATCAATCTGATGCAGCATTTAGTCCAAAAACTCTATCACTGGCTAATAGATCAAAAAAGACAGTTATAATTTTGCGTAATCACTTATTTTCAGAATTTCATACACGCTCAGTTTGGAATTTGTTCATTACTAGACTGAAGCAAAATAAGTATCTATATCGTATTTATGTTGAAACTCTTCAACTGTTTTACACGATTAAATCTAATAAGGAAATCAAGAAATATTATGAAGATTATTTTGAATCAAAGTTTTGAGAAATATTCAAATTACTTGTATTTTTCATATAATTAGGTGCAAGCTAGTGAGCGATATCTGCTACGGCAGAGGAAACTCCTCCCTTCATACAGGAAATGTGATCTGGAGATAGATAATCAGAGATGGTTGGCAACAGAACAGAAAAAATCCCATCTGGAGCACGATGATGGTCTCGCCTGAGATTCCCAGAAACGGAATGAAAAACTGTCCCACATGAAGCAAAGCCAAAACGAACCCAATGATCCTGTACTAGGTTCAGGTAGGCTGCATAGCGAAATGTCGTTAAAACAGAAGGAGGGTTACGGCTAGCACGCACTTATTTTTCTGGTTTCCAACCTTTTGGTAACGCACCTTTTGTATTTGACGAGTCGGAATCTTTTTTCTCTTCAACTTGTGGTTTATCTTCTTCATAGAAGTTTTTATGTTGATTATAATCATCTAGTCCCGTTACTTGAGCTTCACCCCTAACTGTTTGATATCCACCAGAACTTGCACTTGTTGCAACTCCAGTAAGTTGTGATGGAGCGATACCAGTTTGTTCCATATGACCTTTTTCTTTTGCTAACTTTCTCTTACTCATCATCATGATTGCTGCACCACCAATAGCTGCCATACCAGCCATACCATAAAGAATCATTGCTGGAAATTCTCCAGTTGATGTAGTAGCATAACCCTCTGGTGGTTCTGGGCTAACACCAAATACTTCTGATGTTCCACTTATTTCTCTAGTAGCAAATCCAATGATGTCTATATTTGCATTATCAGCTGACTCGAAAGTTTTTAGAGTATATGTTTTATCCATACTAAATGTTGCTTCAAAGGTTTGTTCAATTTGTCTACCTTCTCTAAAATTGCTTTCTCCCATAGTATATGAAGAAAGTACATTACCCGCAAGTTCTTCTGCAAGTCCATGTTGTGATGCATCTACTTGTATTCCAGTTGGATCAAACAAAAAGTGCCAGTTTCCCACTGGCTGATTTTTGATACCATCCGCATTCATTAGTCTTTTTGATGCAAGATCACCAGCATCACCAGAAGCAATTGCTGCAGCTAATGCTGGTTCAAACTTTTGTATAAATGAAATAGGCATATTAATTTCTAGATTGCCATATTCTGCAGTGTTAATTTTGATAGGTCCATTGACACCAAAGCCTCTCCAATCCACATCTAATATAGCTGGACTTCCAGGAGAATAACTTCGAATCACAAACTTTTCAATTACCGGTAATAACTCAATTTTATAATCAACCGACATACTATTTTCTCTACCTGTCATTGTGGCAGTATAATGTATTATTAGGTCTGTAAATTGTGCTTGACTATTTTTTGAAAGAGCATATGAGTTTAATCCTGCAAGCAAACTTTTTACTCCAGAATTCGATGTATCAGCGGAAAATGATACAAACACATCTTTTCCTCTCAAGTCATCAGCTAGTTCGCCACCGTCTGAATAATCAATGAAAATAGCCCTTTGATATTTCATTGACGCTATAGCAGTGTCAGAGTCAGGATCAACAGTTACTGTAAGTTGTGATGATGCTAATACAGGTGTAATTGTTCCAATGACGAATATGGAAGCTAAAACTGTTGCTAAAATGATTGATTTTGTACGCACTTTGTTTTTTTTTCTATAAAAGGTAATAAACTTTTTCACAAAAAGCCGTACCATCTTTCATACTGAAAAAGTAATATTGGTAGAGATATTGGAGAAAACGTTCTGATAAAATGATAACTATACTTGCTGGTGGCACTGGTTCCGTTAAAATTGTTAGGGGTCTTGCTGCACAAAGAAGTGATGTTAATGTAATTAGTAATGTTGGTGACAATTACTGGCTTTACGGATTATATGTATGCCCAGATATTGATATCATGATTTATGGATTGTCTGATTTACTTGATCAGGACAAAGGTTGGGGGCTTAAAAAAGACACATTTGGATTTTTACGTCAAATGGAGATTTTTGGAGAGGAAACATGGTTTAGAATAGGTGATAGAGATACTGCAACACATCTTACACGAACTAATATGTTGAAAAATGGTAAGAGTTTGAGTGACATCACTAAATGGATGTGTGAAAAATTTGCAATTGAAACTAAAATAATTCCAGTAAGTGATCATTCAATTGAAACGCGATTGATAACCGATAAGGGTGAAATGCATTTACAAGAATATTGGGTAAAATATAGAGGGAAAGACGCTGTTACAGGAATCGAATATATAGGTTCAGACAAGGCTCGTCCAAATCCAGAAGCACTAAATGCAATTCATGATTCATCACTTGTCATCATTGCACCTGGTAATCCGTTGACTAGTATAGGTCCTATGATACAACTCAAAGGAGTTCGTAAAGAATTAATCAAAAATAAACGAAAAGTGGTTGCAGTTAGCCCTATAGTTGGTGATAAGGCATTCAGTGGACCTGCTGGTAAATATATGGAAGCTGCTGGTCTCGAAGTTTCGGCATATGGTATAGCAAAATTATATGCAGATATTTGTTCGCATATAGTAATAGATACCAAAGATCGTATGCAAACAAAAAAGATAGAAGCATTAGGCATGCATGTTCATGAAACTAGCATAAAAATGACCAACAAAAAATCTGAAGATGCACTTGCATCATATCTACTAAATCATATACATTAGATTGAAAACATCTGCGATAATACCAGTGAAAAGTTTTTCGAAAGCTAAAACAAGATTAAATTTACCACAAATACAAAAAGAAGATCTTTGTCTTAAAATGTTTGATGAAGTATTGAGAACTATCTCAAGTTGTAAATCAATTGATAAAATTCTGGTTGTCTCAAATGACGAACAAGCTATAAAATTAAGTAAGCAGTATAATACAATGCAGATTTTTGATAATGAAACAGGTGTTAATGATGCAATGGACTTAGCGAATCAATATCTGATAGACAAAAAATATGATTGCTCTATAATGTTTCCACAAGATATACCAGTAATGAAATCTTCTGACATTGATAATATTTTCAATTTTTTTAAATCTGAGACTGGCGTATTGATTGTACCCTCTAGACAATTTAATGGGACAAATGCGTTGCTTCAATCCCCTGTAGCCATTATAAATACTCAGTATGATAGAGGTAGCTACATGCATCAATTAGACGCCGCAAAGACTGTCACAAAGAATACATCGATTGCTTTGATTCGAAGAATAATGCTAGATATTGACGATTTATCTGATCTTTCATTGATGCTGAATCAGAATGAGAAGCCAGATTTTTGTAAAAAAATTGCTGATCTACAAAACCATTAATCATTATTCTCTTCTATAATACATCTTTTTTTCATGATGTAATTTGTAAGTAAAATTATCACTGAAATTATTCCTGTAACAACTAGTAATATCTCAATCATACTAACAAAGGGATGAAGAAATGCATTTTCTATACTAAATTGATTAAGGTCAGCAACAAAATATCCATATGAAAAAATGAAGTAGTTTGTTGCCCAATGAATTATAATTGCCGGAGCGAGTCCATATCTGAAATAAACCCAGCCAATAATAATACCTCCGATAGATGCTTGGGCAAATTTTCCAGCACTCCACCCTTCACCAAAAATAATATGTGATGCACCAAAAACTATTCCAACAATAAATATTACAAGTAATCCTTTCCTTTTTTCAATAATTTCAAGATTATTCCACGGTCTCCATAATGATTTAATCAGTAATTTAAATGAGAATCGATTTGAATATAGTAGAAAAATTGGAACACCTATCAATATACATCTAAAAAGAAATTCTTCAACTAGTGGTGCTAAAGTTAGATGAAAAAATTGTATTAGATCATTTGATGCCTTTAACTGTTCAGTGGAAATACCAAAAAATTCTTGCACCAATATTATGATTGTAGATGCTAATACAAGAATAGAAAACCATTTGATTATAGGAAACATGTAATTATCTTTGATTTCATATTTACCATGAGAAATTATTGATTGTAACACTTGTATGAAATGTTTTTTTGGCCCAAGCATTGCTATAGTAAACAAAATCAAATAGATTGACCATAACATAATAAAACCATCACCAAGTTCAACTAGTATTGATTCTAGAGTATACATAGGATATTCATATGTTATGTTATCATTGATCTCTGAATTAAAAACTACATATGCACCTATAGGAAAAGAACTGATCATCAACAAAAAAATTATTGTAATTAAAGCAGTGAATGGTATTCCTAATGATTGTAAGATTTTATTTTCCATTGATATTTTTTTAATGTAACTCTATTGTTTCTGCTGCAAATCCAAGTTTGATCAATGTATCTTTGATTGTGTCTCTATGATCACCTTGTAAAAAGATATAGCCATTTTTTGCAGTTCCACCACAAGCATATTTCTTTTTTAGATCTTTTCCAACACTTTCAAGGTTGTTGATTTTAGGATCAAGACCTTCAATCATTGTTCCTTTTTTTTTAAAACGTCTTGTTTCAAGACGTATTATGATATGATTACTATCTTTGTCAAGATCACCACAGGCACATAAATCCTCAGGAAGCCCACAAGTACTACAAATTACTGCCATCAGTTAGAACAATTAAACTTCTTAACACTATTAAGCCTTCTTGAATATTCTCAATTATATTTTATGAATCCTAGTATTTTTTACAAAGTGTGATTTGATAATATCATGTCTAAGGATCTGACAAAAAAGGCAGTAGAAATGCTTCTAAATGGTGCTACACTACTTGCAGAACCATGTCCATATTGTAAAGGTGTGAGGGTTATGAAGGATGGAAATGCATTATGTATTGATTGTGGAAAAGAGCCTAAGCAAGAAATAGGAAATGTACCTAATAATCAGAAATCAGATTCGACCTTGAAAATTATGAAAAACAAGTTAGAAAACCTATCAAAACGACTTGAAAAGGAAGAAGATCCAGCAAAACAGCAAGAATTGATCAAAACAATAGATTCACTAATCAGCGTTATTGATAAACTGAATAAAAAATAAAAAAGTTTTTATGTCAACTTTAGATTTTTCAATAAGAGATGGGAGATAAAAAGAAAAATGCCCCATTACCGGCATCCAGTGCAGGATTATTAAGATTTTTTGAGGATGAAACTAGAGGTATTAGAATCAACCCAAAGATCATAATATCCATTCCAATCAGTTTGATTGCAGTTTCTTGGGCACTTGAACTATTTTTGGTCCCTTAAACATCATGTCTGATTCTGATGATATACAGAATATCCATAAACGATATTCATTCACATTAATTAATCCTGCATCATTTTATGTTTCGTTAATATTTTCAATTGTTACTGCAGCTATCATATCGACACTTGTAATTTTTAATTATCTTTCCAATGGTGAGATACTATTTACTATTCCAATTGTGATCGCAGTGTTGCTTGTGACACAATACACAGATTCTCGTTTTACTAAACATAAAGAATACTCAAAATCTTTGCACATGTCACTTTTTGGTAACATATTATGGTTAATCACTGTAGTGGGTGGTATAGTTGGATCTTTCATCGTTTCAAAAGAATTGTCCTTGTTTTATGTTGCAGTTGGGATGTACATATTTGCTAGTTTCAGAATTGGAATCATGACTACAACTCTTGGAGTAAGCTTGAAAAAATCATGGGTGTTATGTTTCATTCAACCATTAACAATGTTTTTTGTAATGGTTCCAATGGATATGTGGTCGATTCTATACGATGTACAATCATTAGTATTTGGAATTATATTTTTAGCTGTTGCATGTTTTTGGTCTTATCTTACAAACAGATCTGGATTACCCGTCATAAAGAGCACACACAAATTATTACAAGCATATCTACAATCCGTTTCACATAATGATCCACGTGATATGGAATCAATAATACTCGAAACATCAAAATCATCAGATGTTACTACTGCTCAAATTCGTTTCTATACGGATGATGAGAAGAAGGATTTTCGAATGATTTTACCTGATATACATCCAGGTCCTTTTAATCCAGTAGGCGGTAGTGACATTCCAAACCAAATCTACAAAACTATGAATTCATCAGCGATGGTGATGCATAGTGTCTCTGATCATTCACTTAATCTTCCGTCTCAGCAGGATGTGCAAACTTACTTGGATGGGTTATCACAAAGTTCTGTTTCAACGAAAGGTCTCATGTGTACAGAACCGGTTACTGCCCAAATGAATAAGGCACGAGTTGTTGGAATACGTCTTGATAAATCTGCAATTCTATTGTTATCTTTGTCTCCTCATGGCATGGAAGACGTCCCACTTTACATCAAAACTGAGATTGAACAGATAGCAAAAAATAGAAATTTTGAAAGTGTATTGGTTGTTGATTCTCATAATGCAATGGGGGGAAAGATATCGCAGGAGGATTCACAAGATATGGTTACTGCAGCAAAGAATGCATTAGAGATTCTTGTTACAAAAACAAGTTTTCCACTACGATATGGATATGCAAATTCGACATCTATGAATATTGAAACTGGTGATCTTGCTGGTGGAGGTATAGGAATGTTATGCCTTGCTTTTGATCAGAAAAAATACTTTTTGTGCTGGGCTGACGCTAATAATATGGAAAACGGAGTACGTGAAAAAATTGTAGCACATCTACAAACTAATGGTTATAACTTGGTTGAAATGTTTACCTCTGATACCCATTTTACAACGATGGGAGTAAGAAATAGAAATGGTTACTATCAGCTTGGGATTGTCACCAAGCACGAAAAATTAGCTGATTGGTGTTTATCTATTGCAAAGAAAGCGGAAAAAAATATAGCTTCAGGTCAGTTTGAAATTTTAGAAAATAAAGCAAAAGTAAGAGTGATGGGCTCAGGAATTTTTGAACATCTTTCTATGGCACTTGATAATTCCTTGAAGATGACGCAAGGATTCATGATAGGGTGTGTTGGAATATTTTTGCTGTCTATTTTTCTATAGTATTCATATATTCTAAATTACCGTAAAATTCATCAATAAACGAAGAAAATTGAAATATTGGTACAACAGGTGTACCATTCACGAAACTTGTTTCTTCTTTGTATAATGTTACAATTATTGGAACAACAGTAACATTTTTTTTATTTTGAATGAATTGTTCTGCTCTTTTGATTTGTTTATTAACAATAATTTTCAGATTTGAATGACTCATTCTTTTCCAATGTTTACAATCTATCAACATCATAACATTAAGGCGCTTTCCTACAACATCAATTTCCATAGTTGGCTTTTTCATCCTAAAATTACGTAATACTTCAAAGTGCTTTGATTCAAGGATCTCAGCAACTAATCCCTCAAAATCTTTCCAATGAACATTATTTGCAACTTTATCAATTGGAATACCATCTTCTATATCAGAAAGTGCTGTTCTTAGTTTGCTTTCCAAACAATCACAATGTGAATTATTTGTTAATGCTTAATGAACCTTAAATTATGTTGATAGCTGACAAATGTCATGAAATTTTGGCTAGTTCTTGTACTAGCAGTTATCACAATACCAGCAGTATTTGCTGAGAAAGGAAGTTTTGTGGATGAGATTAAATTTATTCAATATTTAGATGAAAATACAGCCCTAGAAGAAGTCCGTTACGGTAATTTGGATATTTATTATTCTAGAATTTCCTCAGACAGAATCGAAAGTCAAGATAGTCGAGATGGCATACAAATTTTTGCATCTACCGGTGGTTCATACAGTATTCTTGTCAATCCATCTATTTCTGACAAATTTAATCCATTTTCAATCACTGATGTGAGATTTGCACTGAATTATTTAATAGATAGAAATCTGATAGTCAACGAACTTTTAGGTGGTCATGGCAAGACTATGATTTCTAATTACGGAATGCATGCTGCAGATTATCTTTCTATTATTGATGAGATTGAATCATTTCATTTCGAATACAATCCATCTCATGCAAATGACCTAATTACTAATGCACTTGAAAATGTTGGTGCTGAAAAAATACAAGATTCATGGTATTATAATGGAGAACAAATTGAGATATCATTTTTTATACGTAGTGATGATCCCATTAGGAAATCTATTGGTGAGCTTTTATCATATGAACTAGAAAATATTGGTTTTCAAGTGAAGAAAGATTTTGGTGATTTGAATAAAGCATTTGTTGTTGTGTATGGATCAAACCCTGCCATACAAAAATGGCATCTATATACTGAAGGTTGGGGCAGCTCTGGATTTACAAAATATGACTCTGTTGGGCTCGCGCAAATGTATTCTCCATGGTTTTCCAATATGCCAGGTAATAATGATCCAACTTACTGGAATTACAAAAATGATTACATTGATTCATTAACACAAAAAATCTATATCGGTGATTTCACATCTACTCAAGAAAGAACATCTTTGATAGAAGAAGCAACAAAAGAAGGTGTTAATGAATCTGTAAGAATATTTCTTGCCAGTAAAACTGACCAATTTATTGCAAATGAAAGTGTTGATGGTGTTATCAATGCATTGGGTGCGGGAATTACAACAAGATTTACACCAATAAATGCAAATTCTGATACCAACTCATTGGTTATAGGAGTCAAGCAAATTTATCAAGGCGCATGGAATCCAGTTGCTGGCTTTAGTGATACATACAGTAATCAAGTATGGTTGAATCTATATGATCCTGGAGTTTTTAGCCACCCATTTACTGGAAAGATCATTCCAATTCGTACAGAATGGGAAGTTGAAAATTTTGGCAATGATAAAAAAATATCAGTACCTGAAGACGCAATTGTTTGGGATATTGATAATCAAAAATGGAAACAAGTGGGAATTGATCAATACGCAACAAGTAAAGTTACATTTGATTTGGTTCTTGGTGATTGGCATCATAATCAAAAGATGGATATGAACGATATTTTGTATTCGATATATTTTCTATCAGAATGGGGTTCTGCACCGCATGAAAATGATAAAACATATGATTCTGAATACTCTGCACAGGCAATACAAAACGCCAAAACATTAGTCGGGATAAAACCATTAGATGATAACACAATTGAGATTTATGTTGATTATTGGCATTTTGATAAGGCTGAAATCGCTGGATGGGCAACTCCTTGGAGTAGTGTGCCTTGGGAGATTATGATATCTATGGAAGATGCAGTTCTCGATGGAAGTATATCTTTTTCACGTTCAGGAGCAGTTAGTAAAAATGTAAATTGGCTTTCACTTATAGTTCCAAATGATGCTCAAATAATACGACAACATCTAATTGAGTTGAAGGAATCAGGCCATATCCCATCACCATTACAAGGTTCTGAATATGATTGGGAATACTTTGAAGGAAGGTATGACGCAGCAATCAATTGGATAGATCAAAATAATCATGCAGTTATCAGTAATGGTCCATTTTATCTTGATAACTATTCTCCAGAGTCAAGGACAATTACTATCAATTCATTTGATTCTGATGAATATCCTTTTGAATCAGGCAAGTGGGAAAAATTTGAACAGGTTAAATTTCCAAAAATTACCAATGTGAGAATTCCAGACATTGTAAATTCGGGTGAACTAACATTAATTCATGTTGACACATCGGATTCTTCAAAAATCCATTATTTTATTTTAAATCCTAAGGGCGAGATTGCCGTATCAGGTATAATACCTGTTAATAACAATTCATCCAAAATAATACTGTCAAAATTAGAAACATCAGAGCTTGATATAGGAACAAACACCATCAAAATCTTTGCCTCATCTGATGAAGTATTGAGACCAGATAATTACAGTACAGCATTTCTTGTGGTTGAAAGTGAAACTAGTTTTCCAACTGTTCCTATTTCTGAGGTAGAATCTAGATCTGAGAGTACATCATACACTGGGATTATTTTAGCAATAATTGGTGCAATAATAGTTGGAATCATTGTATATGTCCGAAGAAAAAGAAAGATAAAACTATCTTGAGTTCAAATTTCTTCATACTTTGAAACTAGCCAGTTTTCTTGCCAATCACAAACAATGTACCAAACTCTCGCTTCCACTTTGCTCTATGTTTTATGTCTTTCACTTGTCTTGTCGTAGTCTTGAAACCAGCTTCGTTGAACATCTTTTTCCATTCATTTTTAGAACGTAAATCCATTGGCACTTTCATAATTTTTTTCCATCTCTTGGTCAGATGGTTGTCATGGTAAAAGTCAGTTCCACAGTAAAAGAAACCCCCAGTTTTAACTATCTTGAAAACCTTGTTTAATGCTGGTTCCATTGGCACTGAATAATATAATGATTCCATTGAAAAAATAACATCAAACTTTCCACGATAATTCCAGGATTCAAGGTCAGTACACGTATATTTTTCCTTTTTGTAGATTTGTTTTGAAATTGCAACACTAATCATTTTTTTGCTTTTGTCTATTCCAACTGCCTTTTTACAGTTAGGTAACTGTGCAATTTTTCTAACAACCCATCCATTCCCACAGCCAACATCCAAAAATGAGAATGGTTTGTCAAATGAAATGCTACCTAAAAACTTGTTAACTGTAACACCATGTCCTTTCTCCATCTCCTCTGCCCTTCCGGTAACAGCCCATTCGTCAAATAATTTTTTAGTTTTATCCATCACGCCATTTTTATCTTTAATTCATTATTCAACGTTTCAGTTATTATTGACGAATATCTTTGAAAACATAGTGAAAAAAAAGATATTCGCAGTTGATATTGATGGAACAATAACTTTGAATGGTATGGGTACAATTCATCTTGGTGCATTATCTAAACTAAGAGAATTGAAGGAAGAAGGTCATTATATAATTCCTGTAACTGGTAGATCTTCTGTAGAAGGTTATTTGCTATCAATATTTGGCGGATTAACACGTATGGCTGTTGGAGAAAATGGTGGTTGTATCACATTTGGTGATAAAATCCAACATAAATTACTTGGAAATAAGGGTGAATGTATTCATGCTCTAGCAACAATTCAAACAAAATTAGATGGTGAAATAAAAGAAAAACCAGTTTTCCCAAGAATGACAGAGGTTGTGTTAGAGCGAACCTTTGACATATCTAAAGCCCAAAAAATAATAGATGATGAGAACCTGAATGTTGTTTTGACTGATAGTGGTTACGCTTTTCATATTAATTCCAAAGGAGTAGACAAAGGCTCTGGGTTTTTGGAAGCACTCAAAATGTTAGATGCAGATTTGAATGATGCAATTGTTATGGGTGATAGTGATACTGACATTCCATTGTTTAAAATGGTGAAAAACAGTATTGCTGTTACAAATTCTACTGAAAATCTAAAGAAATTAGCTAAAATTGTTACAACCAAAAAATCAGGAGAAGGTGTCCTTGAAGGGTTAGATATGATATCATTCGAAGATGATTGATAATGGCATTTCTCAGTATACTAAACCAAGTAAAACAGAATATTTCAAAAATTATTGAAGAGAAAGGATATGATAAGGTAAATTTTGTTGTCGAGCCATCAAAGAGTGGGTTTGGTGATATTACTTGCAATATAGCATTTTTACTGGCAAAAACTCTGAAAAAAGCACCACAGCAAATTGCAGAAGAGTTTGCAGTTTCATATGACATAAGTTTGGATAATGAGTTAGATAGAGTTGAAGCACATCAAAGTGGTTATGTTAATTTTTTTCTTAATTCTAATTCATTCAACAAATCTATTCTACTCGAATCTCAGAAGAAAAATTATGGTAGTATAGATATTGGTAATAATTCTAAGCTTATAGTAGAACATACTTCAGTTAATCCAAACAAGGCTTTGCACGTTGGTCATCTAAGAAACGTTGTAATTGGCGATGCTGTTTCTAGAATTCTTTCGAAGGTAAATTATGATGTTCAGGTTTTGAACTATGTTGACGATTCTGGTCTTCAGGTAGCAGACATAATTGTTGGGTTTAAGTTTGGTGGCTTTTCAGAATCACCTCCTTCTGGCGAAAAATTTGCTAACTATTGTGGTGATACAGTTTACGTGAAAACTACTGCAAGATATGAAAATGATAAGGAATTGGAATCTAAAAGAGGTGAAATTTTAAAGGAACTAGAGGATCCTGAATCTGAAACAGCAAACTTTGGAAAGACAATAACTAGAAAAGTCTTAATCGACCAATTGGATACAGTTTGGAATCTTGGCGCTACATACAACTGCTTAAATTTTGAATCACAAATTCTGTATTCGAAGCTCTGGGAGAAAATATTTGAACAAATGAAATCTGAAAACCTTGTACAATTTGAAGAACAAGGTGATAATGCTGGTTGTTGGGTTTTGCCAATAGAAAACGAAGATGATAAAATACTTGTCAGGAGTAACGGGGTTGCTACATACGTTGCAAAGGATATACCATATGCATCTTGGAAACTCGGTATACTAAATGATCCATTTAATTACACTGTTTTTTCTGATGAACAGTTGGATGGTAAGTTATTATGGGAAACAACGCTTGAAGAAGTACAGTCAGAAAAAAAATCTTTTGCAGCTAATACGGTTATAACAGTTATTGATAATAGACAAACCAATCTTCAAAAAATAATAATCAACCTAATGTCAAAATTTAAGCCTGGAAGTTCTTATGTTCATCTTGGCTATGAGGCTGTTACTCTAAGCTCAGAAACCGCAAAACTTCTTGGGAATAAAACAGATGGTAAGGATGTACAGATGTCAGGTCGAAAAGGCCTTTACATTAACGCAGATGAAATGATTCAAAAACTTGAAAAACGTATTTTTCTTGAATCAAAAGAAAGGAATGATGATCTAGACAACGAGTCATTAAAAAAGATAGCACATAATGTTGCAATTGGAACTATAAGATACGAATTGATCAAACCTGATCTTGATAAAATTATTACTTTTGATATCAATACATCATTAAAACTTGAGGGGGACACTTGTAGTTATATTCAATATTCATACGTTAGAGCTGGAAGAATATTAGAAAAAGCAGATAAGCAACCCGAATTTGATGTAGAATTTGATCAATTGAGTAATCAATATGAAATCAACCTTATCAAACAAATTGCACTCTTTGATGTTTTTGTTACTGATGCCGCAAAAAACTATTCCCCAAAAGTTATTGCAAGATATTGCTATGATTTAGCTGTCACGTTTTCTTCATTTTATGAACATGTCAAAGTCTTGAAGGCGGAGACATCTGAATTGATGAATGCAAGATTATGCCTTGTACTCTCATTCAAGTTGACTTTGGAAAAGGCACTTGATTTACTTGGTATTGTAGCACCTCAGCGTATGTAGATAGATTATTACATATAATCAAATCGTATAATATTCTCATGGGAAAAATAAAACAGAACAACTATGTTTTGTTCTTTTATAATGATTCAAAAAAATGGTTGGTAAAAATTTCAAAGAATGATCAACTTCATACTCATATTGGAGTGATAAAACACAGTGATGCAATTGGTAAGGAGTATGGCTCCAGGCTTATCACAAATAAGGATAAGTATGTGTATCTTTATGAGCCAACTATTCATGACTTTGTAATGAAGATCCAACATGGCACACAGATAGTTTATCCAAAGGATTTAGGATACATAGTTGCTAGAACTGGTCTTACTAGTGGTCAAAACGTGGTTGAGATTGGAACTGGCAGTGGTTCATTGACATCATTTTTAGCTGGAATAGTAAAGTCACGGGGTCACGTATACACATATGATGTTGAACCAAAATTTATGGAAATTGCTGAAAAAAATATCAAAAAAGCAGGAATGTCAAAATATGTTACAATGAATAAATTTGATTTTAAGAAAGCAAAAAAATTACCACATTCAGAAATTGATCTAGTTGTAGTTGATCTGGGTGATTCATGGAGTGTAGTTCCACAAGCACGAAAGATGTTGAAGGGTAGTGGTGGTTTTGTGGCAATTTGTCCTACAATGAATCAACTTGAAAAATTAGTTTCTACTTTGATACAAAACGAATTTTCTGATATTGAATGTACCGAACAAATTCTACGTCATATTGATGCGCGTGAGGGGAAAACAAGACATTCTTTCCGTGGAATAGGACATACGACATATCTTGCTTATGCAAGAAAATCCTTTTTTGATACAAAGCCAACAAAAAAATCAAAAAAAGCCAAGGTAAAAACTATCAGTAAAAAGAAAGTTTATTCATCAAAAAAGTAAGGAGATACATTGTCTATAACCATCACATCAAACATAGTAAAAAAATTCATACCAATACGAAAACCATCTTCAAGAAAGGGAGATAACGGAAAGGTCTTGGTTCTTGGTGGAAGTTACATATATCATGGTGCACCAGCTTTATCATCTCTTGCTGCATTGAGAACAGGTGCTGATCTAGTGTATACATGTGTACCAAAAATTAACGTTCAATCCACACGTGCTGTTTCCCCTAATCTTATAGTAATTCCATTAGCTGATTCAAAATTAACTCGAGGTGCGGTGAATAAACTACTAGGACAAATCCCTACAGATCTGGACTCAGCCACTATAGGCATGGGTCTTTCAATACAAGATCCTGAAGCATTGAAGCTTTTGGTTAAATCATTACTTGATAGAGATGTTAGGCTTTCACTTGATGCTTCAGCATTAGTAAATTATATTCTACCATCTTTATCTGGAAAAAATGTAATTCTCACTCCACATGCAGGTGAATTTAAAAGGCTGTTTGGTGAGGTTCCTCCTGATTCAGAAAAGGCTCGTATTGCAATGGTTGAAAAATTTGCAAAAGAACACTCAGTTATAATTATCCTAAAGGGATCAACTGATATAATTTCTAACGGTGTAACAACATATCTAAATTCAAAAAATACCCCTGGTATGACGGTTGGTGGAACAGGTGATATTCTTTCAGGCATAATAGCTGGAATTCTTGCACAGAATAAGGATGCATTAGAATCTGCAGTTATTGCTGCATACTTTAATGGTCTTGCAGGAGCTATGATTCAAAAAAAATTTGGAACACATATGACTGCAACTGATTTACTTGATGTTTTACCAGACGTTATGAAATCATTCGATAAAATAAAATGAGCATGAAAAAAGTCTTACAGTACGTTGACAAGAATATGAATTCATTTGTCAAAGATCTTTGTATTCTAATACAGCAACCAAGTGTCTCAGCTAAAAATCAGGGAATTAAAAAGTGTGCAAATCTTGTAAAAAACACTTTAAAAAAATCTGGCATAAAGGCTGAAATTTTAAGCATGGGAAATTACCCACCTATTGTTTATGGTGAGATAAAGTCAAAAAATAATTCAAAAAAAACTTTATTATTTTATAACCATTATGATGTTCAACCAGTAGAACCTATTGAACTTTGGAATGATGATCCATTTAGTGGAAAAATAAAAGGAAATAAAATCTATGGGAGAGGTTCATCTGACGACAAAGGAGAAATGATTACACGGATAAAGGCTGTTGAGTCATTTCTAAAAGAAACTGGAGATGTTCCTTGTAATGTAAAATTTGTTATAGAAGGTGAAGAAGAAACAGGAAGTGAACACATAGAGTATTATCTAAAAAAATATAAGAAAAAATTTTCATGTGATGGTATAATTTGGGAATTTGGTCATGTTGATAATAAAGATAGACCAATTATAGATCTTGGAATGAAAGGTTTGTTGTATGTTGAGTTATCATTAACAGAATCTAGTATGGATTCTCATTCCAGCTTGGCTGTTTTGATCAAAAATCCAGCTTGGCGTTTAATCGATGCACTAAAAACACTCCGTAATTCCTCAGGGGAAATTTTGATAAAAAATTGGTATAAGGAAGTGAAACCATTGAATACTGAAGATATCAAAATCTTGAAATCATTTCCATTTAATGAGGATGAATTCAAAAAAGAGTTCGGGATTAAACAATTTTTAGGGAATAAAAAAGGATTGGCAATAAAAAAATCACTTGTTGCAGAGCCAACTTGTAATATAGCTGGCATTGTTTCTGGCTATCACGGTGAGGGTGCAAAAACTGTAATTCCAGCGGAGGCACGTGTAAAAATTGATTTTAGACTTGTGCCAAATATGGATCCAAAAAAGCAAGAAAGTAGATTAAGAAAACACCTAAAATCCAAGGGATTTGGAGATATTAAGATTAAAGTATATCATGGTGAAGCAGCTGCTAGAACTAGTCCAAAACACCCATTTGTTTCTGATGTTATATCTGCAGCCAGTAAGTCATTCGGCAAATACATCCTAAGCGTTTCTAGTGCAGGAACTGGTCCTATGCATTCATTTACCAAAATATTGAATGCACCTGCTATCGCTATTGGGTCTACACATGTTTTCTCACGTATTCATTCTCCTAATGAATATACACGGATAGATCTATTGAAAAAGGCTACAAAATGTATGTGTATTGTGCTGGAAAATTTTTCCAAATCTAGATGAGGTTTTAAAAAACCTTCTCGTAATGACTTTTATTCTTCTCTAAAACTCCTTGAGTTATGACTGCAATGTATATGCCTGGTGCTACTGCTGTAGGTATTACATATAATGATGGAGTTGTATTTGCGAGTGAACGTAGAATTGCTTACGGAAATTTTCTTGTCAGTAAAACAACGAAAAAAACTTTTGTGATAACAGATAAGGTTGGCGCTACTTGTGCTGGATTAGTAGCAGATATGCAAATTCTTTCATTACAAGTAGCTGCATTAGCTAAAATTAGGAAGATGGAGATTAAACGAGATGTTCCACCAAACACAATAGCAAAAATGATGTCGAATATGATGTATGAACGTAGATTTTTCCCATTACTAACACAAGTAATTGTGGGAGGATTAATTGATAAACCAACCATATACACTTTAGATCCTCTTGGTTCTGTATTACCGGATGATTATGCTGCAGTCGGAACAGGAGCTGAAATGGCATTAGGAGTATTAGATCCACAATACAAAAAACAGATGAATGAAGATGAGGCAATCAATCTTGCTATAAAAGCTGTTCGTGCTGCAAGCATGAGAGATTCAGCAAGTGGTGATGGTATTGATGTTTTAATAATCAATAAAAATGGTGTAAAGGAAGTATCAGAAAAAATTCTTGCTACAAACTGAGTTCTTTTCCAATTTCCCAAAAATTATCAGAAATATAATGCATATTCTTCACTACCTCGCCTTTTTTAATCTCATTTAACTCATCACTTGATATCTCCGCAATTCCTACAGCTAAAAATTTTTGTTGGGATTCTTCTATTACACATACTACATCTCCCTTCTTAAAATCAGAAAAATCTTTGATTCCTGGTCTCATTATATTTGCACCTTTACAAACAAATTGAACTGCACCCATATCAACTACCACGTTAGGAAATTTTTTTAAAATGGATGTTTCATTCAAAAAGGGTAAAATATTGTTCCCAATCATTACGGCAGTAATATCATTGCCCGTAATGATGATTTCATTATCCGATATATAGTGAAATCTGATATTCTTTTGTTTGGATAATTTTACATTCCATTGAGAATTGATTTGATCAAGTATTTCAGCAGTTTTGCTTTTTGAGATTAGATTGGATTTCAAATCTTTACAATCTCATTTCTTATATCAATTAAATCACGCAAAATTGAGCTTGCAGTTTCAATACCTCCAGCACCTCTTCCTATAATAGTTTGAGTTCCAGAATGTTCAGAAGTAAATGAAATTGCATTTAATGTTCCACTAACACATAACGGATTATCAAACGGAAGTTCCTTTGGCTCTACCACTAGTCCATTATCACAAGACGCAATTAATTTTATGGCTGAATTGTTGGCTGCAGCTTTCTTTATATCATTACTATCAATTTTTCGTATACCCACACGTTTTATTTCAGGCATAGTTACTTTCATACCCATAATCCAATTTGCCAAAATTACAAGTTTTGCAGCAGCATCAAGACCATCAAGATCTAATGATTCATCAGCCTCAACATAGCCTCTTTTTTTAGCATCATTTAATGCATCTTTGAATGACATTCCATTTGTCATATTAGTAAGGATGTAGTTAGTCGTCCCATTTAATATTCCATCAAATGAAATGATTCGTTCACCCTTCAAACTATTTTTTGCATAATCTAAAATTGGTGTACCACCACCAACTGTTCCACTAAAACGAAAAATAACATGGTTATAGGTAGCAATCTCCATCAATGAAGGAAATGCTAGTGCAAGAGGACCTTTGTTTACTGAAATTACATGCATTCCATGTTTCATGGCATTAGTAATATGTGACATACCTGGTTCTGCATCTTTATAGTTACTTGCAGTTGTTTCAATCAGAACCTCAGCCTCTAACTCATTTATCATTTGAATTCCAGAAACATTATTTTTTGTATCAGCATATTTTTTCACTGTACCATATTTTTTTTTGATTTCAATTAGTCTAGTAACATCAAGACCTGATGCATCAATTGCACTACCCTTACTATCAAAAACTCCTATAATCCTAGGTTTTAGGCCATATCTTGCATATAGGTCGTCTCCACGTGATTCTAATAGCTTAGCTAAACTTTGACCAACAACACCAAAACCACATAGTATTATTCTCATAATATCATACCTTCCTATGGATTATTTAGTCTAACTTATGTAAATCTAATGAAACAGAGTTTATACAATA
Organism: uncultured Candidatus Nitrosopelagicus sp.; assembly: GCA_964497885.1. Taxonomy (GTDB): domain Archaea; phylum Thermoproteota; class Nitrososphaeria; order Nitrososphaerales; family Nitrosopumilaceae; genus Nitrosopelagicus. The sequence continues at coordinate 21,372 of CAZCFF010000002.1, forward strand.
TCTAAGATTAGTTGGTTGAGGCCCATCATTAAATACATGTCCTAAATGAGCACCACAATTCTTACAGTTAACCTCAATTCTAATCATACCATAACTTGTATCTTCTATATACTCTATATTCTCTTTATCGATAGGCTCAAAAAAACTTGGCCAGCCAGTACCAGAATCAAATTTGGTATTAGATGAAAAAAGTTCTATCCCACAGCATGAACAATTGTAAGTTCCATCATCTTTACAATCCCAGTAAATTCCCGTGAACGCTTGTTCAGTTCCTTTTTTTCTACAAACCTTAAATTGTTCAGGTGTTAATTCTTTTTTCCAACTTTCATCTGGTTTTGTTATTTTATACGTCATGCTCTTTTTCGTTTCTCTTCTGTACGTTTTTCTGACTCAAACCGTTCTAGTCCATATTGATTTAAATCAACAAATTTTATAATTTTAGAAAGTATTGGATGTTTTTGATTTATAGATTTATACATTTTTTGTGCAACTTTTCTATAATCAATATGTCCTTGTGGAACAGTTCGTAATTCAATTAAATGTGTGGCCTCTCTCAAATTTAGTTTCATATAATATGGGTAATTATATGCAAAATTAACAACGTATTGTGCTTGTTCAGGCATTTTTGTCCTAATTTTTTCAAAAACATTTTTTGTTCTTTTCATACAATCAACAAATTCTTTTTCCATTCCTAATTGGACGATTTCATTTGGCATATGATAGCCATGGTCAGTAGATAGTAACTGCCTTTCAAGTGTTAATGCTCTATGTCTATGAAAATCTCTGAACATTCCATAATTTGTCACTAAATCAAATGTGTAGTATGTCATCTCAAATGCTCTCGGTGGTCTATGTCTTCTATTCTTTCTAATTTTTGCGAAATCATTTATGATTTGTACTTTTTGCCTTTTGCTGATCTTTCTAATATTTTTTTTAATTTGTGAGAACTGTATACCGGAAGATTGTTCATAAATTAATGCAGAAATAACACTATTCAGTGCGCTTGATTCAGCATCAGACTCTACCAGTTTAACAATATTTCCATGAATGGGTTTTCCTTTAGCATATTTTTTCCCCATTCTTATCGAGTTTTTTCTAATATTCTGAAGATATTTTTGTAAAACTTTACCATATTTGTCATCTGCACGTCCAACAAATGATTTAATGGTTGTATCAAGTTGGCTTTTCATATCCAAAGCCAAATTTTGCTCTTCTGCAAGATTTGAACTAAGTAATATTGATAAGAGATACTCAAATGCACGACCGTTTCCAGTGATACCAACATTAGTTAAAGTTGATGCAGGTAACAAACTTCTTAGCGCATCAAGAGCCTTTGCTTTTGTTGCTGCATTGTAAATCCTTTGTGCAGACTTTATACTATCGCTATGTGTAAGTTTATGAAAACTTTTTTCAATACCGTTCTGATCCTTGAATTTATAATTATCGACAGGATCATTTTCTCGAATTAATTTTAACATTGATTCTATATTTTTTTTGTATAGTTCAAAATCAGCATCACATGCTTGAAGATAATCATCAGCATAACGTGATTTGAGTATGTTTGGATCACGATAAAATTTGTATTTACCATTAATTTTTTTATCCCATGATACATATCTTGATGATTTTTCTAAGTAAGAAAATCCAATTCTACGATCTTCAATTTTTTTTACTGCAATATTAGATAGTCCTTCAATTGCAATTTGTGCTCCACCAAGCTCAGCAACAGAGTCATCTCCATATTCTAAAAGAACTTTTTCATAAAATTCTTCACCACGATTTTTATTTTTTAAGAATTCGTCAAGAAAAACTTTTCTCATGTTTTTATCAGTTCTACTGTAACGTGACATCAGTGCACCACGATCGACTTGTCTGGGTGTAATTATTGCAAACACTGATTTGTCTATATTTGAAAAATGTTTTAGAAGCTCCTTTTTTTCATTTTTTGAAAATTTTTCTTGCATTAATTGTTACAAACTTGTTATTGTAATAAATTATATCGGATCAAAAACATCAGTATTTTTTGATCGCATGTGAAATCGTTATTCAGATGCATTGCTATGGATTTAATTTTTGTTTTTTCTATTAATCTGAATTAAATCTGATGGTTTTGATTGATGAGATTCCGTTTGTTGAGCTTTTGTTTGCCATCTAAGCAACACTTCTTTGAAATTATTTGCGTCAGTTTCATTTTCAGTATACATCAATGTTGTTATCCATCTACCTTTACCAGCTGGACCACCAGTAGAATTCATCCAGAAATTATCTGGTAACGTTTTAACCGCTCTATTATTAGGGTCTCGGCTGAGGTCTGTCCATTTTTTTGCAACAAACATCAGGATTTGATTCAGTTCTTCTTTATCAATCATGATAAATTCCATCATATATTGCTGATTTTAAAATTACGATCTGCCTACTCAGTCATGATTAGTTAATTTCTTCTTACCAAAACGAGTAACCATTTTTACATTGTCTTGGTTATATGCCTCCTGATACCAATACACATGACTCATGATATATCAACCATAATCGGTAAGCATGTAAAAGATATGTATGGATCACCATTCGGCAAAATTCTTGGTACAATGACTGACATTGACGGTAGTGTACAAACGGTAGGTGTTGACTGTGGTTCAAATGGATTAAAAGAAATTCCTTATGATCAATTAGTATTACAAGGAAATATTGTTATTCATATACCAAAATGGAGACTTGATGCACAAAAAATATTACGAGAAAAAAGTCTAACTCTTAAACGTTTGAAGGCATTAAACAATATAGTATCAGATAACGATGAAATGAAATCAGATGCAGAATTAATCCATCAAACATACAAATCAAAATTACATAATTTAGATGAGATGGAAGAAAAAATTAAGACAAAACTTAGAATTCGTTTAGAAGAAATAGATGAACAAGAAAAATCAATCAAAGTAATTCTATTTGATGCTAAAGTACAATTCAAAAGTGGTGAGTTATCAGAAGCAACATTTGAGTCTGTCCAAAAATACACACATAATATTCTTGAGCGTTTATCACATGAAAGGACTGAAGTAACTAATATACAAAGACGTATTGATGATCTTTCGTTAGAATGTTTAGATGCAATACAAGAACCTAAAGCTGTAATTCAAGAATCTGCTATATCTTATCTTGATTCTAACACTGGTACTATAACCGAATCATCTATACCCAATCCACCAAGTGATAATACTGAATCACCTGGAACTGTACCACCAATGGCTCATGAAAATCCTGATAATAGGAATGATGATGATTCTGATTGGCTATCTAGAATGGAATCACAGTAACCATTCATCTTTAACATTTAGATACTAATATTCATTATTTGTTAGTAATTGAAAACTGATTCATATGAAATTAATTTAGGGAATTTTGATAATGAGATTAGAAATAAAGCTGAATCTGACTCTATAATATTTTGGGATGAACAAGCAAAAAAATTATCCTGGTTTAAAAAATGGGAACAAACACTTGATTGGAAACCACCTTTTGCAAAATGGTTTGTAGGTGGTAAAATTAATGCGTCATTTAATACATTAGATATACATCAAAACGACAAATCATTAAAAACAGCAATTTTTTGGGAAGGGGAGGATGGTAGCAGCAGAACAATTTCATATTCGGAGTTATTCATTGAAGTCAAAAAATTCTCAAATATATTGAAATCTTTAGGCGTAAAAAATGGTGATAGAGTAACAATTTACCTGCCAATGGTGCCAGAATTAATAATATCTATGCTTGCATGTGCGAGGATTGGCGCTATTCATACAGTTGTTTTTTCTGGATTTAGCACAATATCATTAAAAGATCGTGTTGAAGATTCACAATCTAAAATTATAATCACAGCAGATGGTGGATATCGTAAGGGAAAAATAATCAATCTAAAAGAAATTGTAGATGAAAATGCTGCAGGAGTGGATTCAGTTAAGCATGTGATTGTTTTAGAAAGGGCCAAAAATAAAATTGCATTAAATAAAAAAGATAAGCTTTGGACAGATTTGATGAAAAACGCATCAGATGTATGTAATCCTGAAGAGTTAGATAGTAATCACCCACTTTACATACTTTATACTTCAGGTACAACTGGAAAGCCTAAGGGTGTATTACATGGAATTGGTGGATATTTAACGCATCTTTATTCAACATACAAATGGGCATTCGATATCAAAGATGATGATATTTATTTTTGTACAGCTGATATAGGTTGGGTCACTGGACACAGTTATGTTGCTTATGGTCCCCTTTTACATGGAGCAACACAAGTTATGTATGAGGGAGCGCCTGATTATCCTAAACCATCTAGAATGTGGGAAATAATTCAAAAATATAATGTTAGTATATTTTATACAACACCTACCGCATTAAGAATGTTCATGAAGTTTGGTGATCAGATACCAGACTCGTTTGATCTATCAACATTACGTTTGCTTGGTACAGTTGGTGAACCGATTAATCCAGAAGTTTGGAGATGGTACTTTAATATTATTGGTAAAAAGAAATGTCCGATTATTGATACATGGTGGCAAACAGAAACTGGTGGAATGATGATCACTTCACTTCCAGGATTGGAATCAATTGTATTAAAACCTGGGTCCGCCACAAAACCAATTCCGGGTGTTGATATAGCTGTAGTTGATGAAGATGGAAATGAAACATTACCAAACACAAAAGGTTCACTGGTAATAAGAAATCCATGGCCAGGTATGTTACTTGGTTTATGGAAAGATGATACAAAATATGCTGATGTTTATTGGTCAAAGTTTCAGGGTATGTATTATCCTGGTGATTATGCTATAAAAGATTCAGACGGTTATTTTTGGTTACTTGGAAGAGCTGATGATATACTGAAGATTGCAGGTCATAGAATAGGTACTGCAGAACTTGAAAGTAGTCTTGTATCACATGGTGATGTAACTGAGGCAGCTGTTTGTGGAATACCTGATGAAATCAAGGGTGAGTCAATCATAGCATTTGTTGTTTTAAAGGAAAATTGTACAAATTCACAGGAAAAATTATTGGTTGAACTAAGAGATACTGTACGTGGCGAAATAGGTGCAATCGCAACACCACAGCAATTCTATTTTGTTACAAAACTACCAAAGACACGTAGTGGTAAAATCATGAGGAGACTGTTAAAATCAATTGTATGTGGTGAAAAGATAGGTGATACAAGTACGTTAGAAGATAAAACATCTGTTAATGAAGTACAAGGAGCACTTAACGATCAAACACGATCGGCTTAAAAAACGCGTGTAGTTTACTGTTTTTGTATATCTTTGAGTAATTTTTCAACTGCTTGACTAGCATTCACCATCCCATTTTTTTTCGCATATTCAACTATGCTTTGATATTGCTTGCTAGAAAAACAAATTGGCATTGTTCGTTTTTGCATATACTGGGAATTTCACTCAATCTTAATATCCTTTACTGTAAGATTTCACAAAGTATTTCATACATTATTCAAAACAATCTATATGATAAGAAGGCGTCAGATCTTGGTAATTGGAAATAATGATAATGGTTGTACACCTGATATAGAAAAACTTGCATATGATATGGGTTCTAAGATTGCAAAATCTAAATCAGTTTTGATAACTGGTGGTCTTGGTGGTGTGATGCGTGCTGCATGCCATGGGGCACATGATGCTGATGGGATAACTGTAGGAATAATACCTCAAAATGATTTTTCTCTCGCAAATGAATTCTGTGATATAGTAATTCCCTCTGGAATGGGTTTAATGCGTGATTTTTTAAACGCACTTTCTGCGGATGGTGTTATTGTAATAGGTGGTGGTTCTGGGACACTTTCTGAAATTTGTGCAGCGTATATGTACAAAAAACCAATAATTGCATTAAAAAATTCTGGTGGAACTGCATCAAAATATGCTGATCAATTCCTTGATCATAGGAAAAATGTAAAAATTGTCGGTGTAGAAACCACAGATGAAGCTATAAAATATGTTTTAGAACAAATTAACACATAGATAACAATAATGGATCTGGTTCATAAAATGTACCATGTTGTTCAGATAATTTTTTTAACTCATTAACTATTTTTTGCACACCAATTTCATTTGCAGTTTCAAATAGAGGTTTTTTTAGATTTAATCCCAAACTTGCAGCCTTCTCAATCTCATTTACATCACTAGCTTTGTTTGTAACAAGCCATGCAGCATTATTTAGGATGTTTGCAATTATTTGTGTCGGGTCACATTTTTTGCCTAATTCTTCTGAAAGTGAAATTCTTTCATACTTATCATCAGAATATTTGTAAAACCCCTCGCCACTTTTTTGCCCAAGTTTTTTTTCATTGAATAGTTGTTCAATTTTTTGGTGTGGCAAAATGACTTTTTTATCTCTGAGATGCATTTCTACGGTTGCCTTGTGAATAACATCCATTCCGGTATAATCAGCTAACTCAAAAATACCCATAGGAAATCCGAGGTTAAATTTGACCGCAGAATCAATCTCTACTTGTTGGATTTTTTGTCTTTCCATGACATAGCAGGCTTCATGAACAAGTGGTATGAAGAGTCTATTAACAATAAATCCTGGAACATCTTTTCTACAAATTACCGGTGTCTTATTGACAGATTTCACAAGTTCAGTTATAAGATTGAGAATGTTATCTGAGGTTTTTTGCCCAGGTATTATTTCAACAAGTTTCATTAATTGTGGTGGATTGAAGAAATGAATTCCTATAAATTTATCAGGTCTAGAGATAGTGTTTGCGATTTCTGAAATTGGTAATGTACTAGTATTTGATGCAAAAATAACCTGATCATCAGCAACCTTATCTAATTCTGCATATACTTTTTTTTTGAGATCCATTATTTCTGGGACAGCTTCAATCACCAAGTCACTATCATGTACAGCATCCTTCAAATCTACGATTGGCTTTATTCTTGAAAGGATTTTTGATTCTTCTTCTAAGGAAATTCTTTCTTTTGACACAAGTTTATCTAAACTCCATTTAATTTTCTCCATTGCCTTGTCTAGGAATTTTTGTTCGATATCTCTAAGTACTATATTATATCCAGCCATGGCATAAACTTGAGCAATTCCATGACCCATAATTCCAGATCCTAGAACTGTTATGTTTTTAATTTCCATACCGTCCAAAGGAATTGGTATCCTTTATAATATGTTTCTTGATTATTCAAAACATGGGATTATTTGGTAAAAAGGATAGCAACAAAACAAAATGTGATGTGTGTAATCTAGAATTGCCTACACCTGAACGATTGGAGCGTCATAAAAAGAAAGCTCATGGTAATGTACCAGAGAAAAAACCTGACATGAGTGGTAGTGGTGTTCAAGAAGGCGGTTTGTGGTGATTCTAAATAATTAATATGGTGAATTGGTATGGAAATGAATGATTCAAGAAAATACGGTTTCATTTTTTTATTTGCTTTTTTAGGTGCAGCTGGTATTATAGGAACGGTTGTATTCCCATTTTGGAATTTGATACGTGCTGATGTTTATGAAGAAGTTGAAATTATGTTAAATGAAAGAGGTATGTGTTACGTAGATACTTCTGATAACATACCAAAAACAATTGATAACTGTGAATATCAAATTGGTGATACTGTAACTATAAAATACGGTGAAGGACTTGCATTTGCAACTATTTTGAGTCCCTAAAAATCGTTTTATATTTTATAAAATTTTAACAAATATGGATTGCATATTTTGTAAAATTATTACAGGAGAAATTAAATCTAGATTAATTATGGAATCTGAAAACTCTATTGCTTTTTTGGATGCATTTCCAGTTGCAAAAGGACATACATTAGTAATTCCAAAAACTCATTATGGAAAAATCCAAGATATGTCACAAGATGATAATGCAGACCTTTTTCGACTTGTATTTGAAGTAGTTCCTAAAATTGATAAAATTACTGGATCTACACTTTTGGCTATACATAATGGCAAAGAAAGTGGTCAAGAAATACCACATGTTCATGTTCATCTAATACCACGACAATCAAATGATTCAGCTGGACCAGTACACAGTATGTTCAAAAATAGACCAACTCTTTCAGATCAGGAATTTGATCAATTACATATAATGTTAAAGAGTTATTGATTATAACGGATAGATTTTCTTCTTAGAATCTTTTTGACAAATTAATATCGCTTTAGTTGGACAAGTTTTAGCAGCATCCATGATCTTTCGCTCATTAGCGCCATGTTGATTATGTACTTTTGATTTAGGATTAATTGCTGAAATCTTATCTATAACAAATACATCTGGGGCAATCGTTTCACAACTACAACATGCTATACACAAACTCTTATCAACTTGAATTTTTAGGTCATGATCAAATTTTTTCTTATTTTCTTGCCTAGTTTTGAGTATTTCTTGAATATTTTTTTCCGAATCTTCCCAAAACATTTTTTCGAAGTTGTTTTTTGGTTTTTTAAACACATTTTGTTCATAATCCTTCCAGAAAGATTTTTCATATAATGTCCAAAACTCTTCACTCATCTCAAAGTTTTGTGTATAGTGAGTCCAGTCTTCTTTAGGTTGTGTATCTGAAGAGTATGCTTTCTGATATGCATGTTTTGTAGTATTCATTGACGACTTTGCTTGATCAGTATTTTTTTCATTTATCAGTTTAGAGTTATTCATTTTATTTTGTTTCTTTAAATAATGATACGCATCAGTGATTTTTTTGAATTTGTCATCATTTCTTTCTTTTTTATTTTTATCTGGATGTAATTCTAAGGCTAATTTTCTATATCTATATTTGGCATCATCAAATGTGGCATCAGATTTAAGAGATAATGTTTGGATTGCCTTGTATCTATTCACTGGTATTTGTTATGTTTGTATATTTTAAAAGTATTCGAACAAGATCTAATCATTTCACAACCAGCACCGGTATTTTCGCTTTGTGTATTACGTAATTAGAAACACTTCCCAAAAATATTCCCTTTAACATTCCTCTTCCTCTAGCACCAATTACTATCACATTAATTTTATTTCTTTTATTATGTGCAAATTTGATAATGTCGTACGCGGGATCACCACCCATGATTTTACCACGAAATAATACACCTTTTTGTGCACATTTTGTTTTTGCATAATCAATCATTTTTTTACTCTCCTTACCTGAGATATTACTCACAAAACCTACTGGGTGTAGGGCATATATTCCAGGCATATCTTTTACATGAATTCCAGTGATTATTGCATTACATTGTCTAGCTAGATTTATTGCTTCATCTAAACCACGATAAGAATTTTTAGAACCATCTAACGGTACAAGTATTTTTTTAATCATTCTATAGCGATAGATTTTTTCTTTTGGATTTTTGGATATACTTTTGGTATAGTTATTGTTAGTATTCCATCTGAAAGTTTTGCTTTTGCCTTTTCTGGCAAAACTTTGACAGGTAAAGGAAGAACCCTATAATATGACAATTCTGTACGCTCTTTTTTGAGAAAATTTTTTTTGTTTTGTTTACTTTCATCCTTATGTTTTGCTGAGATCTCGATGGAATTTTCAGAAATATCTAACTTGACATCCTTTTTTGTGACTCCAGGTAAATCTACTTGAACACAAATTTCTTTTTCATGGTCCTCAATATCACATGAAGTGGAAACAGTATGTGGGAAGAATAATGGCCTTGCTGGAAAATGATTGAAAAACTTTTCAAAGTCTATATTAAAATTATTTAATAAATGATCACTGAACGAAAACGGTGCATCTAATAATGGAGATATTCCCAACGATTTTTGCAAAATATGTTTCCTTCCTTTTTTCATGTCTATAATGACATATTATTACATAAAAATAGATGATATCTTTTTCATTTTTGAAAATATTAATTATGATGAATTAAAATTGTTTTAAAATTAAAAATTGATAACAGTTGACCATAATCACTACAAATCTTCTAATAGATCTGTCTGTTAGTGTTGAAACAATACACCAGATTTTTGACAACTGTCATCATATCTTATACGGTAAAATACTATAAAACAATCTATGAGCATTATCATAAATGAAAAACGTTAGATAGCATTTTTGCCAGTATTACTTGTACAAATATCGACAGCATTTTCAACATTTGTGATGAATATTTTTCCATCCCCTTTACTCTTAGTACATACAGCATTCATTATAGCGGTTTTTAGATTATCAACTTTTGAATCATCAACAACTGTGACAATAACCTCTCTTGAGTATAATTTACCAACCAATGGAGGATCTGTAGCCCCTAGTCCTCTTGCATGCATAACAGTCATTCCTCCTACCCCAACTTCATTTATCACATTGATTACATTGTTAACTTTGTCAATGTTTACAATCACTTCCAGTCGTTTCATTGTTATGAATTACTTTACGACAAGAACAGGTACTTTGGATTTATGTGTGACATGATTAGAAACACTTCCTAAAAATGCCTCCTTAGCTGAAGTAAGACCACGTGAACCCATGACGATCATATTTACTCCATTTTTCATATCCTGTACAAATTTGATAATACCATTACCTGGTGTTCCAGGTAATATTTTACTAACAAATGAAATATTGCTATCATCACACAGTTTTTTTGCTGCATTTAGATGGTGTTTTGCCTCAGTTACCAATTCTTGATTTATGAAACCTTGTTTTGGATTAGCAAGATTTCCTGGAACATAAGATACATGTGCTCCAATTATACTAGCACCAGATAGTTTCGCTAAACTTATTGCATGTTCTAAACCACGAAAAGAGTTTTTAGAACCATCCAATGGTACCAAGATTTTCTTAAGATTTAATTCACTCATAGTACTGTTACAGTAATGAAGAATAAAAGATAGTATCAACTTTATCATTTCTGAGAATATACAAAAAGGCAACCAGAAATTTTATTGATAAAAATTGGAGTGGCCCATTCAAACAAAACATCATTAGGAGATTACCTCCAATAACTTTCAAAGAAAGTTATCTATTTTCTATGTTTTGCAGAGCCACTCTGGATTCAGATCACTTCCATATACTGAATACGTTTTAATCATATTTAATATAGAATATTGATAACCATTTTTGAGAATTAGAAACCCAAGTTTGATAATTGAATATGGATATTAAATAAAAACATCAATAATCTAGTATGGTAGAAGTCTTCTGTTTTCCGTCATCATTATCAATTGATGACTTTGATGACGGTTAACATTATTTCAAATTAATTAGCGCCGGGAGAGGGATTTGAACCCCCGGGTGCAATGCACAGACGCTATCCTGTATAAGATTTCGAGGCGTCCGCCTTACCAGGCTTGGCTATCCCGACAAAGTAAATTTATCAAAGATCCTAATATAGTCAATACTTTGAAAGATTAAATAAAAAAATAAGGTAAAAGATGTTGAACTATGGGCGTAGATATCAAAACTCTCTTAATACGAGAAAAAATCAAACTTGAATCATTTTCTTCAAAAATAATCGCAATTGATGCATATAATGCAATCTACCAATTCTTGGCGATCATTAGAGGACCTGAAGGCATGCACCTTACTGATAGAAAAGGTAGGGTTACTAGCCATCTTACTGGTTTGTTATATCGCAACGTAAATTTTCTTCTGATGGGAATAAAACCTGTTTATGTTTTTGACGGTAAACCACCATCGATGAAAATGGCTGAGATTGAACGTAGAAAAAAATTAAAAAAAGCTGCTACAGTAAAATATGAAAAGGCGAAAGTCGAAGGTGATACAGAAGGCGCAAGAAAATACGCGCAACAAACCACATCAATGCATGATGGAATGGTTCAGGATTCGAAGCATCTGCTTGATCTTTTTGGGATACCTCATGTTCAAGCACCATCTGATGGAGAGGCAATGGCAGCTCATATGAATATAACAGGTAAGGCTCATGCTGTGGCAAGTCAAGATTATGATTCTTTATTATATGGAGCAAGAAAGCTTGTTCGTAATTTTACAAATTCTGGTAGAAGAAAACTACCAAATCGTAATACCTACATTGACGTAGAACCTGAAATCATTAACTATCAAAAAAATTTGGATGAATTAAGCGTTACACGTGAACAATTAATTGATATAGGAATTTTAATCGGTACAGATTTTAATCCTGACGGTTTCGAGAGAATTGGTCCAAAAACTGCACTTAAACTAATTAGAGAATATGGTAAATTAGAAGACATACCTCAAATACAGGAGCAACTTAATAATATTCAATTTAATGAAATAAGAAAAATATTCTTACAGACTAATGTGTCTGAACCAGGTGATATAGAATTTCATGATATTGATTATACTGGAATACTCAGTTATCTTTCTAGGGAAAGAGACTTTTCTGAAGATAGAGTTAATGCATCATTAAATAGATTAAAGAAGGGATTAGAAAAAAGAAGCCAAACTTTAGAGAAATGGTTTTGATATGGAATATACTAAAATAAAAGAACCTTGTTAAATTGAATATGACGGATATTGATTATTCAAAAAATGTATATCTTTTCATACATGGCCGTGTAGATTTGGCTGAAAAATCAATTGAGTTGTTAACTTCTAATGGTTTTTCAAAAGAAAAAATCATCATGGCTGATCCAAAAAAGGCTGGTGATGTTGATGATTATATGGCTATGTTATGGATGCCACCTAACCCTGACCACATAAAAATTCAAAAGATTACAAAAGTAGAGGCAGCTGATGATTCAGGGATGATTGGTGTTTGGAAAGGTGTTTCTAAAGATGATGTTAGTAAAATTATGTTTTAAGAAATTTAATTAATTATCATCAGAATCTTTTGGTTCATCACGCGTATCAAAAGAATTGCCAGGACCTACCATGTCTTCCGGTTTCACATTTTGATCCCATGTACCTCTTATTCCTTTTATTATAGAAAATATTCCTAATATAATGAGAATTACAACAGGGGTAAAAACAAATACTTTATCTTGAAACCCTGCATCACAATCAATTTCTCTAGGCGGTTCATCTTCATAATATTCAAAACATTTATCAAATTCAGCTTGAATTGTTAGTTCACTAAATTGAGAACCAAAAACTGACATAACAATAATTGCAGAAAACACAAACACAATACCAATTATAATAAAACGAATATCACTCATACACTGATTTCACATATTGAATATTTTAGCCTATTCTAATGATTTTTTGAGATTCTCTAATGAATTTTTATAAAATGATTCCAGAAATGAACAGAACTCATTAAATTGTAGATGAGTCATTTCTTCAGTATTAAAATACGATTCCCATGTAATTTTAGATCTTTTACTAGCTGGTGTTAATGAAATAGTTGCATGATATCCACGCAACGGTAATCCGCTTACAGCTATATATGAAAAGTAGTGTTCATTTTCCCAACCAACAATATATTCATCAATCACGCTTCCATCATCAAATTTTAATTGTCTATGTGTACCAATACCAGATTTATTATGAGATTTTGATGTACAACTTTTAATCCCTGCCAACCAGTCTAAATCAATAACATTGCTAATTTTCTTCCAAATTTTTTGGGGTGGGGAATTAACTAGAATAGACGTTTTTACATTTGCGTTATGGTAAGCCGTATACTCTAAATTATTTTTTGGCATAACATCATACTGTGTGATAATTTTTAAATTTTGTAGTTTAACACATTTAAAATTGTGATTTTATAGTAAAATATGGTATTTGGTTGGGGTAAGAAGAAAATAGACGAAAATGAAATTAATGTGGCACCTAAAGAAAAACATATCATACTTTCAGATATTGCCGATATTCTAGAGGAGATTCACTCTGTGAGGACTAAAACAATTATGGCAGAAGTGAAAACATTTAGGAATAAAATTAATTCAAACTGTGAGACACTTCTAAAAATTACGAAAGAGTTGGATGCAGATACACTGAACACTGAGGAGATAGATCATCACTTACGAAGATTAGTTGATCGTGGAAAAAATGATGTGTTATCTATAATCAAAAAAGAATGTACAAAAAACCTAATAGAAATAAATTCGTTTGATGATGTTAAAGTATTTAGTGAAACCGTAACCAAAATGTTAAAACGTATTGGTGATTCATTAGGAAGACAATCTAATGTTATTCATATATTTGCAAAAAAATATGCAAAAAGATTAAAAGATGATCTTCGAGTCATGCAAAGTGATAATAAAGAGATTACCGAGCTAGTTAGCAATCATATAGATTTAGAAAATAAAATTGAAAAGATTACTGAAAGTATTACCGAGTATAATGAATATGATGAATCATTGGTAACATTACATAATCGTAAAGAAAATACTGAAAAAAATATAGAAAAGTCAGTAGAAACTAATAGGAATGTTGTTGGCGGAATTGAGAAATTAAAGGCAAGTGAAGAATATATAGCATATTTAAAAATTAAAGAGGAAATTAATTCTTTTCATTCAGTGAAACTTGAGATTAAAAATCAAATTGATTCACAGTTCGCAAACATATCTAGACCTATGAATAAGTATATCTACATTTCATCACTTGATAAACCACAAAAAAAATTATTGGAAAATTTAATTAGTGATCCTATTGAGGTGTTAACCGATGAAAATAAGGATGGTATTATCCAAATATTGAACGCAGTAATGAAAAATGTCAAGTCAGAATCAATTTCTGTTAAAAACATTGAAAAGTCATTAAATCAGATTACTCAAACAATTTCTTTAATCGGTGAATTTATTGATAAGATCAATAAATGTAACCAATCTAAAATTGATGCTGAAAATAAATTATCAATTTTTAATCATTCTGATTTGGAGAAGATGGAATTGGATTTGAATAAAAATCAAAATAATAAAAATGATATGGAGTCAGAATTAAAATCACTTGATCTTGAGACAAAATCAATAACTGTGTCAATGTCAGAATCCATTAAATCAATACAATTCAGTCTTAATCAGATTTCTGCTGTAAATTATGTGATAGAATTAGAATAAAATGACTACAAAAAAAAGTAAGAGTAACCGTAAGGTTACGCTGACTGAGGAAGCAAGAGATGGAATAATATCATTTTGTAAAATGAATCATCCTAATGAAGGAATTTTGATTTTACGTGGAAAATCAAAACATGGTAATGTATTTGTTGATGGTTTGGTTATACCACCATTTTCTGAAACTGGGGCTGATTTTGCTGGCTTTCCACACAATCCATTACCACTGGATCTAAGTTATGTTGGAATTGTTCATTCCCATCCTGTGGGTTCCGCAGAACCATCACTGACTGATTTGAATAACTATTTCGGGTTAGTATCAATAATAGTGAAATCACCTTATAATGATGATGATATATTTGCATGGGATAGTAATGGTGATAAAATTTCGTTAGAAGTACTGACGACTGAAACTAGTGATTCTGACAAAACTTTATAAGGTTTTTTTACTATTTTTTTTTAGTTTGATTAATTACAAGTCGTATTTGGTATTTTTGTTTGCTTCACTTGCGGTAAGTATTGGATTACAAATGGTTTTACCATTTCCATATGGTCTTGGCGCAGCCTTAGCAATTTTTATAATTTTTCCATTACTCTTACGAAAAAGAATGATGTCACGTATGAGAGGTTCTGGAGCATCAGGTGGATCTGGATTTGGACTTGGCGGTGGAGGATTTTTTGGCCAGGGTCAAAATTCTGGTGTAAAATATGTGTGTCTTACTTGTAATCACAGATTCAAAGGTGGTTCATGTCCACGTTGTGGTTCTAAGATGAAACGTGCTGATTTTTAAAAAATTGTGATTAGATGTCTATACTTGCATTAGATGAAATAAGAAAGAAAGTAATTTATCAGAATACAGTTGATATATGGATCGCGGCATGTTATGAAAAAGATGTTGATTGGAATGATACTAATGGATACAAAAAATTTATTGCATATTTATTAAAATCAAACCTAAAAATGCAAAAATTTCCTTTGTGTATTAAAGAATCAGGTGGAGATTTTGAGAGGGGTCAAGATAAAACAAAATTTGGTGAAGAGCTTTCAGAATCAAATGATGAAGTTAGTGCAGCATATACAATCAAGCTGAACGATCAGGCTACAGAGATTGTAAGAGGATTCAAATTTTAATTCATGAGATTTTATTAAATATATTTGATTTAAGATCTGATTCAAACCATATAGTTTTTATGACGTTATTTTTAGAAGGATAAAAATTTAGTGCAATATGTGAAAATATTTTTCCATTTTTTATTGAACCATGTGTATGGAGTATTTTTGGTGGAATATATGCAACCTCACCTTCTTTCAAACCAATAGTTTTTGTTATCCTAATTTGAGATTTTGATGAATGTTTATACAGAATTAAACTACCGGTACCCTTTGTAACAATTAATAATTGTGCACCAGTGTGATAATGAAGTTTAGTTCTAGATGATTTCATAAATTTTACATGGTACATATCATGCTCATTTGGCTTTGTAACTGCTGATATTTCTTGAATTTTTACAGGTCCAGTGAAGTAATCTTTCTTCACTTTTTTTGCAGGTGATGACAATATACTAGTTTTTTTCAAATTATCTAAAGACCATTTTTCTATCAAGTAAATGTTATGACTGAGAAAATAGGACAATATTAAAAACTATTAGGATGAAATGTTGTGATATGGTTCGTAGTAAGTATAAGATTAAGATAGTAGTTTTACGCCCATCATTGGATTTTGACGAAACTGAAGAGATTGTAGAAAATAAAAAAACGTCGCATTTTAGAACATTGTTGCAAAAACCTAAAAAATCTGATGTACACGTTCATTCCATAAAACTGTCATATGAAGCATTTTTAATTTTATCAGGAAGCTATAATGCTGATTATTTCAGAAAAGTTATCCATACAATTAATGTTGAATCAAATGTTAAAGAGGTGGTTTTTGGTGATAGCATATTTCCAATTAAACATGGGAAAACTATTTTAGGTAAATTAGGTACAAAAATAAAATCTAGTGCTAAAAGAAAAAATCAAATTGATCTAGAGTTAGAAGAGCATGTATTCTTAGAGGAGCAACAAGAAATTGCGTTTGATCATCATGGGAAGGAAATTAAAATGCCTTACAAAATGAGTTCACGGCTGATTGAAAGTTACCCAAAACGTACATTACAAAATACAAAAAATGTTGTAAAAAAACCAGAGATTACGTATGATGCAGCTGTTCAAAGGTTGATTGATAAATTGAAAAAATCTGTTTCAGTTGGTACACGTAATTTGGAAGAAAAAATCAACATTAATGAAATAATTGAATTGTATGTACCAATTTATGAAGCAAGATTGGTTGGACCAAAAAAAAGTGTACGACTTATGCGAATAGATGGTATCAGAAAAAAAATCTTGTAATCATTTAACAAGTTTTCTGAATTTTGGTTCATCTAATAATGAATCAAAAAATTCATCTTCAACAGCCCATCTTTTGATAGTTTTTCTATCTTTTTTTACCGCCTGTTCAAGTAGGTATAATGCTTTGTCGATATTAGAAATTGCTGCATTACTTCGTGCCATCGCATAAATTACATTTACATTATCTTTATGTAATTGCAATAATTTCTCAAAAATCTCTAACGCTCTTTTGTGTTTTCCTAATTCCGCCAATTCAATTCCTTTATGGAAAAAAGCATCCATATGTTTTGGATGCTTTCTATAAATATTCTCAAAACAGTTTAATGCTTCCTCATGCTTTTTCATTCTTCCAAGCACAATACCCTTGTAAAATGCTGTATTCACATTACCCGAGTCGCATTTTAATGAAGTATCTAAACACTCGATTGCCTCCTCATGCTGTAGTAATTTATCATGAAGGACTCCTTTATTGTAATGAGCAGCCGCATATTTAGGGTCTATTTCTATTGATTTGTTATAACATTCAAAGGCACTATCAGTATTACCCATCTCGGCTAGTGCTATTCCTTTGTTATTTACGGCACCAACATCATTTGGATCAATTTCTGTCACTTGATCAAAACATGTTATTGCATCCTGGTATTTTTTTAATTGATTTAATGCTAATCCCTGATTATAAAGTGCAGTAGTATTTTTTGGGTCCTGTTTTATTATTTTTTTAAAAAGTGGTATTGCTGCCTTTGGCTGCCTTTTTTCCATATATGACATAGCCTGATAGAGTAAATCCTCCGTTTTTTGATTTCCACTAAAAAATATCAATAAAACCACCTTCTATCAAATCTTTCTCAACTTAAAGATTTGAACTTTTTTATTGCTTTTTTTGCAAGTTCTTCCATATCTTCATGCGGGAATTGTGTTGGATCATTAATCGCTACGTGCTCTTCATCGTTTTTTTTAACCTTTGATTTTTCTTTTGTCATATATTATATAGAATAAATTATTTTTTAAACTTTGAAAGAAATCTATCCGTGGATTTTGCAATATTAGTAATATCTGATTTTGTATGTGCATTTGAAAAGGCACCAAGTTTTCCAGGCAAAAAGAAAATTTTATCATTAGCAATTAGGTGAAAGTGATAATCATGTAGTTTCTTTATATCACATTTAGCTGCATCATTTGCATTCTTTATTTCAGTATATCCATTAGTTACAAAGTGTGTTAGGAAAAGGGAACCCATTCCAGTTGTAATTACTTCACCACCAAATTTCTTATCAAGCATTTTTCTAGTTTCAGAACCAAAACTATTCAATTTTTTGTAAAGTTTTGAACCTTTATTTTTTAATGTACTAAGTGTTGAATTTCCAACTATCATTGTTAGTGGATTAGCAGAAAATGTACCGCCACCAATATATGCACGATTTGTTTTTGAAAATGTCGCTGTGTTTGCATAATTCATAAATTCATCTTTACCAGAAATAACACCAATTGGTAACCCACCACCAACTATTTTCCCTAATGTGACTATATCAGGATCAAGTTTCATTGTTTCATACATGCAGCCATATCTGAATCTAAAACCAGTTACAATTTCATCTAAAATGAATAATGAATGATTTCTATGACAAAATTCTTCAATCCCGGTTAAGTAATCTTTTGTCGCTGGTATACCACCACCACCACCAAGAACCGGTTCAATGATAACTGCCGCCAAATCATTTTTTATTGTTTTTAAAATTTTGATAGAATCATGTAAATTATTATACGGTAACGATTTAACATATTTTTCATCAACAAGTCCACCACTTTCAGAATTATGGAATGGCCAGTTTACTGTTTTGAGTAAATCAGTAGTATAACCATGCCAACCACCATCAATCTTTGCAATAGTTTTCCTTTTAGTAGAAGCTCTAGCAAGTCTGATAGCATACATTGTAGCTTCTGTTCCAGTTGTTGCATAACGAATTTTTTCTGCAACTGGTACCGCTTTTGAAATTTTTTCTGATAATTCAATTGAATTTTTATTGACAGTTCCATGCATCCAACCATTACTCAATTGTTTTCTTGCATCATTTACAATATTTTTTGACGAATGTCCAAGAATGAGACTCCAATGTCCCATCCAGTAATCAACATATTTGTTAGAATCCACATCAGTCAAAAATTTCCCTTTGGAAGATTTTGTCACAAATGGGTATGGTTCAAAAAATCGTATATTATGATGGACACCATTCACATGCAGTTTTTTAGATTTTTTAAATAGGTTGGATGATTTTACAGTATTTTTTTTATATATTTTTAAGTCATTTTCAATCATCTTTATCAATCATTTTTTCTAATATATTACTGATCGAGCTAAATAACTTTTTTTTAAAATTTTTTGAATGGTTTATATGTATTCAATAAATTTGAATTCTTGCATACGTAACGCAAGAGCGGCGCTTGTGATGAAGTATGGTATTGGACCATTTTATGATTTACAAGCCTCCAGTTACGCATACAAAATGAGGATTTGACTGAATTTTCAAATCTGAGATGTGAAGATAAGTGCATTCCGTCAATTTCCAATAATATTACTAATAGTACTTCAATGAATCAGAATCCGGTTGATCCTGCCGGACCTGACTGCTATCGGATTGATACTAAGCCA
>CAZCFF010000003.1:0-39916 GCA_964497885.1 uncultured Candidatus Nitrosopelagicus sp.
AAGGAGTCCTGCCACAACCAAAGGAGCAGAAGAATTCTATCTGGAATTTTGAAGAGGTGGTGTGATTATGAAATTTGAAAGGCACGAGTCTGACGTTCGTGGATTCAGGTATTTTTTTTCAGATAATGAGAAAATCATAACATTATTTCAAATCAAAAAGGGCTTTATCCGTGGAGGACAGTATCATCGTGAGGACGTACATCATTTTCTTGTGTCCGGTAAGGTTGAATATCACAAGGAGAATGTTGCCACACAGGAAGATGAGGTTGTAATTCTAGAACCTCCATCCACTACAATTTTGCCACGCGAGCACTCTGATTTGATCATAGGATTGGAGGATTCTGTGATGATTGGCGTTTATCCAAAGGAGGAAAACCTGACCTTCTATGACAAGCACAGAAAGATCCTGGACGAGAATAATTCAAAAAAGTCAAAAGCTTGAGATACTAGATCAAACTTATCTAACTCTACGCTGTCAGAATATTATGACCGCTCCTTATGATGACGCAACACAAAAAGAATGGAAAGAAAGAAAGGACAAAATCGAGGGTTATTATCGCGAAATGGGCGAAGTAGGTACGACTGGCAACGAAAAAGTCAGCTCAATCATAGTTGCAAATTCAGGAGACAAACTAGTTGTTCAATTTAGTGATGGGGACGGAATATTGTACGAAATAATCGAGGATCTGATAAATCCTTTGAGAATGGTTCAGACCTTATCAAACGCTGATATTGAGAAATTTAAGAAATTGACGAAGTAGTATAGTGATCAAACTAAAAATGAATCCAATTCGCAGATATTATGTCGTTCCGATTGTAATTGCTATTGTTTCTATCATTGTAATTTTTGGATTTGGAACATCATCTTAGCCCAAATTATGCATCGCAACTAGGTCTTTCTTGAAAATCTCCAGATCTTTTGGAATATCTATCTTAATCGAGTCCTTGAGCGAGAGTCCCTTTTCCTTCTTCTCGTTCCAAACCTTAGAGTTGAACTCACTGATAGTCTGAGTGTGTTTGGTCAGGTCATCGTTTGATTCTTCCTTTGCTTGCTGCTCGGTGTGTATGCTTTTGTCAGAGTAGAGAGTTTGCCAAAGATAATCTGTAATATATGGTGTGATTGGTGCCAAAAGCTTTAGCAGTGTGGACAAAACCTTATGCAAAGTATGGATTGCACCATCACGCTCGCCATCAGAAAATCCAATTCCGTATGCCCTAGCCTTTGCCATCTCAATGTAATGTGCGGCGAAGACATTCCAAGTAAACTCACGAATTGCTATCGCTGGAACAAAAAAGTTGTACTGATCAAAGCCAGCCTTGCAGTCCTTTACCAGTTTGTCAAGCTCGGAGATGATCCACTTGTCAGTTTCTGATATCTCTGCTGACTCAATTACAGGAAAACTGGACAGAAACCTTGAGACATTCCAAAGTTTAGTAAGAAACTTTTTCGTTGACTCTATTTTTTGTTCCGAACATCTAAAGTCTGAACCATGGTTAACCTCGCTGGCACTCCAGAATCTAAATGTGTCAGCACCAAACTTTTCAATAATTGGCAGTGGATCTAATGCATTGCCCTTACTTTTACTCATCTTCTTTCCTTCCTCGTCCAAACCATATCCCATAACCCAAGCCTCGGACCATGGCTTTTCGCCAGTAAGGTTTTCACATCGCAGAAGTGTATAGTACAGCCATGTCCTGACAATGTCTTTTGCCTGTGGTCTCACTCCAGTCGGATAAGTTCTCTTGAAAAACTCCTCATCCTTTTTGAATTTTGTAATAAATAATGGAGAAACACTAGAATCCATCCACGTATCAAACGTTCTATCCTCGCCAACAAATTCGGTAGAGTCACACTTGGAACATTTTTCTGCTGGACATGGCTCATTCCATGGTCGATAATATT
Source organism: uncultured Candidatus Nitrosopelagicus sp. (assembly GCA_964497885.1). GTDB lineage: Archaea > Thermoproteota > Nitrososphaeria > Nitrososphaerales > Nitrosopumilaceae > Nitrosopelagicus. The sequence continues at coordinate 1,904 of CAZCFF010000003.1, forward strand.
TTCCAGGCTCAGGCAAGTATGGCTCTGAGCATTTTTTACAATACCAGATTGGAATTTCTGTCCCATAAAACCTCCTACGAGAGATTGGCCAGTCTATCTTGATTGAGTCAAGCCAGTTCATCAGAATTTGCTGGTGCATCTCTGGGTAAAACTTGATTTGAGCTCCAAGATCTCTCATTTTTCCTACTGATTCTTTTTGCTTTAGGTAATACTCTTCCATGGGAATTATCTCGATTGGAGTCTTGCTTCTTTCAGATATCGGTGTCCTATGAGAGATGTCTTCAATCTTTTCAACAAATCCACCACTTTCTAAATCCTCAATAATTTTTGTGCGAGCTTGTTTTGGTTTGAGACCAGCATAAGCGCCAGCAGCTTCAGTTAATCTTCCATCCTGTCCGATTGCAACAACCTCTTCCAGATTTAGTTCTCGAAACAGTGCAACGTCGTTCTGGTCACCATAGCTACATACCATGACTGCACCGGAACCAAACTCCATTTGTGCCGAGTGATGTGTTTGTATCTCAACTTCTTGGTTTGATATTGGGACAGTTACTTTTTTCCCAACCAGATCAGAATATCTTTCATCCTCTGGGTTTACAATTATGGTTTTACAAGCACATAGAAGTTCAGGTCTGGTACTTGCAATGATAACCTCCTTTCCATCAGCCACCTTGAATTTCATGTGGACAAGTTTGGTTGGAAGTTCTTCGTAGATTATTTCGGCGTCTGCTATTGTTGTTCCCGTTACCCAATCATAGTTGTTTGGTCTTGTTGCAAGATAAATTGAATCATTCTTCCACAGTTCTATGAATGTAGATTGTGTCAACGTTCGGTATTCTTCCGAGTCTGTTCTGTAATAGTTGTCAAAATCACAACTGAGTCCCAAACTTTTCATAATCTGTATCATCTCAGCTTCAAGATCATCAAGTGCATCTTTGCACAGGTTAAGAAACTTTCCCCTTTCCGTTTCTCGCATTCTTATGCCATGTTTTTTTTCAGTGTAAAGCTCAACTGGTAAACCGTTTCTATCGATTCCAATTGGAAAGTAAACATTCTTTCCATTCATACGCGCTGTCCTTGAAATCATATCAATTTGAGAATAATGTGCTGCAGCACCAATGTGCCATGGTCTACCTGAAGGATATGGTGGTGGAGTATCTATCGTATAACCATCAGTATCTGTTTGAAATTCATAAAGCTTTGAATTCTCCCATTTTTTTCTAATATCAGATTCAATCTTGGGATCCCATACTTTTTCTTGAATTTTTGGGTCCATATCTAAAGCGAATTGAGGATATTTGCCAACTTGGTATCGTTTTCAGTGATGCCTGAAGCATCATGCGTCATCAGATCAACAACGAGTTTATTGTATACATTGAACCATTCTGGATGATGATTCATCTTTTCAATATGCATAGATGCCCTAGCCATGAAGCCAAATGCCTCGTTGAAATCTGAAAATTGGAATTCCTTATGGAGTTTACCTCCTACGACTGACCATCCTTCTAAACTTTGAAGTGCGGTTTGTATCTGTTCATCTGAAAGTTTAGTCAATCCCATGCAGAAGCATTGTATGGTTAATTAATAAATTATCTAGATTATATAATTAGAATTATGAATGCGCAATTACTTACTGAAATGCAAAATGCAGTAAAAGATACTGTCACAGAGAAGAAAATAGGAGTTGCATTTTCAGGTGGTGTTGACAGCACTTTGTTGGCAAAACTTGTTAAGGATATGGGATATGAGATACATCTCCTAACAATTGGGTTTCATGATTCTCATGACATCAATTTTTCCAAGGAAGTGAATCAAATTCTTAATCTACCTCACAGTATTTCAGAAATAGATCCTGAAAAATTTAAGAGGATCAGTGAAAGAATCCACCAATTAATCAAGTCGGACAATCTTTCATGGAATGAAAATTCGATTGCATTTTACTATGTTGCAGAGCTTGCGCAAAAAAATGGACTGAGTGCAGTAGTTACGGCTAACGGAATTGATGAGTTATTTTGTGGTTATAATTCATATCGTGAAGCAATTGAAACAGGTGAAGATGAAGTTGAGAAAATGATGAATGAAAAATTAAAAAATGAAAAAGAAATGATGATTGCAATCAATGCTGTTACTGCAGAATTTGGAGTAAGAATGCTCCAGCCTTTTCTATCACCAAATTTCATAGATCATGCAAAGAAAATTCCCATCTCTGAAAAAATTCATGGTTCAAATGATATGCAACGAAAGCATGCTGTCCGTGAGTTAGCTATGGATTATGGTGTACCAGAAATTGCTGCACAAAAACAGAAGAAGGCGTTACAGTATGGTTCCCAAATTCACAAATCTTTGTTAAAATCTAGGAAAACTTCTTAGCACTCGCTTTAACGTGTCTCTCTACGTTATCAATTATTGATAGTGATGCTCCAAGATGGTTTTTTGCAACAAATATTGATTTTATTTCCTTATCTGAAAGAACAGATGAAACAGCCTTATCATTTTCTAATGCATTCATAAAATTGATTCCTTTACTGTGTGCCTGAAATGCAATCCTTTGTACATCTCTATATGCCTTGAATCGTGGAATACCTTTTTTGATCAACGCTTCTAACACAAATTCAGCAAAGATTTGTCCTTTTGTTATGTGGAGATTTTCTTGTACACGTTTTGTATTAACCTGAAGATTTCCAATTATTTTGGTCATAGTTTCTAGCATTTCATCCAGCAGAATAGATGTCATTGGTAGGATGAATCTTTCATTTGCTGAATTTGACAAATCTCTTTCGTGCCACAACGGAATATTCTCAAATGATGTATTGATTTGACTTCTGAGTAGTTTTGACAGAGATGAAATTCTTTCACTTTTTATTGGATTTCTTTTCGTTGGTACTGCACTACTTCCCATCTGACCCTTCTTGAAATGTTCCGAAACCTCAGCAATTTCTGTCCGTTGTAAGTTTCTAATTTCTATAGCAATTTTTTCTAAAGTTGCTCCAAGCAATGCTAACTGAAAAATGTATTCAGCATATCTTTCTCTTGGAATTATTTGTGTGGTTACCTTTGCAGGATAAAGTGAGAGCTTTTTAGCTACACGTTCTTGCACTTTTATTGCATTTTTACCCATTAGGGAACCTGTTCCAACCACCCCAAGCGTCTTACAGATAAGAACACGTTTCTTTATCTCATCCAATCTTTCAAGGTGTGTGGACATTTCGGAAGCCCAGTTTGCGAACTTTAAGCCAAACGAAATAATACTTGCATGTTGACCGTGTGTTCTACCAACAGCTGGAACACTCTTGTGTTTTACAGCATTTTTTGCAAGAATTAATGATAGTTTTGAAACTTTTGGCTGAATGATCTTAATCGCATCTCTCATTTGCATCGAGTTACTCGTATCTACTAGATCATTCGATGTTAAACCATAATGTATCCATGGTCTTGATTCTGTCTTACATTTTTCTGCTAATGCTTCTACCAACGCAGCAGTATCATGATCACTTTTAGATTCTAATTGTTTAATTCTCTTAGCAGTAATTTTTCCAGATTTTGCTATTCTGGATATATCTTTTGCAACAGAAGCAGGAATCAATCCTATTTCACTTTGAGATAGTGCAGCGGCAGCTTCAATATCTAATTGATAATTAATCTTTTTTTGTTCCTTGAAAATTTCCAGCATTTCCTTTGTACCATAGCGACCAGTATCTATAGGTAAAATGGACATAATCATTCTCAGCTTATTCTGGAAATAAATCTATGTCTTGTCAGTAAACAAAATTCGAGTTTGCGCCATCAAAATTGATTACTGCACCAGAAAGATATTTGATATCATGCTCAACTATAGATTTAACAAAATCACCAATTTCTTGTGGCTTTCCAAGTCTTTTCATTGGTAGAGTTTCAGCAAATGCTTCAACATCATCAATTAGTTCCTTTGTCCTGTCAGTTTGGATTGGACCTGGTGCTATATTGATACAACTTATTTGCTTTTTTGCAAACTCTTTGCTAAGAATTTTAAAGACACTAGAGAAGGCGGAGCGGTAAGCACTTGAAATAATTAATTTTGGATTTGGTTCTTTTATCACATTAGAAGACATGAGAAATACGTATCCGTTGTCATTGATCTTAATCTTTTGTAAAAGTAAACAGAAACCCAGAAACAATTGATTGTGGTAATGTTTCCAATCATCCTCTGTTACAGAAAAAAATTCTTTTGGTTCAGGCCCACCTGTGTTCAGTACTAAGATATCAGCCTGATTATGTTTTTCAGCAAAACTTGAAACACTTTCTAAATTAGATGTATCCAATTCGTTCTTTGAGGTAGCTATTACGTCGCAATCTATTGATTTCAGTGATTCAGCAATTGCTTTACCAATTCCTCTCGAGCCTCCTAAAACTATGGCAGTTTTCATAACTGTTCAATAATCTCATTTCATTTTAATCTAATTATGATTTAAATTGTCAAATAATGATTTAAAACTACATGTCTGGTTTTAAACCCAAAAAAATTGGAAATATGAGATATCAGATAGACGCTGATTCTTCTAAAGGAATGAGAGTACCTGTGACAATTTATGCTGATGAAAAATTATTATCCAAAATGATGACAGATAGGACAATTCAACAAGCTGTAAATGTGTCTACACTTCCCGGAATTCAAGAACATGCAATAGTTTTACCAGACGGTCATGAAGGATATGGTTTTCCTGTTGGAGGAGTTGCTGCCATGGATGCAGAAGAAGGAATGATTAGTCCTGGCGGTGTAGGATATGATATCAATTGTGGTGTTAGACTTCTTAGAACTAATTTAACTGAAGGTGATGTTAGACCTAAACTAAAAGATCTTGTAAATGATCTTTTCAAATCAATTCCTTCAGGTGTTGGTTCTAAAGGAGCTATTCGACTGAATCCTTCAGAATTAGATGAAGTTTTGGTTAGAGGAGTAACTTGGGCAATTGATCATGGGTATGGTACAAATGATGATGCAAATGTATGTGAAGAGAGTGGGCAAATAGCAAATGCTGATCCAAACAAGGTATCTGAGCGTGCTAGAAAAAGAGGTGCACCACAGTTAGGAAGTCTTGGTTCTGGAAACCATTTTCTTGAAGTACAAAAAGTTGCAGAGATTCATGATGAAAAGGCAGCAAATGCAATGGGGATTGAGAAAGATAGTGTTACCATACTGATTCATTGCGGTTCACGAGGGTTTGGTCATCAAATATGTAGTGATTATCTTAGAATTTCTGAACAAGCACAAAAAAAATACAATATTCAATTAGCGGATAGAGAACTTGCGTGTGTTCCAAATAAATCTGAAGAAGGAGAGTCATACAGAGCTGCAATGTTTGCGGCACTAAATTTTGCCTGGAGTAATAGACAAATGATTTCTCACTGGACAAGAAAATCTTTTGAAAGGGTTTTCAAACAATCAGAATCCGATCTGGATATGAAACTAGTCTATGATGTAGCACATAACATAGCAAAAGTGGAAAAACATAAAATCGCTGGAAAATTAAAATCAGTTGTGGTTCATAGGAAGGGAGCTACCAGAGCATTTCCTGCAAATATGGAGGATGTACCCTTAAAGTATCGTGATCTTGGTCAACCAGTTTTAGTGCCAGGTTCCATGGGAACAGGAAGTTGGATACTTTTAGGACAAGAAAATTCCATGAATACAAGTTTTGGTTCTACAGCGCATGGTGCAGGACGAATGATGTCTCGTTCAAAAGCAAGGAGAGACTTTAGTGAATCTGAGGTTAAAAAATCTCTTAATGATAAAGGGATTTTTCTAAAATCATTAACACGTGATGGAGTGGTAGAAGAAACACCACAAGCTTACAAGGATGTTGATGCAGTCATCAATGTATCACATGAACTTGGAATTGCTACAAAAGTTGCAAAATTAGTACCAATAGGTGTTATCAAAGGATGACTGAAGAAGATAAAGATCTAGAAATGCTTAAGGCTAAACGTTTGGCTGAAATGCAAAAAAATATTTCCTCTCAGCAGAAACAAGAAGATTCTCATACATCACAAAAAGATCAGAAAAAAAATGAACCAACTCCACGCGAGACTGTTGTTCAAAAATTGGGATATAGAGGATTAGAGGTTTTAAGTAATGCAGAATATCAATTTCCAAAGGAAACGCAGATTGTTATACTAAAACTAGCTGAATTAATTTCATCAGGAAGTGTTACAGAAACACTTGAGGGTGGAAAGTTATTGGCTTTATTTAGAGCCGTTGGAATTAACGTAAGAATGAAAAACAAAATTAATGTAGAAAAAGATGGAAAATTTGTTTCACTTTCTGATAAACTTAGGATCAATGAACCTTCAGTAAAGGAGGATTAGATGCCTACATTTGAAATAAGTACAACAACGTACGATGAAGATATATCAGCCATTCAGGTTGCGCTCACTAAAATTGCTGCCATTTGTAATTTTGAAGCTGGATTCAAGATTGCAGAACCAGTTTCAAGATTTGGCTGGACATTTTTTCAAATATTAATACCACAAGAATTGTATTTTGCAATAACCGACAAATTTTCTGACATGATCAAAAAATGTAAAGGAGATAAGGCAAATGAAAAATTTGTAGACTTTTTAATTCGTTATTTTGATTCACGTGGTTGTAAAGTTAAAATTAAATTGATATCAGACTAAACTCTTCTTCCACGTTTACCACCTTTCTTTCTAGTAGTATCGTGTGGAATAGGTGTGACATCATCAATACGTCCAATTTTAAAACCTCCTCTTGCAAGTGCTCGAATTGCTGCTTGAGCCCCAGGTCCAGGTACTCTTGATCCAACACCTCCCACTGCTCTCACTTTGATGTGTAATCCAGTAAAGCCTTTTGTCTGAGCAGCGTCAACCACAGCTTTAGCAGCTTTCATCGCAGCAAATGGGGAAGATTCGTATCTTGCAGCATTGACATGATGGCCACCTGAGCTAATTGAAACCGTTTCAGCTCCAGTAAGATCAGTGATGTGAATAATTGTATTATTATAACTACTGTAAATATGTGCAATTCCCCATTTTTCTTTACCTTCGGTCTTTACTTCAGGCTGTACTTCAGTTTCTACTTCAGGTTGGGTTTCTACTTCAGATTTGGTTTCTACTTCGGATGGTGTTTCTGTGACGGAAGTTTCCACACTTTCCTCTTTTTCAACAACAGCTTCTGTTTCAGACAATGCATACAGACACTTGAAGGGGTTTAAAAAACATTCACAAACACAATTTTTTCTATATTAGGCAACTATTGAAAATGATGCCAGCCTTTATCTTTTATTTTGATAAATCTACTATTTTTTTGTAGATATACACCATTACCCTTTGTTACATAACCAATTTCATAAAGTTGAATGTGGTGAATTTTTGCATATTTTTTAATTTTTGCTAGGTCAGATGGATTTACAGTCGCAATAATCTCATATTCTTCTCCTCCATTAAAGATGAGATTCATGGGATCTAATCTATTAGAAGTAGCGAAATCAAAAATATCTCTCTGTGCAGGAATATCGGTAATGATAAATTTTCGTTTGCTTTGTTCTGCCATTTCGTTTAGTGTTGTAGATAATCCATCACTTGAATCCATGGATGATGAAAAATAATTTTTATTTTTTAATCCAAACATTAATCTAGACTTTGGGTTTAATACTGCGTTTTTTGCTTTTGTTCCAAAACTTTGAGAATGTTTTTTCTTTTTTTGTAGAATGAAAAGACCAGCAGAGGAATATCCAAACGGTCCAGAACTAATTATAATGTCATTGAGTTTGGCTCCTTTTCTTTTTATTATTTTATTTGTAATACCAAAAAGTGTAAAACTAATAGAGATTTCTTTGCCTTCATTTGTATCTCCACCTAGAATTTTTATGCCGAATTCTTTTGATGCTTTCCTAAAACCAATAGCCAAATCTTCTATCTTCTTTTTTGAAAGTTTTCTTGGTAAAACTACTGAAACAATTCCAAAGTTTGGTTTGATCCCTTTTGCCGCAAAATCACTTATACAAGAAATAACACTTTTCCTTGCAGCATATTGTAGACTTGTATTTTTTGGTATGTCAGTACTTTCAACTAATGTGTCTATTTTTAAAACAAAATATTTTTTTCCAATTTTGAAATACTCCACATCTTCTGATACAAATTTATGATTTAATCTACTCTGAAAAATTTCAATTATTTTTTTTTCAGTTAATCTGCTCATAACTTTGTTTAATTAATTCTTTAGTTTCTTGATGAATGTTTCTACTTTTTTCTAGACTTTCTGACTCTATTGATATTCTGATAATATCTTCGGTGTTAGATTTTCTTATTAAGATCCAACTATCTTCATCAATAATTGCCTTAATTCCATCAATTGTTTGTATCTCATTATATTTTTCGTTCAATTTTTTGTAAACAGTTTTCATAACTTGATCTTGATCTTCTAGTTTACATTCTACTTTGTCTCTGATCATATGATATTTTTCCATGAAGTTTAACATATCATGAAATGTGTCTTTCATTATCATGGATGAAACAAGACCACTAGTTAGAATTCCATCACGACAATGATTAAAGTCAGAAAATATGAAACCGCCACTACTACCCTCTCCACCTACTTGAGATTTAGTTTCGATCATCCTCATACTAACGTTTGATTCTCCAACTTTAGAGTAGAAAACCTTGCCACCTTTCTGTTTTATGTACTTCTCAATTGATATACTTGTATCTTGGCTGAATACAAAATTTTTATAACCTAATTCTAGTGATTTGATTACACCAAATCCTAATGTAATATCAGGATTCATTTTTTTACCATTTAGTACAACTACAAGTCTATCAGCATCTAAATCAAAAGCAAATCCCACATCTCTACCGCTAGTATTTGATATCAGATCTTTCAATGGATCTGTTGTAGGATCTGGTCCTCGTGAACTTTTTTCTAGTTCATCATTTATTGTAATCACATCGCAACCAATCTCTTCTAATAATTTTGCAGCAATTCCTTTTGCTGCTCCACCACCGACATCAATAGTTATCTTAGGAATACCAGATATTTTTCCTATGATTTTTTTTGCATCATCAATGTAAGTAGATTTGATAAAGTATTCAGAACCAATTTTTGATTTATTAGAAATTTGTTTACCTATAATCAGACTGAGCTGTTCCTCATTGAGACCTTTACCCTCAATAATCATTTTCAACCCATTCCATTCGATTGGATTATGTGATGAAGTGACTACTATACCTGCACCATATTTTCGTGCTTCCCGAAATACTATAGGAGTTGGTGCTGTTCCTAAATCATAAACATCTATACCAGATTCTATGAGACTGTCTTTAACAGCTTTTACTATAACATTCCCTGATGGTCGAGTATCAGTTGCCACAACACATTTCTTTGATTTTATTAGCGTCGAGAAATTATTTGTGAATTTCAAAATATCAGGTAATGTTAAATCATTACCAAAAATACCTCTAATTCCAGAAACTGATATTTTCAATGTTTCAACTTAGATAGGCTTTTTATAAACTCTGAGTGCAAATGATTAGCGCCTCGATAGCTCAGCCTGGTAGAGCGAACGCCTCGTAAGCGTTAGGCCGTGGGTTCAGATCCCACTCGAGGCTTTTTAATATTTTAAAATAATTTATGTTATAAAATAATTCTATATAATGGATAATTTTTTCAAATCAGTTTTCAAAGGTTTCAATATCTTCTTCAAGATCTTTACCTAGACCTTTCCACCATTCTTTTGTTTCTTTAGACATTGCTCCCATCGATTACCATGTTTAGTCCTTTATAGATCTGCCGGTCTGTCCATACTTTCTATTAATAATGATTTTAATTTTTTTTCCTTTTTCTCATATAATTTCTGTATATGATTATTGTCAACGCACCACCCGCACAACCCCAAAATACTGGCCAACGAAGTTCTGATTCACCCATTCCAAGGAATGAATAAATTGTTCCGCCGATTAAAATCAACCCAATAATTTCAAGAACTTTTGACAATTCATATTATAATAATTAAAAAGATATATTGTTTTACAATTACAGATATCCATGGATAAGTATCTTTTAGTGGTTCTAGGTATATTGGTGGTTGGAATACCAATAGCATTTGTATCACCTACCACAGGAGAGATAAGGGATCAACCATTCATCCCATTATTTTATGCCTCTATTGGAGGCATAATTGTAATTATTGTTTATAGTTCTTATAAACAAAAGAAGGAAACACAAAGAGCTAATAGAGAAAGAAGAAGAAAATCAAAAAAATAGTTTTTACATTTCTAATCCAAAAGATTCTGCAACATCAGCAAATTTTTTGTATTGTTCAAGATATTGCGTACCCTTAGGAGTAATTACAAATACATGCTTTCCATCATATTCAATTTTATTGACCAAACCTGCTCCAGTCAGATTGCTTACAAATCTCTCCAATCTTGAATGGGAAAGATTAGCCTTTAAAAGCAATGAAGTAGTTTTGATCCCTTGTTGACCAGATTCTTCTGTAGCTGTCAAAAGATCAGCCATAATTTGCATGCTAGTTCTATAAACAACCATTATTCTTAATCAGAACATCTCTGATATAAGAATATAACTGTAAAATTGTGATCAAATACATATAATCTCAATTTTACTCTTTAACAATGTCTTCCGAGTATAAGGTCAATTGGTTCAATGATTTTGTTGGTGTTGCCTATCGATATTATGATTTACGAATGAATGTTGTTCCATTATTTCCTGATTACAAGAAGGCAGCAGAATTTTGGCGGGAAACGATCCATTGGTGGGTCGATCCCTCTATTAGAATTCGCTTTGTTGAAATAGAAAATGATTACTGGTTCATAATGGGATCAGAGTCGAAACGAGTTAAAAATAATGCATCTCTGTTCAAAATTTTACCCAAATCTGATTACTATGAGAGATTTAAAAAAGGTCATGAAGGGGAAGCATATCTTCGATTAGGTGTATATACAAAAAAATCTAAAAAAGATGTAAAAGATGATGCGGTCTGCAGCTGCAGTCATGTCAAAGAGGATCATGAAGAAGGAGACGATGATAGTTGTTTATATGAGGATTGTGATTGCAAAAAATTTGAAAGTTTCCAAGTAAACTTACTAAGAAAGAAAAAGACAGTAACAGATATCGAGTTTCTTACAGAAGATGAAATAAAAGACGATGCGCTTGCTTGGAACTGTTTTTCATCTAACAAATATAATCAAGAAAAAGAATCCTCTGACGAATAATCTATTCTTCTGAAAGGTCAACCCTTACATGTTCACCAGGATAAAACTCTGAAATTTTTTGTGAATAACATTTGCTACACAAAATACCATCCATCTTCCATTCTTCCATTGGAACATAACTAAGTTCTATCTTCACATTGCATAGTGAGCATTTACGTTCGCCCTTCATGCATCACATTTTTCCATTGATTATAAAAACTATTTTAAACCATGATTGGTTTTTTATATAAAATTGATATTTGTTATATACAAGTTTTTTTTATAGATTAACGGTAGAATATCTGGTCATTGTAAACCTCCTGCAAGAATTTACTTGGCCGGATGTCTACCTTTATTTAGAATTATTTGATTAAAGACTAGAAATTGTTTTTTTGATAATATCTATTTCTTCAGATTCCAAACTTATGTAATGTTCAATTACTTTCTTCATTTCATAATTGTAAATGCTTTTTGAGAACAAGTTATGGGGTGAATTATTTACTTTTTCTAATTCCTTTCCTAAATCAGGACTAGCGAGTACTTGGTCTACAATTTTGTCTGTTAGCCTCAGAATTCTTTTGAATAATGTAACATTTCTAATCATATTTTCTAGTTTAGAAATATCATTATCAAAATCATCTTTTGTCTCTAAAATATACTCATGAATAATTTTTCCAGTTACTCCTACAAAAAATATTGTTGAATATCGCTTGAATGGATGTGTTTTATTCTTTGGACCGTATTCAAGTTCATTTTTAGCACATTCCATAATTAGGGTTGGGAACAAGAAAATTCTGTAGTCATCCATGAGTTCTTCAGTAAAGATTTTTTCATATTCTGCTCCACCTGGAAGAAATTTAGAAATTGATTGGTATGCACCAGAAGGATTCTGTTTGAAATATGCAACATAAGTTTGAATGGCATCCTTTGAAGCCAATTTCTTCTTATGATTTTCTGGGAGGTATTGATTAAAAATTTCATCACCTTGGAATTTTGCTCTCTCACCTGCATCAAGTCTGTAGTCCCAAGAACCTGATTGGTATTCAAAAAAGTATCCTGTTCTTGTATCTATCTGATAACTAATAGATTTCCAATAGTCCTCTAATGCTACAAGATCTTTACCTTTTACAGCATTTTGGGAATTGCTGAACCTTGTAATATTTTTTTGTTGTTCTTCATCATCTGTTTTAATTATTTTTAATTGGATTTCAGCATCTAGGTTTTTTGTTTTTTTAGATACATCAAGTATTCCATGTGAGGTTTGAGCACCGTTAACAATTATTGGAGAGTCACATTCAATCTTCCCTTCTAGATCATTAAAGTCAACACATGTCATTGTTAATCCATTGTTGTATTCGGCAAATCTTTCAGGACAGTCTTCTAATGTCTTTCTGATTCCTCTGTTTACTTTCATTCTATGGCCTAAATGATGTCGAATGTTGTTATCAAGAATGTACTTGTTTCTCTCTACCAAATTTGCTATTTCTATTCCATTTACTGTACAGTAAAAAATATTATTTCTTTGATAGCCGTCAAGATAATTTACAGTAGCTTTGTGTCCTTTTTCAGGTTTCATTTTTCGTTCAGATAAAATTTGAACAGTTTGTGCCAAATCTATAACACGAACAACATCACATTCGTATTCAGCATATTGATCAGTAACATATACTAGGTTTATTTTTACATTTTTTTGATTGATTTCATTCCAAAGATATGATAGATCGTCACGTTTGATCCTTGACTGTTCTGCATTTTTAAATCGCTCAACGTCTTTAACAAATTTATCAATCATGCCTATATCGTGAGATTCCCCAAATTTTGATTGGATAAGAGTAATTTCTTTTCTATCCTCATATCGTAATACGGCATCTATTCCACAGTCATCAGGTCCATCAATAATTGCATTCTCTGCATTTTCAACTGTTTCCTCAAAAACTTTAGTTAGTATCCAGATAAGATAGTCATGACCCTTCTGAACAGTATTTGTTGCTTCACTGGTAGCTTCTTTTATTGAATCTTCTACAGATTTGGAAAAACCTTCAAGCGGTTTTTTTTGCGAGAGAATAAGACGCCCTTCTTCACTAAAAAGGCGGATGTCCGCTACTCTAGAGGGCAAATTCATCATTCGTCTTTTCTCCTCCTTATCAAGTAGTGGGTAATTATGAGATAACCTTGCTTATCATTCCAAAGAAATTAAAAAGAAACATGGAAGACCAAGAACGTGAATAAAAAAATTGGTATAGTAATTGGAGTAATTGTTTTGGGCATGATATTTGTTGTTTCAGACATAAATTTTGAAGAACAATCTGTAACCATTCAACCAGAAGAGCCAGAACAACCTGAAGATCCTGAAAATCTAGTATTGATGCCAGTAAAGGCTGCTCGTCCTGACTGTGGTCCAAATAATGAATGCTATATTCCATCAGAGATTACGATAAAACCTGGTGAAACAGTTTATTGGAAAAATCAAGATGCTGCATTTCATAGTGTAACAAGTGGTTTTTATGATGATCCAGATGGATTGTTTGATAGTGAATTATTAGATCCCGAAGATATCTTTTCTTACAAGTTTACCGAGGAGGGAATTTATGATTACTATTGTACGCTTCATCCCTGGATGAAAGGTATTGTTTTAGTAGAAAGGTGAGGGGGAGATTTGAACTCCCGACCCTAGGCTTTGCAGGCCCATGCACTACCGGACTGTACTACCTCACCGTACAGAAAAAAATAACAAATGAACAATTAACTCTTTAGATTAATATTTGTTAAATTGCTTCGAGGCTAATTTTATATCCTCTGCCTTGACTGTTTTCCTTCCAGCATGGGTTGACATATCTACCGCATTTTTGGCAATAGATTCTGCTATTTCCTCAATAACTCTTCTAAGCTCATTTGCAGACTCGTCACTAACACGTTCTGCCCCAGATTTTTTTAGAATTCTATACATGGGGGAAAGTCCCAACTCTGACGATTTCATGATTATTTTTGTTCAAAGTATGTTAAAAAACCACTAGTAAAATAATTCAGATAGAATGCAGATTTAAACAGACTTTAACTTATGTCATATCTAGTATAATCATGAATTGGATATACGATACTCACATCCATCTTTCAGATATAGCATATGAGGCATATTTCCCATTTATCCTAAATTCTATGAAAAAAATTAATCTTAAAGCATGTTGCGTATCGATGGATTATACTTCTGCAAAAACCACATTAGAACTTGGAAAAAAAAGTGATTTAATTTTTCCATTCATAGGTATACATCCTGAAAAAGCAAATGATAGCATTGAACCAGTATTAGCATTGATTGACGAAAATAAAGAACAGATTTCTGGCATAGGTGAAATAGGATTAGATGATACATATTCTGATTCTGACGAAGATTTGTCAAGGCAGGAAGAAATTTTTAGAACACAGCTTTCATTGGCTGAAAAATTGAAAAAACCTGTTTCTATACATTCTAGGAAAACACTAGATAAGATTTTCAAGATTTTACCATCATACAATGTTACCAATGTTCTATTACATTGGTTTGATGGAAATAAGAAACAGATGCGTGATGCAATGGATTTGGGATGTTTTGTATCGTTTGGACCAGTAATGGTTTATTCACAGGATAAGCAGGTGTTGCTCACAAAAGCCAACACAGACAAAATTTTAGTGGAAACAGATGGTCCAGTAAGATTTTCTAGGTGTTTTGGTTACAAGGAGGCACAAGTTGGTTTTATCCCAAGCGTAATTTTTTCTGCATCAAAGGTATTGGGTGTTACATACAATGAGTTATCTGAGATATTAGAACAGAATTCGAAATCTTATCTGGATATATAGATATAAAAAACCCACTAAATCCCTGAGGTTAGTGAATAGAATAAAGCGACTTTCAACAATGATCTTAGATGATTATAAGGATCAGTTTGGGGGTAGCTTCGATGACAATAAAAAAATCCTTAATGATATATCCACCATTCGTTCCAAATCTCTAAAAAATAAGATAGCTGGATATATTACAAAATTAATTAAGAATGAACTAAGAATTAACGCTGAAAAGGCAAGCCAACAGGCAGATGAAAAAAACACTGATGATACAGAAATACCTGTTGATACTGATAAAACAGAATCTACTGAATCGCCAAAAAAAGATACTGATACTAACGAGTAGTTTTCAATTAAACCATTGATTACCATAAAACTCATGGGCGGTGCGAAGAAATCATTCTCTACCGATAAAATACTCTTGGAAAAAACTAATCTTACAATAACAGAATTACTTGAACACCTTATTCAGATCAAGCCTAGTGATACATTAGAATTTGACATAAATAATTTACTTGTAGCAATTAATGGAGTTGATTCTTCTGTATTAGATGGTTACGATACAAATTTGAAGGATGATGATACTGTAAGTATCATACCAATTATCCATGGTGGAAAATCTGATCGAATACAATTTAGAGTATCAGGAGCAAATGTAGAGATCTTTGATATAAAATATAATAAGAAATTTGATTCCAAGTTTTTGGATCAAATAAGATCCAAACATCCATCTTTAACTATTCAAATGATTGACTCTAGTTTTTTACTTGGAGTGGATCATGCGAAAAAAATATTATCAATTTCACTTAATGCACAGAAAAATCAGATTTTATTATCTAAAAAAATTGAAACAGATATTTTATTACGATTTGCTGGGACTACTCAAATATCATATGGAATCAAAACTGTAGGAAGAAAACCTAAAAAAGATTTTGTAATTATTGCATTGGGTAGAAAAACTAGTCTAAATAAACTTCATACTGAACTTAAACCTGATATTAATTCAAGGGCATTCTCAAGGAGTAACATATCGTATATTCAAAAACAATTTAGGATATCAAAAAAACAAGTATCTGCTGTTTCTTCCAAAAACCCATTAGAGGATATTCTTGTAGAAAGAGCAGCTATACTATTCTAAATTACGTTTTGCCCTTTCGAGACTAAATATTGTGTTTTTTTTAAGAATTGATACACCTGTTTTATTCCCAAATATCTCAATTTGTACTATCCAATCAGGATTTTCTAATGAAACCTTATTTTGAATAGTATTTGCTACCGCAGAAATTACTTCTAATGATGAAATATCG
This sequence comes from uncultured Candidatus Nitrosopelagicus sp., assembly GCA_964497885.1. GTDB lineage: Archaea > Thermoproteota > Nitrososphaeria > Nitrososphaerales > Nitrosopumilaceae > Nitrosopelagicus. The sequence continues at coordinate 18,235 of CAZCFF010000003.1, forward strand.
GAATTTCTCTTTTCCACAGTTATCCTGTATGAATCATCTTTTTGAATAATATCTTTCAAATCTTCTACACTTTGTTTTATTTCAGCAAGACTAGTTACAGTAACGTGTTGAATTGGTATTATTCTTAGGCAATATCTAATGGACCATGGTTCTTCATTTATCTTCTTTTTCACATAATCAATAAATTCTAGTGGATCGATTTTTGTTTCAACTGTCAAAATACCTCTCATTCCTGTTTTCAGTATCTTCGATTCTTCGCTAGTGTTCTCTTCTAAAATTTTCTTTATTTCAATCTCTGCTTCCGATTCAAGATTTCTTCCGCATGTAACAACTAAATTCAATTTAACTCATAGATCTCCTTTTCTGGAACACTACCTTCTCTAACAATTTTTACTTTGTCTCCATCAATTTCAACAATTGTAGATTCTCCTTTACTAGTAATGGTTCCACCGTCTATAAGTAAATCATAATTTGATATTTTTGTTTCACAGTCATTGGGATCAATTAACGATGTTTCATCGGAAATATTAGCACTCGTACCTACTAGCACTTTACATTCCTTGAGAAGTGATAAGATGCATGTATTATCAGGAACTCTAACAGCAATTTTGTTCTCTAATCCCAAGGATTTTTGTATATCAGCATCTTTTACATTCAAAATCATAGTAAGTGGTCCTGGCCAAAATTTTTCCGCGATTTTCGTAGCCAGAGAGTTAAATACGGCAATTTTTTCCAGCTCTTTTTTTGAATAACCTAATACAGGAAAAGGCTTTGTTTTCTCCCTTTTTTTGATTTTGTACAATAATGATACCGAGTTTTTATTATATGGATCACATCCTATACCATAAACTGTATCTGTGGGAAAAATCACAATACCACCATCTTTGACGGTTTGATATGCAGATTGCATATCCATATTATCACATGAAACTCTCAAGATACTACAAAATAGATAATACGATTCTAACTAAATAGTTAATCCAAAATCCTCTGAGAATTCTCGAAATGTTTTATACGCTAGAAAGAATTCCCTTCCTGATGAACTAATTTTATATTTACAGGCTCTTTTTGAATCAACTTGCTCTAAAAGTCCTTGTGATACTAAATTACTTAGAATTGTTGAAATTCTACCATGTGAAATATTTGCTACTCTGATTAGGTGTGTAATGGTGGTACCATCTTGACTATCAGTATCCATCGTTGTACTAAGTATTTCACCAACAATTTTCAATTGTGTTCTATGTGATGGCACAATTATTTACCCATATTTTCAGTATTGATACTCAACCATTTTTTTCAATATACTATAAGCACAAAAGAAATTGACAATGCCAAATTCTCATAACTATATTTTATCATCCTTTAGTTCTGTGTCAAATTTCACTTTCTGTAATGGAATTCGTGATATTGGGATGCCAAGTGAGGTTAATCCACTAATTTTTATCACGATTGAGACTGCATATAAAATTGATTCTGGAAATACAAACGAATACCAACTAACAAATTCACCCAATCCTAACAAACCTAATCCTACCGCGACAAACAGCGTTGATTTTTTTCTTCCTTGTAAATATGATAACATGGTTTCAATCGAACCATAGACGAGTAAAATGAATGATACAGCTCGTATTACATGTTCAAGAGAAACAAACGATACCAAAAATAATGGTAATACTCCTACCGAACGAAGGTACTTTGATTTGGGGAAGAAAGTTTTGATTGTGTGAGAAAATGCAATAAACCAATACCCAATAGTTTGTATAGCAATTCCAATTGTTGTAATACCTCTATTAACATTACCAGTATGCGTTATCGCATCATCAATGATATATCCAATCGCCAAAACTCCAAAACCAATTCCAATCGCAAGGAAAGCTATAGTTAGTCTAAATAGTGTTGGGCTTCCAGTATTTCTGAATCCAATATATGAAATAACACCAATTATGATACCTACAGAAAAACCTATCAAATTCAGAATGATTTCATATAAAAATTCCAATGTTGCTAACTTGTTAGCTGTTTTAAATAAGGTTTGAGAACAAGTTTTCTTACTTTATGATTAATATCAATCCCATTCATCCAGACTACCGGCTGTTTGACCTTCTGTATTACCTACATAATCACCAAGTATATCGGAATATGTAGATTCTGAATGAGCAATATGTTTGATATATTCACCATAACTGATTTCATAATCACATTTTTTACAAATAACCAAAGAAAAATCTGGTGTTAATTCTGCAGTCCCTTTGCATTTTGGACATACAATTTTCATACATTACATTTGATTTCTTTATCTATTATTGGTATTGATTTGAAAAAAATAAAAGTAACGAGTTAGTTTGGAAAGCATGTCGCGTGTATGTACTAAATGTAAAAGTGAAATTCCAGACAATGTAGAGTTAGATCCACTTCAGTCTTCATACCCTTGTTGTGTCAAATGTTGGGAAGAATGGAAGGAATATCGTATTATGGTTATGAATGAAATGAGATTAGATATGTCACTGAAAGATCATAGAAAACTGCTAAAAAAGAACGAAAAGGTGTTTATGGGTGTCATGACGCCTGAGGGAGATGTTATTGATTATAGTGATGAAAAAAATAGAAATCCAGAAGAACCATCTGCCTAAATCCCTAACTCGGTCTTTAACATACTTGGAATTAGAAGAATTATCTTTCGTTTAGCGTCTTTCCCTAGTTTTTCAATACTCAATTTTAAGGAATTATTTATGATGATTTTTTTTGAATCATCCAATGTCAAGTAAATTTCCAGCATACCATCCAGATTAAAGGCAATTAATTTTTGAGGAAAACTAGCAATCTCATTGACATAGGCAGAAACAAGAATTTCTCTATGTTCTTCCGTTTCATCTGCTAAAACTTCTAGCCATGTTTTGAAAAGTTTTGAAAAATTGGGAAAAGGAATTGTAGGACCAGCCTCAAGTGCATTTTGTATCAGAACATTTTTTTCTTGATCTGACATAGAATAAAATTCTGACATTCTTTTTTTTAATATTGGTTTTCTGAGAAAGTCAGGCAAATTTGCTAGAATCACAATAATATTACCTGCATAATTTGGTTCTGTCAACACAATACCTTGAATTTGTATGTAATAACCATACTTGTAAGTTGAATTAAATATGTGAATTCTTTAGTATTTCTGTATGTCCTTAATTGTTGTCGTCGGTGGTTTTTTTGGAGATGAAGGAAAGGGAAAAATTATTTCTTATTTAGCAAAAAAGGATAATCCATCAATTGTTGTTCGTGGCGGAGCAGGACCAAATGCAGGACATACGATCAAAGATGGTGATACAACCTATAAAGTACGTATGTTACCAAGTGGATTTCTAAATAAAAATGCCAAAGTGATGATTGGACCTGGAGTTGTTGTCAATCCTAATGTCTTTTTTAAAGAAATAGAAGAGTATGGTGTTTCAGATAGAGCATTTTTAGATAAACATTGCGGAATAATTGAACAAAATCATCTTGACCAGGATTCTAAAGGCAGGTTAAAAGAAAAGATTGGGAGTACTGGCTCAGGAACCGGTCCTGCTAATGCGGAAAGGGCAATGAGAACTTTAAAGATGGCAAAAGATATTGAATCACTTTCTTCACATATTATTGATGTACCAGTAGAGATTAATTCTGCATTAAAAGACCAAAAAAATGTTCTAGTAGAAGGTACTCAGGGTACACATCTGTCATTATGGCATGGAACTTATCCATTTGTAACATCTAAGGACGTTACTGCATCTGGTATTTGTGCAGATATTGGTATCGGTCCAAAACATGTGGATGAGATTCTAGTTGTGTTCAAGGCATACTTGACTCGTGTTGGAACTGGTCCTATGACTGGTGAACTGGATGCTAAAGAAACCGAACAAAAAGGATGGGCTGAGTTTGGTACAGTTACAGGTAGGCCTAGGCGTGCAGCAGAATTTGATTTTACATTAGCACAAAGGGCAATCATGCTCAACAGTGCAACTCAAATTGCTATTACAAAGTTAGATGTAAGATTTCCTGAATGCGCAGGCGTAAAATCTTTCAACGAATTGAACGATGATGCTAAATCTTTCATAAAAAATATTGAAGACACGCTTGGAGTCCCAGTCACACTAATTGGAACTGGCCCACTCCTCGATGATGTAATAGATACTCGTGAGTAATATTTTTTGGTTAACCTTTAATTTGGTATTTTCTTCATACCCAATATGGATAAATTTCCAAATTATATCAAAGTGACATCACCTTTAGAATTTACTAGATTGGTATGTGCATTAGAAAGGTCACCACGTGTATCATTTCTTCATGAACATGAAGGAAAGAAGGTTCTTTCAGTGCAAATGGATATGCTCAAAGAAAGTCCAGTTATTTATTATACTCCGGTAGAAAGTTTTGATCATTATCTTTCTTACGGTTTTAGATCTGGTAAGGAAGAATCTGTTATGGTAAAATCGACACTAGATAATTCTAAACTGTACTCACCAATAGTAAAAATAAAATCATTACCACAATCTCTTAGACCATCAGCAAACAGTAGTAGTATTAAATATCAACCACTTGAATTTGAGGATCTAGGAAGTCTTGCAAAACTCAGTTTTGGATTTGAGGAGGCACCATTTCCATTGTTTTCATTCCCATTTCATGGAAAATGGCTAGTTGGAGTTTTTCTGAACTTCAATGAGGATGGTGATTCATTTTTCTGTTATGTTACATTAGAAGAAGAGCCAACAAAACCATTTTTGAAGCATACACCAACTAGTGGTTCACAACCCGTTTTTGTCGATAATACTAGCGAACATGGTTATTCATACATCAAAATAGTTAAACTACAGGAAACACATCCATTGGTCAACTATGACCAAATTCAAAGTTAGAATTCATAAATCATCAATAGAAAGTAAGATCATTCTTGCTAATGATTATGATCTGGGAACTGAAAAACTTGTTTCAAAAACCATAGAAAATATCAAAACATTATCAGAATACATATGTGCAATAAAACTAAACTTTCATACACTCTTACCATTGGGGACTAAAGAAATTAGAAGAATCAGTAAAACTGCACATGATTATGGATTGCAAATAATTGCTGATATAAAACTGAATGATATAGGAAACACAAATTTGGTAACTACAAAGACATTATGGAGTTTAGGATTTGATGCGGTGATAGCTAATCCAATTATGGGTCTTGACGCATTATCAAAAATTGTCAAATCTGCACACAATAATAACAACGGTGTAATTTCATTGTGTCATATGAGTTCACCTGAGGCCAAATTATCTTATGACATTAATGTAAAATTACCTAACTCTAAACCCACATCATTATACAACATATTCCTGAAATGGGCAATATCTAGTAAAACTGATGGAATAGTTGTAGGTGCAACTTTTCCTAAAATCATCAAAGAATGTAAGAAAGCAATAGGTAAGAAAATGGATATTTATTCACCAGGCGTGGGCGTTCAAGGTGGTAATCCCAAACAAACTATTGAAAGTGGAAGTGACTTTCTTATTGTCGGAAGAACTATTCTTAATTCAAAAAATCCTGTACAAACAGCTAAGAAACTACAATTATCAAGTGTTTAACAAAAATTATTTGCTTTTACTAGTATTTTTTTAGCATTCTCAAACGTAATTTTTTCCATGGCATCTTCATATTTCAGCCAAACAGAATCTGTATGCTCATGAGATAAGGAAATTTTAGACGTATTTGTTTTCGCAAGAAAAAAAACAACTTTCTTCTGAATTAGAGCATTGTTAAATCTGAATTCGTATTCTACAGATTCTTCAAAACCATCTACAAACTGAATATCAGTTATCCCCGTTTCTTCTCTAGCCTCTCTCTTTGCAGTTTCATGGGGTGTTTCGTCATGTTCAATTTTTCCTTTAACAAAATCCCAATGTCCTTGAGGATAGTTTAGCAATAGAAAACGATTCGTCCCATGAAAATTTTGAAATAAAACAATTCCAGCAGATTTCTGGTTTACCATATTCTGCTATTTTTTATTCCATTTATTAGGTTATTTTCCTACACGTCTTTTTCTTTTCTGAAATGTACGTATGGCACGCATTAGATCAATTTTTCTAAATTCTGGCCAAAATATATCCAAAAAAACCAATTCACTATATGCACTTTGCCACATTAGAAAACCACTCATTCTTTTTTCTCCAGATGTCCTCAAAATCATATCAGCTGATGGGTGGGGTAAGTGTGAGGTATAAAGATTTGACTCGATGACATCTTTGTTTATATCATTGGCATCTAATTCACCTGATTTTATCTTCGAACCAATTTTTTTAACTGCATCAACCATTTCGTTCTGACCACCATATGCAATTGCAACATTGAGAAAGTGTTTATCATAAGTATTTGTTGCCTCATCTAATCTTGATAGTACATCTTTTATCGAATCGGGTAATAATTCAATTCGTCCGATCGCTTTTACCCTCATTTTGTTTTTATGGATTCTAGGATCATTGTAGAGTTTTTCTAATCGTGTTTTAATCAAGTCATATAGAAATTCAAGTTCTTCATTTTTTCTATCTAGATTTTCAGCTGATAATACATACAGGGTTGTAATTTTTATGTCAAATTCCTCACACCAATCAAGAAGGTTTTCAACAGCATTCGCACCACTAAAATGTCCTTCTTTTGATATGAGCAAATTTCGTTTTGCCCATCGTCTATTACCATCAAGAATTATGGCTATGTGATTAGGCATAGATCCTTTACCAATTTCTTTTTCTAGTCTTTTAGAATAAAATCGGTAGAGACCAGATAAATTCAATATGGAATCTATAACACCATTAAATTCAATCACCCATGACTATTTTTAATGGGAAGGCACAGATATGTCTTATCACAAAATTGTTCTAAAACAAGATATTTACTCTGACTTTGACTGTTTTTCATATTTCTTTTTCCTATATCTACGAATTAACAGAGTTGCAGATGCAGCTGTTACACCAAAACCTACTACCAAAGGTAAGATTAAAGAAAATGAATTTGCATCGTTGATAAGTATCTCTGTAAATTGGTGTACAGTTGGATACAAAGAAGCCAAGACAACTATCCGAAGTATATCAGTAACATGATTTACTTTTCTATTTAACCAATTACTGAATAAGATTCCAGCAAACATTGTTCCAAGACCAATCCACAAAAATGGTATCATTCCAGAAATAAATTGTCCAACTATAATTTTATCACTAATAATATTAATAATTCCAGTATCAGCAGGAATATTTTCCGTATTTGTTGTAGTTATACCAGATAGAATTGATGCTGCAATTAGAACCAAGCCAGTGATTAATGTAAACATTCGAGTAAACCCTTCGGGTGTTGGCTTAGCCCAATGAGCCCATGCTTTATCAATATCAAATGCTCTAATCAAGAATGTAGCACCAAGTATACTAACAAGTACAGCAAAAATTTCAGCTGTGTATCCTGTAACTACACCAATTCCACCAATTAATAATAAAATTCCTGGAACACCCAAAAAGAATTTTGAGTATTTTGGATCATACACTACCATTTTTAGAAATTTACCAAAGACCGCATAGGAATGTTCTATCGTTCTACTAACTTTCATAACAACTCTTTGCACAGATACAACTGGAATTATATTTTGAATAATTGGAATTACCATTTCATCGTCTTCACCATCAGACACAATTACGGCACCATCAGCAGAAAATTTCTTTAACACTAATTTTATTTCTGCAGCAATTTTTTCATCACCTTGTACACCTCGACTTTCTACACCGGCTACTGTAACTACTTGAGCTTTGTATCCCTTGCTGACTAAATCTTCATATGTTTTTATTGCAGAAAATATTGCGTTTGAATCAGCATCCTCAGGATCTTCTAATGCTAATCTCTGTGCAGCCTCAATACATGCATCCCTACCAATTACAGGAGTTGTAATTCCAGCCTTTTTTCCTACATCATCATCTCTATCAACACAAATAATGAGTAAATTGGTGGCAACAGCTGCCTCAATGTCTTTCTTCAGTTTACCGTTGAGTGACATACATTATACTTAACAAAATTAGTTTTTAATGATTCCCACCTTTTATGACTAGGAGATTTAGTATATGTGACTAGTTTATGGTCTAGAATTATTTGATTTTTCAATAAGATCTAATAATTCTGCCCTTAATTCATAAATTTTAGAAATCAATTCATCAATAGAGTTTGAATTATTATCTTTGATCAAATTTGCAACAACAACAGTTTCAGTAATTTGCTCATTCAATTTTTTTAATGCACCAAGATAAGTTTTGTAACTTACAGTCCATTCTGGTGGCTCGTCACTCAAAGTTAGTTCTATTATCAATGAGTTTACTTGTTGTTGAGTAACTCTTGCGGTGACAAAATATTCTTCTGGAGATGACTTATAGTTAACCAAATCTTCAAATGATTCTTCAACAGTAGTTGATAACAATAACGTCCTTTCATCTACATCATCTAGATATTTTTCGAAATCAGATACAACAAACTTCATTTCGGTATCCACATTTTCTGGGATCAAATAAACTACAAAACTTAGCGCCACAACACCAACAAGAATAGCTATAGTTACTCCAAGACCCTTTTTTGATGCCATTTGATGTTATTTAGAGATCTTTATCCATAAATTAATTTTTCAATGAAATTAGTTAAATAATATTAGATATTTTGGCAAAAATTAGTATAATCATCTATCCTCTAGTTAAAATTTTTTTACAGCACTGTTCTAAATATGACATTGATTGCGGTATGTTATCATGACAACAGCATATTGTGTAAAATGTAGAGAAAAAAGAGAGATAAAAGATCCACAGGAAACTAAATTAAAAAATGGCAGACCAGCAGTAAAAGGTACATGTCCAGAATGTGGAACTAATGTTTTCCGAATAGGTAAACCTTAGAACACTTTTTTTATATCTAAACCCATATAGGTAGTTTTATTTTCATTATTATATGAAAGCATCAGAATACGAAAAACTTCTAAAACGTATTGACGTAAAAGATCCTAAAACTTCGAGTGATACAAGTTCAAGATTTGTGATTCCACCAGTTGATGTCATGTGGGAGGGACAAAGAACGATTTTAAGAAATTTTTCTGATTACCCAAAGATAATGCGTAGAGATCCTTCAAAGGTTTTACAATATCTATCAAAAGAATTTGCAGTCCCAGCTGAGAAGATAGGTGATACTGCAATGTTTATTGGAAAAAGAGAACCAGATGATTTTACACGTCTTTTCAAAATTTATGTGACTGATTATATAGAATGTCAAACTTGCAAAAGCCCTGATACTAAAATAGTGAAAGAAAAGCGAATTTCTTTCTTATTATGTGAAGCCTGTGGAGCAAAATCAACAGTCAAGGGTAAATACGCATAATGTTTTCGGCAAAGACGGTCACTCAGCAAAATACACACATGCTAAATATTTGTGATTATGACCTATTAGGTAAAACTATCACAAACCATAATTTGAAAATTGAAATAAATCAAGCATATTATGGCGGAAAAAAAATTAATGACACTGAAGCAAAAGATCTGCTAAAAAAATCTAATAGTATTAACATGGTGGGAAAACAAATAATCTCTTTATCGGTAAGTTTAGGTATAGGAACATTGAACGGTGTTAAAGAAATTGATGGTATTCCATTCTTAATTGTCTTTAAAATGTAATCACCACAATTATATAGAAAAATTTTTATTTTTTTTCATGGGAAAGCGTAAGGTTCTGAATGAAAGTGCATTAAAGGAAATTAGATTAGCAGAACAAGGTGAGTTATTTGGAAGAGTAATCAAATTACTTGGAAGTGATCAAGTGATGGTAAAGTGTACTGATAATATAACAAGACGAGGTAGAATTAGAGGAAAACTAAAACGACGAATTTGGATTCGTGATAATGATATTGTGATCATTGCACCATGGGATTTTAAAGAATCAGAGAGGGGAGATATAATATGGAGATTTACTCTAAGTCAAGTAGAATGGTTAAAAGATAATGGACACATTCCTAGAGATTTCTAACTAAATTTATTTTCGTTGATTAAATGAAAACATTTTCTAATGAAACTGATGATTTGGATTTTCTTCTTAAAAATAAAAATTTTTTAAAACTAAGAAAAAAAACTTTGCCTGATGGATTTAAAAAAAACAAGACAGTTAATGAAGTATTAGATAAATTAACTACTTTAACACTTTTTGATTTAATAAAATCTAAAACAATTTCTTATGTTAACGGGGTAATTCGTGCAGGAAAGGAATCAGTTGTATTTTGGGCAGTTTCACCAGATAATAATGATGTAGCACTAAAGGTTTATCTCACTTCAACATCTAGTTTTAAAAAACGTGCTCCGTATATTTTGGGTGATCCACGGTTTTCTAGGATCAAAAAAGATACTAGAAGTTTAGTATATTTATGGGCTAAAAAAGAACATCAAAACTTAACACGCTGTATTCAAAATAGAATTTCAGTCGTGAAACCAATAACTGTCAAAAATAATGTATTAGCTATGGAGTTTGTTGGAAAAGATGGAATTCCATCAAAAACTCTTATCGAGTCAGAGGTTAACGAGGATGATTACAATTCTGCAATTGAATTAATTAAACAACTTTACAAAAAAGCCCGTTTGGTTCATGGTGATTTTTCAGAATATAATATATTCAAAACAGAAAATGGTTTGATTTTGTTTGATTTGGGCTCAGCTGTTGATCTGGAACATCCAAAAGCATATGAATTTCTAAAAAGGGATGTTGATAATATATCCAATTTTTTTGTAAGAAGGGGGTTAACAGTAAAAAACCCTATTGACATAATTAATGAGGTTACAAAATGAGTTTTGAAAAAATAATCAGAATACCTGGAGATAGGATAGGTGTATTAATTGGTAAAGCTGGCAAAACCAAAACTGAAATAGAAAAAGCATGTTCAATCAAACTAGATATTGATAGTGATACAGGTGAGATTGCTATACGTGGATCTGGAGAGATTACAAATATTCAACCATTTAAGGCTATAGAAATTGTTACAGCAATTGGTCGTGGTTTCTCTCCAATTAATGCAATGAAATTATTAGAAGAGTCTAATACATTACATGTCATAAATCTACAAGAGTTTGCTGGAAAATCACCAGATCAAATGGAACGGATAAAAGGAAGAATTATTGGAGAAGGAGGTAAAGCACGAACAAATATAGAAAATCTTAGCAATACATCAATTTCTGTTTATGGAAAAACTGTTTCTGTAATTGGTTCACCAAACCAATTAAAAATTGTTATAGATGCACTTTCATCTCTTTCTAGTGGTAGTATGCATGGATCTGTTTATAATAAATTGGAAACTGCACGAAGACGTGAAAAGATAGAAAAATTACAATTGTGGGAAAACCAAGATGTCTTCTAAAGAATCCTTTAATCAGATTTCTCCAAGTGAGTTTTTTTATCGTAATAGAGATCTTGCTGGATTTAGTAATCCGACTAGATCACTTTATACTGCTGTACGTGAATTCGTTGAAAACGCTCTTGATGCATGTGATCAAAGGGGAATTTTTCCGGATGTCCATTTATCAATAAAAGCAGTTGATCCAGATAAGGCAGATCCAAAACAATACATCTTGACTGTAAGAGATAATGGTCCTGGGATTGAATCCAAACATGTTCCTTTGGCATTTGGAACAGTTTTGTATGGATCAAAATTTGGTTTGAAGCAAGCCAGAGGAATGTTTGGTTTAGGTGCTACAATGGCAATTTTATATGGTCAGATTACAACAAACCGACCTGTTACTGTGAAAAGTAGCACCGATGGAAAAACTCAGGATTATTTCGAAATGCTTTTGGATATACAGAAGAACAAACCTGTCATACTAAAAAATCAAACAAAAGAAGTATCAAAAACTGGATTATCTGTCAGTATATGTTTAGATGGTGATTATGCAAAAGCTGGGTCAAAAATACGTGATTATGTCTACCAAACATCATTGATCACACCATATGCAACCATTACTTTTGATGATCCAAAGGGGGAGAAGTTCAGATACACAAGGATTGTTAAAAATATGCCACCAGCACCAACAATTATCAGACCACATCCATATGGAATAGATGTAGAAACAATTAGACGTATGTTGTTGGATACTCATTATCAAATTCCAACCGTCGATGATAATATGATCACAAAAGTCAGAAAGGAGTTAGGCCTATCTAAAAAAGATCTAAGCTATTCAAAAATAATGCAAAAAGCACAAAAAAAATGGAAGGTGTTAACACGTCCAGTTCGTATAGTGGTTGCTATGATGTCATTTTTAAAAATGGATTTCGAAAAATTAAGCAAGATTACAATTGAAGAAATTGATATAGGAAATAAAAAATTAACCTATTGGGATTTTGGTGAATCACAATCAATTTCTGTTGATATGGATCCTGAAAGTCATTACTACAAACAACTAACAAATACTGTACAGGGTGAAACATTGACTTCCTTTTTAACAAAACGTTTTCAAAGGGTAGGACACACAACAGCTTCAAAATTTGCTGAATTTGCAAAATTTAAACCTGAACACAGAATTGGTACTATGACAAACCAAGAACTTGTAAAACTTACTGATGCATTACAATCCTTTGATGATTTCATGTCACCTGATCCAAGTTGCTTAGCTCCACTTGGTGCATCTGCATTAGAAAAAGGCATGCAACAATTTTTTGAACCAGACTTTCTTGCTGTTGTGCAACGTGGTGCTTCTGCATACTCAGGATTTCCATTTGTTATAGAAATGGGAATAGCATATGGAGGAAAAATTTCTAGTCATGGAATCAAAACTTATCGATTTGCTAACAGAATTCCTCTTCTTTATGATGAAGGAAGTGATGTAGTGTTAAAGGTTGTAAATGATACTGATTGGTCACGTTATAAAATAAAAGGTGAGCCACCTCTTGTCATAGTATCTCATATTTGTTCTACGAGAGTTCCATACAAGACAGTAGGAAAAGAAAATGTAGCAGATAGACCTGAAATTGAACGTGAATTGAAACTTGCGTTACTATCACTATCTAGGAAATTGTCTTCATTCATGTCTAAAAAAGGCCAAGCAGAAGCAGCAAAGAAAAGAGCTAATCTTTATACAAAATACATTCCTTTGATCGCAGAGTTCTGTACAGAATTAGCTGGAAAAACTAAGCAACCAAATTACAAAAAAATGATTACGGAGGTACCTGTTGTTGAAGAAAAAGTCTGAGAAAAAAACTGCACATGATAAGCAAAAAACACTAGTTGAACTTTTAAAAAAACATGGTGTACAAACTTATGATGATCTAAATAAAGGAGATTTTCCAAAATTTTCTATTCCCAGCCGCTCTGTGAGTAATATTGTCTATGATAAAAAATTACGACAGTATATACTGGGAGCAAATTCAGCAGTACGAAATTCCAAGAATACATCTCAGTTACGTTCATTTTCACAATTAATGTGGTTGGCTTTTTTTGCTAATAGACTGACAAAAGAAAAAAAATCATCTACTTTGAGGGATGTATACTACTCTTCACAAGCATTTGAGATTGACTTTGAGGATCAGTCAGAATCTGATAATATCATAGTTGATCTAGAGGCTATGCTTACACGACCAAGGGAGGATTTTCATGTTTTCCCTGAAGAACGAAGTAGTGTGTTTGGCGACCTTACCGTCGAATACACTGTGCCAGGATATGAAGGAAAAAAAATGAATTTGTCTGACCACCCGGATGGTTATGCCATAGGCCCAAGTTTGACTAGTGCTGAATTGATAGAAACCAGTGCTGAAGTGATAATTGCAATTGAGAAAGGTGGTTTATTTACACGATTTATTGAAGAACAGGTAGATAAAAAATTCAAATCAATTATTGTAGATACTGGTGGCCAGGCTCCACGTTCGACTAGAACTCTTTTAAAAAGATTACATGATGAGCTGAGTTTACCAGTTGTTATTTTAACAGATGGTGATGTATATGGAGAGCATATAGCAATGGTAATAAAATCAGGATCCGCAAATGCAGCTCATCTAAGAGAATTAACTGTTCCTGATGCAAAGTGGGTTGGTGTTTGGGCTACTGATATTGAAAAATATAAACTTCCTACTATACCAATGACAGAATCTGACATAAAGAGATGTCATGATCTCAAGAAAGATCCAAGATATCAAGATGGAATTTGGAAAAAAGAACTAGAAGTGTTTTTAAAAATTAAGAGAAAAGCAGAATTAGAAGCATTTTCAAAATATGGTTTGACAAATATTACTGATAAATATCTTCCACAGAAACTTGAACTTGCAAAAAGTCTTTAATGTATTCTAAGTGTTAACACACCATTTCTATACTTAAAATCAGTAATCTTCATTTCATGTGAGCCTTCAATAGGTACTTCCTTCGAAAAACCACCAGATCCTCTGACATATAAAATTCCATCAATTAATCTCACCATAATCTTATCATCAGGACCTGGTACTTCGGCAACAAAAACTAATTCATTATCACCACGAATTAAGTCATAAACCCAATTCTTAGCTTCTGCTTCTTTTGCTGTATATTTTGGCTTATTTTCTATTGCCATTTTTTTAAGAACTTTAACCCAATAGATTATAGTAATTGCAGCGCCTCCAATCAAGATAAAATTTGCAAAATTAGTATCAGCTTTTTGAGACATTACATAAATTACTCCAACACCAAGTAATAGTATAATTGGAACTACAAAATTTAGGGATTTTTGATCTGTGTATGAGGCAGGTCTGTTAAATTTGGACAATTAACCATAAAATTCTTTTACCAAATATAAAGTATATTTGGATTATTTAGAGTGCTAGTTTAATTAGAATAAATTCTTAGAATCTTGGATGAAACCATCTATTGAAAGCCTGGCAAGAATTAGGAATGATCTGATATCTGAGATTAGGCTGACTAAAAACCAGGTTGATGTATTTTTACTAGTTACATTAGAGGGGAAAATGGAAGTTGATCAGATTGCTAAAATTTTAGAAATCTCTACGGATGATGCGTTAGAAACGTCTCAAAAGCTTGTTGAACTAGGTGGTTTTATTGATATGTCTAAAACCGAATATGAGGCAATGCATCCAAGATTTACTGCAGTAAATATGTACAGAAGAATGTGTGAACGAGAAAACATTGATTTTAAAAAAAATCTAGTTGTTGATAATATTGGTATTGCATTAGAAGATGAATATGATGATGTAAGGACTAAATATAACAAAAAAACGTGAGTTTGTATGGGCGAAATATTTAGATGCTGTGAAAATCCTCAAATCACTTACCTAGCACCTGTCAACATAAACATCAATGAAAGAACTATAGGTACTGTAGATGTTTGGCGTTGTGCTGCATGTAAAAAAAAGTTTTGTGAAGAAAAGCAACTTGGAATAGAATCATTGACAGAAATTGTTGGCATGCCAAAAATTGAGGATGATGAAAAATGGGCTGTGATTGTAAGTAAACTTCAAAAGGGAAAAGATAAGTGGAAACTTGTAAAATTAAAACAAAGTGGAGTTATAAAATATGAAACAGCTGACGAAAAAATTTTGGATCTAAAAATTGAGAATTACACTATAGTTGATGATTATCATAATAGTTTTCTTGTGGAAGATCATTTGAACACAGCAGTGGAAATATAGATTCACTTGAACCTAAAAGTACACATAAACAATATTGATGGTACACAAATGGCTGCAAAAATTGATGGAGTATTTGAGCTTGATAATCATTCATTTGATTTTACAGCAATTGCTTTTGGTAGAATCGGTGGACAGAATATTGGTGCTCAATTATCTGATAATACAAAAAAAACATTAAGTGATTTAGGTTATAATATTGATAATGTTATTGATGAATTACAAAAAAATTTGGTAAAAGGAAATATCACTATTCCTGATGATGTAAAGCGTGAATCGTTTGCAGATGATTAAAATTCTGCTTCACTTAATGCTTTATCACATACACATGATCTAGTTTTTGGAATTTTATCAATTATTTCTGTGAGGAGTTTTTTTGTAATTTGAACATTTTTTTCTAACGTGTTCATTACTTCTTTAGCAGTTACAGGTTTTTCTGCCCAAACATCGTAATCTGTAACAGTAGAAATTGATGCATAGCAGATTTGTGCTTCTCTTGCAAGTTGACATTCAGGCACTAATGTCATTCCAATCACATCTGCATCAATAGATCTGTAGAATTTTGACTCGGCTTTTGTTGAGAATCTTGGACCCTCAATACAAACATACGTACAATTTTCGTGCATAGATATATTCTGATTTTTCATATTGTCAGAAACAACACATTGTAATTCTGGACAGAATGGATCCGCGACTGAAATATGAATCACTTTACCATTTTCAGAAAATGAGTTTTTTCGAGATTTTGTGAAATCTAAAAATTGTGTAGGGATAACAAAATCTCCTGGTTTTATCTCTTCTTTTAAACTTCCTACAGCTGAAGGAGCAATAATTCTTTTAATTCCTAATTCTTTAAAAGCCCAAATATTTGCGCGGTAATTTATCAGATGTGGTGGAATAGTATGCTTTTTTCCATGTCTGGGTAAAAATGCAATCCTTCTATCATTATACTCACCAATTGTTATTGTATCAGACGTTTCACCATAAGGAGTTTTTATTGTGATTTCTTTACTATCTTTTAACAAGCCAGAATCATAAATTCCAGTTCCTCCAAAAATCCCAATCTCTATCTGTTGATCAGTCATTAGTATTGTACCAAGGCGACAGTTTTGTATTTGTTGATCTTTTTCATTCCATTTAGATCAGTTAGTTCGATAATAAATGCAAAACCAGTATTTTTTGCATGCATTTTTTCCACTAATTTTGCAGCTGCCTCTGCTGTTCCACCGGTGGCTAACAAATCATCACAAATCACAACACGTTCTCCCTCGTTTAATGCATTTTTTTGAATTTCCATGGTAGCTTTTCCATATTCTATTGTATATGAAATTTTTTCAGTTTTCCCTGGAAGTTTACCAGCTTTTCTTAACAAAACCATTCCTTTATTGTATTTTTGGGCAAGAGCACATGCCACAATAAATCCTCTTGATTCTATCCCAACAAATACATCAACATCATTTGGGTTAAATTTTTTTGAAAATTCATCAATAATAAATTCCATCGCAGCAGGATTTTTAAGAATTGGACTAAAATCCCTGAAGAGAATACCCTTTTTAGGAAAATCTGGATATTCTGCAATCACTTCTTTTAGGTTCATATAATTTCAAGAATATATGAGGAATAAAAATTGTTTTGATAACAATACTATTATCTAAATTTCAAATGATGTAATCAATTCATCGGTATTTTTAACCTAATCCACAGTTATAGAGGCACTAACTGAATCCAAACGACTGTTAGCATCGACTGTCCATATTCCTGGAGATGCATCAATAGGTATTCGAAGTAAATGTGAAGTAAATTGTCCATTCTTATCAGAAAATATTTCTATTTCGGTCACTTTGTCACCATTTGGATCAATTAGAGATAGGAATAGTATTGAATTCGAATTTTCAGTTGAACCAATTACAAGAACTTCCTCTCCAGGATCATAACTAGATTTAGTGGGACTGAGTGTTATATCTCCAGTTCCAGTTTGCAATCCGATAGAAAATTTAGCGATGTCTTCTATGCTGGTGTATGAAACTACAGCTCTGTATACTCCTGACTTGTATCCATTCAAATCTAAAGTAATTTGACCATTACCCGCTGAATTTGTATTAATTGTGTCAGTTATTTTGATCTTATCACTAAAATCTATAATTTGAACAGTTAGGACTGTTGATGGGGGTCCAACAGCTCGTAAAGTTAAGTCATCAATTGTTTGAAAATTTAATTGATCAAGTAAAATAATAATTTTCTCTGTCGGTGCTGAACCAATACCAAAAATTACAGCTTCAGAGTTATTATCCAAAGTTTTTGCTATAGCAGCATATGTTCCACTTGTGAATGCGGTAGTGGGAAATATATATTCAAATTTTCCATTTGCATCTGCCTGTATATTATCAAATAAAATAGTCACAGATTTAGGATCTATAATACTCACAATCAATTCTTGATTTGCTTCACCGCTACCAGTTATGGTGACAGTATCTCCTATATTATATTCGTTAGAACTTGAAGTCATTTGAAAAACAAAATCTGATGTAACTGTTATATTTTTCAGTATACGTTTTTGATCATTCTCAATAACTAGAGATTTTAAACCAACTAGTGTATCTGAACTTACAGGTTTATTATAACTCCATTGGCCAGCAGTGTCAGCTATTGCAACATGTTTTGTTTCTAAAACAGTTCCATCTTTGAATGAAAGTATCACTCCACTATGTGCTTTTGCAGTACCTGAAATGCTTAACGTGTCTTCTAACTTTATATTTTCAGGTAAATTTGTTATGCCAAATCTATGTTCAGTTTCATAAAATCTATTTAACGAATCATTTATTTTTATTTCAATACTTTCGTATATACCATCCTGTCTTTTTATTTGAAAGTCATTAATTCCAATCTTGGCTGTAGCTGGAATATTTAATGTAGTTATAAAATTTCCATTTTGATCTGCTCTGATGGATTCTAATAGAGTATCATTCAGAAATAATTGTAATGTTTCATTTGGATTAAATCCATTACCGACCAATCTTTCAGCAGAAGCAGCTCTAATTTTTTGTGGAATAAATTTAATCTTATCACCACTTATTTCAGTAACTTGAGGCCCTGATTCAGGACTTTGTGGTGTAGAAATATTTGGTAAATCTTGACTAACTTCTTTTGTTGCTACCTTTCCCTTCTCTACCTCGGCATCTTGTACATTGGTTGCCTTCCAGTTAATACCTGTAGCTTTTTTGTCAGTTTTAAAAGCAAATTTGATCGATTCTCCTGACCTGAGTTCATTGCCAAGTGATGCAGTGAATAATATTCCCTGACCATTGCCATATGTTGCACCAGCCCATCCTGATTGGGTTTTAAACGAGGTAAATGAATTACCTTTTGATACCCAGACATTAATTTTCTTTATTTTTGTATCACTTGTTCCAGCATTTGAAAATTCAATAATTATTGTATTATCCAGGCTTTTAGCGTCTACAGAAACAGTTGCTGCTGCAACTTCTGGAGCCGGTAGAACTACTAAAAGACTTCCAACTGCTAATAATATAATTCCAAAATTTATCTTAGAATATTTTTTCATAGGATTCATAATTTTCTCTGTCATTAAACCTTAATTACTTTATGACTCATTTAGTTCAGTTTTAGACTTAATCATATTCATTTTTTTATAGTTTGCTTATTAGACAAGGAATTTTGGTGTTGGCGTATTCGTTCAGCAATTAATCTATACAATGTACGAACCTGATCTTTTGTCTTTTCAGTCAGAAAATTTGCGTCTCCCAAAGCAATTTTTTCACAAACATACCTACAAATCTCCTCTTTTTCAAATTCACCCCATTCATCCTCATGATGCTCATCCCAAACTGCTGTAAGATTTTCAACAATACCCTTTCTTCCTTGAACCATCACATCGTTATTGGTTAAATTTTCAAATCCTTGTTTTCGAAGTTTTATTTCATAAGTCTGATTTACGGCATACAAATAATCCTCAGTTACCATATAGTCTTCAATTGATTGAAGAAGTTTTCCTTCTCTCTCAAAAAATATGGTCTGTATTTCTGAAAATTTATTATTTTTTAATTGTTCAGCAATCTGTTTAGACTCTATATCATTGTCAAGAAGTATGAATGTGTTATATCCATGATCACGATAAAAAATTGCTAATGGTAGTACTGAATTTTTATTATAAGCTGGTATGACATTTAATGGATTCATAGATATGTTTGGGTCCTGAAGGAACTTATCAAAAGCATTTAGGTACATTGTGTCCGACATAGTTTCAACTATAATTATAGGTCGTGAATTACTACCAATTTCTCTATCTACTGTCGATTCAACTAATCCCCTTGACAAACCATATAAGATTGGTATGAGCGTAGCATCATCTGCCTTCCAGTATTCATAGTAAATTTTGCTGAGATGTTTCTTTCTTTCTAGTTCTACCACTAGTAGATTTCCAGGTGTATAATCAAAAATCATAAACGGTGAATGTGTAGCATATAAAACCTGATTGGTTCCTGCAAGGTTCTTGAGTAAATCAGAGATGCCACGTTGTTGTGTTGGATGTAAATTTCTAGCAGGTTCATCAAGTAACAAAATTGCTTCTTTTAATTCTGATCTTTGTGTTTCAGCTGCAAAATTTATAATAAATGAAAATGTCCATTTGAAACCTTCAGCTCTTCTATTTAACAAACCTGTATTAGTAATTGTACCATCTTTATGAACATCAGATATTATCACACTCATAATATTTCCAGGGTTAAATCTTAATTCCACATGAATTGGTTCTCCTTTCCAAGCAGGATTTAAGCGACTAGTAAGTTTTTTACTTGCTTGATTTAGAAGTTTAATTAATTTTGATGGACTAGTTTGATACTCTTCTAATTTATCCAATTCTAGTTCTGCAAGATAAAATAAATTTCTTACAGTTTCAACTCTATCAAATTCTTCAACATATTCAACATTTCCAGGTGTAGAAGTTTTGGTATGTTGGAGATAATCTTGAAGATTTATGTTTCCAAGAATTTTCTTGTAATCGGAAAAGTAAACAATACGTGGATGTAAATTATCCTTGATGAATTCTTCTAGTTCTAATCTTTCTGAAGTATTTAGAAAACTATCTGAATTTTCTAGTATCTTTGGATACAATTCATCCCATTCAGAAACTACTTCATCCTCTTCAGATGCTACAGATTTAATATTCCCATCGAAGGTTTTAAGATCTTTTTGAAAATCACCAATAGTTTTTGGTGGAGAGCTAAGCTGGAAAAAATCAGTATCAAGTTGTTCTTGAATATGATTTGGAATAGTATCAATAAAATTTTGTAAATCTGAAGTAATGTTTTGCCAAGATCTCAGATTAGTATTTTGCTCCTCACCAATTTTTCCCTCCTCAAAATCATATTGAATTTCAGGATTTTTGTTGGTTCTAAAAATTTTCAATTTTTTAATATCTAAACCTGGAAAATTTTCTTTAACAAACTCTCTTTCATTCTCATTTAGCTCAAATACTCCCTCAGCAATTCTAATTTCTGATTTGAGTTCCTCAACCATTTCATCACATAGATCAAGCTCTGAGACAATTTCATCTCTATTCAGTAAGATCAAGCCTTGAAGTATTGTTGTTTTACCACTTTCATTCCTCCCAATAAATGCGGCTAAATCACCCACCGTGACATCACCAGAGTCGTGAATACAACGAAAAGCTCTAATTCTGAATCTTCTAAGACGCAAACTAGAGCGAGTTGACCCGACTGCGATTTAACTTATTCGTCAAAGTAATTTCAACTTTCAACTCTCAAAATAGATAATAAGGGTTGGAAGTCTGAGAAAATAATAGTGATTTTATGGTTACAGAGGAAACTGCTGCTAAACTCAAAAAGGAGCTTGAGGAGAGTAAAGCAAAATTAGCATTACTTAACAAAAAATCTAAACATTCAGTTAAAACTAAACCAAAAAAGCAAGTGGCAAAAATAAAGATAAAAGTGAAGAAGTCAGAGACCAAGAAATCAGAGGTTAGTAAAATGAGGCTTAAGAAAGCTG
>CAZCFF010000004.1:0-36754 GCA_964497885.1 uncultured Candidatus Nitrosopelagicus sp.
GGTGCAAATTTTGTTACAATTGATGCTAATGAACATGATAAAAAAATAGCATTGATTCTTGGATTAACCCATCTGATGAATTTAGCTTTTGCAAACATACTTGCTAGAGATGAAACAATAACATTAACTGAAAAAATGTCAGGTACTACATTTAAAGCTCAAAAAATTATTGCTGAAAGCATACTTACAGAAACACCAGAACTGATCAATACAATAATTTCAAATCCAGAACTAAGAAAATATGGTGAGGAGTTTTGGAGAGATATAGGAAGGCTATTGGCAGATTCCCAAGAAGGAAAACGTGAAGATGTTATGAATTATGTGAAAACATGTCAAGAAAAAATATCTAAAAATGTAGATTTGAATAAATCATCTAAAAAATTATCAAATATGGTCAACTTGATTGATAAATAAAAATGCGATACACAAACATAGTGACTTCTATTATGAAGCATCAAGAAAAAATTTTACTTCTAAAAAGAAGTAATAAAGTAAAAACAATGAAAAATATGTGGTCTGGAGTTAGTGGTCTAATTGAGAATGGTGATGAATCACCATTATCTAGAGCAAAAATTGAAATTTTTGAAGAAATAGGACTAGTTGAGAAAAATATAGAACTTCTGAAATCTAATCCACAAACAAAAATTGATTCGCCACAATACAAAAATCACACATGGAATATTTTTCCATTTCTGTTTCAGGCTGAAACATTAGAAATTAAACTCAACTGGGAAAATTCAGAATTTGTATGGATAGATCCAAATGAAATAGTTAATTACGAAACTGTTCCAGCATTAAAGGAAATATTATTCAATCTGTTGTAATTCATTGTCTTTTACATACTTTCTCTGTTGAGGTAGCATGAGGTATACACATGCACCACCACACATCGTACATGGAACATTGTTTCCAGGATGTTGCCCAGTTCTTGAATGAATCATTACAGCTTTTTCTGGATCAATAGAAAGTGCCAATTGTGCATCCCAATCAAGTGTTCTTCTAGCTTCGGTCATTTTTAAATCCCATTTGATGGATTTTTCACGGAGTTTCACCAAATCGCCTGCATGTGCGGCTATTCTATACGCTATAAGTCCCTCCTTAACCTCTTCAGGATTAGGTAATGCTAAATGTTCAGATGGAGTTAGATAGCACAAAAGATCCACCCCCTCACTAGCTGAAACTGCAGCACCTATTGCACTTGCAATATGATCATGCCCAGAGGCAATATCTGTAACCAATGGCCCAAGAACATAATATGGAACATCACCAATCATAGATTTTGCAAGTTTAACATTTGTTGCTACTTCATCAAGTGGAACATGACCCGGACCTTCAACCATTACTTGTACATCTTTTTCAATTGCACGTTTTGCTAATCGTCCAACATTAATCATTTCCTGTACTTGTAACTCATCATGTGAATCCAATATTGAACCAGGACGTAACGCGTCACCTAAACTAAAGGTAACATCATATTTTTGTGCTAATTCAATCATATAATCATAATTAGTGATATAGGGATTTTCCTTATCATATTTTAACATCCATGCTGCAGTTATTGTTCCTCCTTTACTCACAATACCTGCATATCGCTGTACCTTGAGTATTCTTTTTGCAATTTCTTTTGTTATTCCAGAATGAATTGTTGTGTAATCAACTCCATCCTTTATGTTGTTTTCAAATGCCTTTAGGTAATCATCTTCTGTAATATCGAGTGGATTTTTGTGTTTTTCAACTCCAAAATTATATGCTTCATAAATTGGTACAGTTCCAAATGTTATAGGTGCAATATCTAATAATGTTCTTCTTATGTGACCAACATCGCCACCATCACTAAGATCCATAATTGTGTCTGCATGATATTTCACAGCTACTTTGGCTTTTTCCACTTCTTCATCAAGATTTACATTTAGAGTTGAAGTACCAATGTTAACATTAACTTTGGTTTTCATACCTTTTCCAATACCTACATTGTGAATCTTTTGAGGTCTTACGTTGTTGCTTGGGATAATAATTGAGCCGGTAGCAATTTTTGGTAAAAGCCAATCAAGTGTAACATCTTCATCTTTTGCAACCTGTTTCATCTCGTCAGTTGCAATACCCCTTCTTGCAGAACTCATCTGAGTAGTCATAGATATAGTAACCATCTACTGGATTTAAATAAATCATCACACTAGCGATCAAATTTTAAAACATGGTACAGAATTAGAAGGTATGAATATTCTTTCTATAGGTGGTTCTGATCCGTCATCTGGTGCTGGCATACAAAGTGACATCAAAACTTTTTCCAATTATGATGTGTACGGATTTACAGTTATAACTGCAATTACGAGTCAAAATACAAGAAAAGTTACTTCAATTGAGCCTGTTTCTACCAAAAGTCTAAGGGCACAATTGGATTCTATTCTGTCTGATTTCCACATTGATGCAATCAAAATTGGTATGGTTTACAATTCTCAAATAATAAAGATAATTCATTCAAAGTTGAGAAATATCAAAGTTCCAATTATTCTAGACCCGATAATAAAATCAACAACTGGCACGATCCTTCTTAAAAAAAATGCGATACATGATTACAAAAAGATGATGATACCATTAGCAGATGTGATAACTCCAAATAAGTATGAAGCAAAAGTTTTGTCTGGACTATCAAACATAAAAAGATCTGCAAAAAAAATTCAAGATATTGGTGCCAAATGTGTAATAATTACTGGTGCAACTTCATCAAGTAGTAAAATTTCTGATTTTGTTTTAGAAGAAGACAAGGAGTATTTAATTTCTGGTAAAAAAATATCTATCAAAAATCATGGAAGCGGATGTAATTATTCTGCTGCCATTACAGTGTCACTTGCCAAAGGTAATACAATCAATACTGCTGCAAAAATTGCTAAAAACTATACTTACCAATCTATAAAAAATTCAAAAAATATTGGAAGAGGCGTAAATATCACTCATAAAAATATTTCAAGCGAAAGACAAATTTTATCAGATTCAATAAATAACTTTAAGCAAATTAGAAATATCTATAAAGTTATTCCTGAGTGTCAAACAAATTTTGTGTTTGCTAAAAAAAATCCAAAGACCATAAAAGATGTATTAGGTGTATCTGGTCGTTTAGTTAAATCAGGTAAATATGTTATAATGGCTGGTGAAATTATCTATGGTGGTTCACAACATGTTGGAACAGCTATAATTAAAGTTAATAAAAAATTTCCAGAAATCTGTTCTGCTCTAAACATAAAATATGATCAAAAAATTATTTTAAAGGCAAAAAAATTAGGATTTAACATTTCAAGATATGATAGAAACAAGGAACCAAAAAAATCAAAACAAAATGAAAATTCTTCTATCTCTTGGGGAATATCCAATGCCCTTAAAACGAAACCACCTGATATCATTTATCATAAGGGCGATGTTGGAAAAGAACCAATGATTCTAATCTTTGGTAAAGATCCTTGTGATGTGATCAAAAAGACCTCTAAGCTAACTGTTGACTGAAGATTGTATAACTTAACATAAATAGTGCTACAAATAGAATACAAATTCATGAAAGCAATAATTCTTGCTGGTGGATTAGGTACTAGACTTCAACCTTATACTACATTTATACCAAAACCGATGCTCCCTCTAGGTGAAAAACCATTGTTGGAGCATCTAATTCAATGGATTAGAAAAAATGGTATAAAAGAAATTGTGATATGTGTTAGTTATCTTCGTAAAACAATTGAGGATTATTTTGAAGATGGGAAAAGATTTGGTGTAAAAATAGAATATGCTGTAGCAAATAAACCACTGGCAACAGCAGGACAGCTAAAAACTGCTGAAAAATTCATAGATGATACATTTGTTTGTGTTTATGGGGATTCCATTTTTGGTTTTAATTTAAAAAATATGATTAACGAACATAAGAGAAAAAAATCTTTTGTTACAATTGGTCTTTACGAGTATAAAACTCATCTAAAGTATGGTGTGATTGACACAAAAAATAATGGTAAAGTATCTGCATGGAATGAAAAACCAGAAATCAAAGCAAAAATCAATATGGGTTGTTATGTTATGGAGCCAAAAATTCTAAGCTTAATCCCAAAAAATAAGCCATATGGAATGGATGATGTAATAAAAAAAGCCATTTCTCAACGGAAAATTGTAAGCAGTATACTAACAAAGAAAGGATTTGTTGATATTGGTGATAAAGAAACCTATGAAAGTGCAAACCTAGAATATAGAAAAAAACTAGGTAAAATTTGATCGATATGACAGAAATCATAATTCGTGAGATTGAAGAAAATGATCTTGAAAAGGAATTTCTAGAAAACCTAGATTTTTTAAGAAAAGCTAGTGACATTGATAAAGATAAGGCATACGATATTTTAAGAAAAATTAAACAGAACCCAGATCATATAATTCATGTTGCACTAGACAATGACAAAATTGTTGGCTCAACTACTTTATTTATCGAACAAAAATTTATCCATAATGGTGGACGAGTTGGTCATATTGAAGATGTTGTTGTAAGAAAAGATTACGAAGGGCGTGGAATAGGTATGAAATTAGTCATGTCATTATTGAATCGTGCAAAAGAAAAAAATTGTTACAAAACAATTTTAGACTGTAAAGATGATCTAAAGATGTTTTATGAAAGAATTGGATTTAAATCTGAATCAAATTGTATGCGATACAATCATAATTAAAAATATTTTTTTGGTCTTTTTTTGATCCGAAATAAAAGTGAACCTGTAATGATAATTGGTAATGATACAGCCATAAATAATGGTGGGGTTATAGTGACAGTGAAAACACGATAATCTTTTTGTATATCATCTAACAGTATGTATGAATAAAACATGCCAATTAACAATATCAAACCACCAATAATTATCAGCCATCCAATTTGCTTTGAACCAAATTTTCTTGCAAGCATGTACGATGTACCAGACATAACTAATCCAGGTGCAACACCTATCGAGATAAACTGTAAAACTTTTGCTGCAGGTTCAATATGTGGTCTTAACAACTCATCTTCTAACATCAGATCTGAAGGTTCTTGCATATAGACAAGAATTGAAATCATTTCTCCAGCAAATATTGCATAAAGACCAATACCAGCCATCGCAATATAAGCACCGTATTGTAATTTCATATGAAACAGATTTTATTATGTATAAATAAACTATATTTATTCAATACCTACAAGATTAGCAAGTTCTTTTCTACATGCAGCACCTAATATTTCAGCATCTTTTTCAGGTGAAGAATTATTCAGAAATATACCATAACCTCGTTCAAGGCCTGACCAAGAGTTGGTTAAAGGATAAACTTCTATGTGCCAATGAATCTGTCTACTATTTTTCTTTTCTGGGGATAAATGAAAAACTAAATTGTAAGATAAATCTTTGATATGCTTGGATAATCCACCTAATGTGGCTCTTAAAATTAATGATAAATCATTTATTTCTTTTTGAGTTATTTTTGAGAAACCAGTAGTATGTTTTTTTGGTGATATCCAAAATTCAAATGGATGAGATGGAGCCCAAGGACAAAATGCTACAAAACCCTCGGTTTGTAAAATTTGACGTGGTCCTCCCATCTCGGTGTTAACAGTTTGACACATTGGACATACACCTTTTTCATTGAGAAATTTATGAGAAGCCTCAGCTTCCGTCTCTATTACTGGTGGTATGTTTGAAAAACTGATCATGTTAATGTGTGGATGATCTATAACTGCACCAGCATTTTTACCATGGTTGATAAAAATTGAAATGTATGTGACACCTCTTTGTGTGTACAACCAACGAAGTCTATCCTGTACTACAACCAAGGTATTTCCCCATTGCTCAACATCTAATGTACTAAATGTTTCTGCATGTTTAGGTGATGCAACAATTATGTAATGATAGCCGTATGCAGGTTCGCTATATAGTGGTAGATCACTGTATGAATTTTCAGGTGATGTTGAAACAGCAGGATTTTTACTCTCGAATACACGTACTTCCCAATCTTTTACAAAAAAATCTTCACTATCCTGTTCTCTTCTTAGCATTCCATCCTTGGCTACAAGTGACAACATGGAAGGGTTAGTCATAGATTCATTACCAGGACAAAACGGGCATTTTTTGGAAGATGTATTCTTTCTTTCTTTCGTTGAAACGATCACTGATCGTTCAAGTAGGTAATCCTTTCTCATTTCCCCCATACAGATACTAATTTTCTTAGTGTCTTAAAACTTTTCAAAATACCCAAGCAGAAATTATTTGTAGGTATTTTGATTGTAAGATTTAAAGAACGTTACACTTGAATCATATAGGAGCTGAACAACATTTCTGAGAATTCTGACGTAAAAATGGTGTATGTTTTACTAGATGGTGTTGGTGATCTCCCACATCCAGATTTAGATGGGAAAACACCGCTTGAGGCTGCATCAACAACACACATGGATACGTTAGCAAGTAATGGTGTTATGGGGCAAGTTATATCAGTAGGAAAGGGGATTGCACCAGAATCAGATATTGCTGTATTTAATATGCTTGGATACAAATTCCAACACTCTGATTATGCTGGCAGAGGTGTGATTGAGGCAATTGGAATTGGCATTGATTTTAAAGATGGAGATTTAGCATTACGTGGTAATTTTGCTACACTTGATAATGAAGGAAGAATTATTGATCGACGCGCAGGTAGAAAAATTGAAAGAGATGATGCAGAAAAAATCTCAAGAGAAATTGAACATGAAATCAAATTTTCAAACCCAAATACATCTGTGGTTGTAGCGCCAACAATTGGTCATAGAATAATTGTAAGACTAAGAGACAATAAACCACTTTCTTCAGAGATTACAAATACTGATCCAGCTTATACTCGAGTAGATGGAATGGGTATAGCAAAAGCAGTAGGTGATTTTATGAAAATAGAAAAATGTATTCCTATGGAACAAACAGAGGATGCGTCTAATGCAGCAAATTTGGTAAATGAATTTACAAAACAATCATTAGAAATTATGAAAAAAAGTAATGTAAACAAACAAAGAGCAGAACAAAATAAAAAATTACTCAATAGCATATTGTTGAGAGATGCGGGTAACAAATATCCGAATGTTAAACCCATTAATGAATTACATACAATGAACTTTTCATGTATAGTTGATATGCCTGTAGAAATAGGTATTTCCAACATTCTTAAAATGAAAACATTCAATGCTGGAGGTCTTACAGATTATGAAGAAAAAGCTATGGTTGCAGCACAAGCAATGAATACTGAGAATGCAATATACGTACATTTGAAAGGACCTGATGAATTTGGACATGATGGTGATGCTATTGGTAAAATGAAAAATATTGAAGAGATTGATAAGCGATTTTTTGGCACATTATTAAAAAACATAGATACATCAAAGATTGCTGTAATGATATCAGCAGATCATTCTACGCCATGTATTAACAAGGGACACAGTGATGATCCAGTTCCACTGTTAATTTCTGGTGATATGATAACAAATGATAATTCCCAACGTTTTACTGAAGAAGATGGTAAGAAGGGTAGAATTGGATTGATTGAAGGTGCAAGTGTAGTAAAAACTGGTATAGATTTGTTTAAAACAGAAAAGTAAAGATTGTTTTTTTATCTAACATCTCAATAATTTTTTGTTTAACATTATCAACATCAATTTTACAATATTGTCCTGATTTACCACGTAGTTTTTCTAGTGCACGACCAAGTACTGACAGACATATATCATCTTCATTTTTTTGATAATGTACTAGTGCAGCCGCAACTAGTATCAGTCCCTGAATCAGTATTTTTTCATCACCATCGGATTGTTTCCATGCACCCTCCAGTGATTCATGACATTCCCAAAATTGTTCATTATTGAAATAAGAAATTCCATCTTCAACTAACTTTTCTTTTTCAATTTTCTCTTCAATAATGAGTCTGGAATGATCAGTTTGTCCTATTGGAATTAGTTTATCTAATAACAGTTCAAGATTGTTTTTAGGCACAGAAATATCTAATTCGATGAATTTACTTGACACCCTACAATCACGAATGACAGCAGTCATCCCATAAATTAGATCCCGTGAATTACCAAGTATCATACTGGCGTCTTTTGGTGAATACTTGGAATTTTTTAAGTGTAACATGAATCTGTCCATTTTTTTCTGTATGTGATAATTTCATAAATTTGTTGATATTGGATTGAAGGTTTATATGAAATACGTAAAGGGTTCTAAACATGTCAATGATTGAAACAATAAATGATGAAAATAACTCATTTTTATCAAGAAGAGAGATTACTTGTGATTTTAAAGGTCTTGGTGGTAGATTAAAAAAAATGGAAGCTGTAGAGATGATTACAAAAGAATACAAATTGGACGGAAAATTTGTTGTTCCTATGAAATTACATACACATACGGGCCAATCAAAAATTACTGGTGTCTTTTTTGTTTATGAGGACGAAAAATTGGCAAAAAAACATGTTAGTTCAGTAATTTTTCAACGTTTAGATAAAGCCAAGGCTAAAGATGCAGAACCACCAAAGGAAGATACTAAATCAGATGCAGAACCACCAAAGGAAGATACTAAATCAGATGCAGAAAAGGGTGAGTCTAGTTAATGGCAGGAAAAAAAGGTCTTAGTCCGAGTATTCACACATACTATAAAATTGATGATCAAAAAATAACCAAACTACGTAAAGTTTGCTCACGTTGTGGAAAAGGTGTTTTTATGTCGGAACATAAAAACCGACGTACCTGTGGAAAATGTGGGTTAACTGAATTTTCTTAGTAAAGCCTTTTTTTTCTTAGTTTCAAACCTTTCATTTCGAAACTTTTAATTTTTGAAATAAGATTTGGTTTTATCTTCATCTGTGAAATAAGTTTTGCCGGCAATTTAGCTATATTTGTATCAAGAGAAATATTTACAGATGGCAAATTTTTTTCAATCCAATATTTTACCACTTTATCCTCTAATTTATAATCTCTAAAACCAGATGGAAATTTTTTAGTTATGTGCAAAAGTAAAGTTTTATCAGTGAATACTGCCCTTGGTTCAAATAGTTTCTCAGTATCTGCATAAATATTCTCAAAAAGATTCACTGAAGTCTGATCAGAGAGTAACTCCATCTTAGAAATTTTTCGTATTAATTCTAAATAATGTAAAAATTCATGTGCTAATATTGCATGTATTGTTCCTTTTAGGCCATATGCTACCAGTGGGGCGGAAACTTGGATAACAACTTGCAAAGCATTTTGACTAATAATGGGTATCGTCCTAGCAAATAATATTCCAAAATCAAATGAGTTTGGATTTGGTGATGATATGATTATTGATGGATCAACATATGCTATAGGGAAATTGACACCTGATGCTTTTTCTATTCTATTAATCCCAGAAATTACTATTGGGAAACGTTTAAGGATCAATGAGTATTCTTTCTTTGGTAAAATACCTTTCTTGTATGCTTCTTTTACTTTCAATAAAGGATCCATTAAAAAAAAAATTATAAACGGTGTAAAAAATGTAGTCTTTCCCAACAAAAATTATTTTATGGTAGTATTTGATTTATGTCAAATCGTATACATGTACATTTGGTATCTAGAATTTTAGATATGCTTGGATCTACATTTATCCCCTCCACGAACCGCTTTATAGGAAGCCCACCATCTACCTCCAATATGACAAAAAATGATCGTGTGGATTCTTTTTTGTATTTTAAATTATAAATTATTTTTTTATGCCTAATTCCTCTTTCATCAGTCACTGTAATTGGTATATCACCTAAATGTTTTAATTCCTTTAATTTTCTGGATGTGATTTTATTTTTTGCCTTAATTAACAAGGTTATTTTGGATTTAAAGGGAATCGTACCCTTTGGAATATGATCAATTTTTCTTATATCATGAATTATAATCTCATCCTGTTGAGATTTTTTTGGTAGTAATACATCATGTTTTTTTGGTGATAGTAATTTAGTAAAAAAAGGTCTTCCATTACCTAAAACGAGACTTTCTCTATCTTCACTTCCGATCCATGTAAATTTTATATGATCTGTTTGAAATTTTTTGTAAAGAAACTTGGAAATCTTTCCTTCAATACTATCAAATGAAACTATACCATGATTATCACAAAATAGACAACCTCTCCCATGGCAATCATCACATGATTTTTGTTTTTGTGGTAATCCTCTCTTACTTTTTGTGTATCTGCCATACAAAAATAGATGTCTTGCTTTTACATCACAATGATCAGTTTTACAATTCATTGTTAATGTAATATCAGGTGATAAATGATCTACAGTGCTATGCGTACTCTTTGTAAATTTTTTTTCCAACTCTCTTGTCACTAGTGTTTTTATGCTGTCAACACCACGAAGGGAAAAATCTGATCTTATTTTATCATCCCTCTCGGTAATTGATTGTTTTAGAATTGTTCCAACAAGAATTGTGGAAAATTGATATTTATCTGATGCGTCAAGCATTATTTTTACATAGAAATCAGAAAATGAAAATATATTTTTACAAATATAACATTGTGCTTCATCTTTTGTATTGATCAGATTTCTAATTTCCTTACCTAATTTTTTTACAGATGTGAAACTAGTTTTTTTGATGAAAAATCTACCTAAACAATAATCACATAAATCATATTGTTTTAGAATTGGTTTTGATTTTGTAATAATTTTCCTATATTTCTGTAGTAGGTTATGATTTTGCATGAAAAGTCATGTTTAATTCAAAATAATAAATAAACTATTAACCCATTCCCATTTTACGAAGGAATCCTTGCATTTGTCTTCCCTTCGATGCTTTCATTATATTTTTTGAATTCTTGTAATTTTTTACTAATTCTTTTACCTCATGCTCAGGCCAGCCAGATCCACGCGCAATTCGCTTTATTCTAGATGCGTTAAGAAGATCAGGATCCTTCTTTTCTCCCTCATTCATGCTTTGAATAATATATCTCCATTTGTCAACTCTTTCCTCCATTTTTTCAACTTGATCCTCTTTCACCATTCCAGATAATCCTGGCATAGTATCCAACAACCCTTGAAAGGAACCAACTTTTGTAACTTCCTCCAATTGATAGTAAAAATCTTCCATATTCATTTTCCCACTTGAAATACGTTTCATTCTTACATCATCAGCTTCATTTTCTAATCGTTTTGCTAGATCCAACACAGCTTGAATATCTCCCATCCCAAGTAACCTACCAACAAACCGAGTTGGTGAAAATACTTCCAAGTCATCAATACGTTCGCCAGTTCCAATATACATAACCTGTGCACCAGTAGCTGCAGATGCCGCCAATGCTCCTCCACCCTTTGCTGAACTGTCAAGTTTGGTGATTATAATCCCACCAACTGGAACAGTTTTATGAAAAGCCTCCGCTTGGGCAAAACATTGTTGGCCAATAGTACCATCAATTACTAATAAGGCAAGATCTGGATCAGCTGTTTTATTGATTTGTTTCATTTCATCCAACAAATCTTTTTCTTGTTTGTGCCTTCCAGCTGTATCAATCAAAATTATATCAAGGTTCGATTTCTGAAAATGTTTTAAACCATTTTTAACAATTTCTGAAGGATCATCATTAGCATTTTCTCCATAAACTTCCACGTCAGATTTTTCACACATAGTTTTTAGCTGGGTAAGTGCGCCAGGTCTAAACGTATCAGCGCCAATAACAGCAACACGGTAACCCTGTTTTGTTAAAAATTTTGCAAGTTTAGATGTAACCGTAGTTTTTCCACTGCCCTGAATACCAAGCATCAAAACTTTATTTACTTTCCCAGATTGAAAATGAAATTCAGTTTCATTTCCTAATAATTTGGCAAGTTCATCATATAATATCTTCACAATATGATCTTTTCTTGACAATCCAGGTGGTGGAGATTCATTCAAAGAACGGTTTTCAATATTTTTAGTTATTTCAAATACCATCTTTACATTTACATCAGATTGTAGTAATGAACGCTGAATGTCTTTTGATAATTCCTTGATTAATTCTTCATCTATACCTGATGAATTTACTATTTTTTTGATCGCTGCTCTTAGACTTGATTTTAAATTGTCTAACATGTTTTTGTGAAAAATTGATTACTAAAAAACTAATCCATCTATCCGGGATGAATATGTTAGCACTAGTGTGCATTTTTAGCACTATTTATATAATATAGGCACAAAAATCAGGCATGAAAATTGCTTTTTCTCTGATAGCATTGTTCTCAGTGATCGTAATAATACCAGTTGCTTATGCCCAAGTTGCCAGCTCAAGCAATTATGAACCCAATGAGTGTAGAGTTTGTGTTCCTGATTGGATAAAAAACAATGCTGGATGGTGGGCAGATGGAATAATTGATGATAGTTCATTTGTCTCTGGTATTGAATGGCTTGTTTCAAATAATATTATAGAAATACCATCTACTGCAGTATCTGGTACTGCAGAATCAGCTATACCTGATTGGGTAAAAAATACTGCTGGATGGTGGGCAGATGATATTATATCTGATGATGATTTTGTAAACGCTATACAATATCTTATTAAAGTTGGAATTATAGTTGTTCCACAAGGTGAAAAAGTTGTTCCTGAAACAACTAGTATGCCTTCTGATGCAGACCCTAAATTAATACGTGAAGCTAATGAATTAAAATCTAAAATAACTGAATGTCAACAAAAAGATACAGAAGCTGATATTTACTTATGTGCGTCTAAATTTGAAAAACAATTAAAAACAATTGAATCAATGATTGAATCAAATAAATATCAAGCAGGTCCTGTCAACTTTTACTACAAACCTGCATTGGTAGAAATATCTCCAGCTGGTAATTCATTTGTAGAGATAGTTTTAGTAATCAGAAATACAGACAGTGAAATTCAATCATTGTTTTGTACTGGTCCTGAAGCATGTAACATAACATTTACTGATGGAAAAAAATCATGGAAATATGCTGCAAATGATATACCAACAGGTCGTTTAGCAATGGTTCCTGATACTATATACACTGTTAAAATCAGCTATGGACCACCACCACAAAAACAATATGAACGATGGTTTTATGATTCATCAAGTGAATATTTTCTAAAAATCAACGAATCATATGGAAATATTTCAATTCCATTAGAACTTAATGTGAAGTAAAATGGTATTTTTACGACATAAAATTATCAAGGGTAACTCGTACACATATCTTGTAGAAAATAAATGGAATCCAGAAAAAAAATCACCTACTCAAAGAACTGTAAAATATTTAGGAAAAACATCTAATATTGTATTATCAGATATCCCACATCAATACAGAAATTCATCATCAGTAATTACTTTTCTTGGTTCTGAAAAAAACACCCAATTAGTAGATCGTCAAAGACATTTACGTAAACTGGAAAAAGATTTTTTTGAATATCTAATTCATGGAGAAATTGATAAAGTTCAAACTATCTATAAGAATTTTACAAAACAGGCTACATTATCTGATTTCTATGAAGACATTCTACGACCAGTTTTATACACGATTGGTGATATGTGGGATTTAAAGAAACTAGATGTTGGCGAGGAACACATTGCAAGCAATACTGTTGTCCGCCTATTAGAACTCATAAAAAAAGAAACAAGATCTAGGCCTAATAACGGAAAAAGTATCTTAATTTGTACACCGTATTCTGAAAACCACGTTATACCATGTTTGATGTTAGAGACTTTTCTTTCAATTAGAGGCTACACAGTAATCAATCTGGCTCCATCTGTACCAGTAAAATCTATACTCAATCAAATTGAAACAAAAAAACCTGATCTAGTTTTGATGTCGATTACTTTGTATGAGCATTTAGAATCTGGTAAACAATTAATTAATAAGATCAAAAAATTGAAAATCCCAATATTGTTGGGTGGTCAGGCTACAATGGACACAGCCAAAATTTCTGGTGTTGCATACGTTGAATCAGATTCTTTACAGAAAATATCTCAACTAGTAAAACAGGTGTTAAAATAAATTGGGAGTTACTTGTAAGGGAATTTGTTTACAATTAAAACATACATCATTACAAAATAAAGAAAAATATTCTTCTGGACTGAAACGATGTACTGAATGTGCAGTATTTATGAATATAGAAGATTTTAGATGTCCATGCTGCAAAGTGAAACTTCGTACTAAATCAAGATCTAAAAGATGAAATCCTAATAGATTAATGCCTTCAAAAATATTGATTATAGGTGCTGGAGTGAGTGGGTTATCAACCGCTGCTCTGCTTGCTCATGAAAATATAGATTGTACAATTTATGAAAAATCTTCTCAAGTAGGTGGTAGAACATCTACATCAATCCACAATGGACATCTATTAGACAACGGATTTCATATAATGCCATTCTATAAAAAATCAAAAATTTATGAAATTCTAGAAAAAATAGAAATGGTGAAAAACTTAAAGCTTGCAAATGTATCTGACATTGCATTTTATGATGGAAATAAATTTCATAGATACCCAAAAGGGATTATGGATGTTTTACAACTAACCTTAATACCGTTTAGTAGTAGACTATCACTTCTTAGAATTTTATTACCTATGGCATTTAGTAATATTGAAAAAACAGAGCGCCTTGATGAAATAAGCCTTACAGAAGTAACCAAAAAACTTGATACTGCATCAAGATCTTTTTTTGACGCGGTATGCATGCTCGCATTTGCAGATACGGCAGAAAACATATCATTGGGTGAGTTCATCCGTACAATTATTCGAGCTAATCCGTTTAAAGGTGGAACAAGTGAATTTGGTTATCCGGACATGGGAGGATATGATAGAATCGCAAAATTGTTTGCTGAATATTCCGTAAAAAAAGGCTCAAAGATAAACTTAGAAACGCAAGTAAAAAAAATTGAGGTAGAAAATGATAAGGTGAAAGGCATTACTCTTCTTGATGGACAATTTATCCCTAGTGAATGTGTAATTGTTACTTTTCCATCATATCTAGCAATCAATCAATTATTTGATGATAATGTATTTGATAAGAACTTCTTAGAGACTGTGAATAGATTAAATCAAACTACATCAGTTATAGAGGTACATTTTGCTCTATCTAAAAAAATTGATACGAGACAGATAGTTTTTCCCGTGGGAAAAAACTACATTTCAAAGGGAATATTCTTTATTTCAAATATTACATCATCTGTTTCTCCACCAGATGAACATCTTATGATGGTTGGTACACCTGTACGATCTGATGAGGCAAAAAGTTCTAAAAGGATTAGAGAAATCACAGAAAAAATGAAGGAGGAATTGAATATTATCTATCCAGAATTTCAACAGGCGTTATTATGGGAAAGACCAAAGGCATGGAGTTTAGTCGAATCTGTGGTTAAGAAACCAGGATTGGTCTGGAAAAATAA
Organism: uncultured Candidatus Nitrosopelagicus sp.; assembly: GCA_964497885.1. Taxonomy (GTDB): domain Archaea; phylum Thermoproteota; class Nitrososphaeria; order Nitrososphaerales; family Nitrosopumilaceae; genus Nitrosopelagicus. The sequence continues at coordinate 15,372 of CAZCFF010000004.1, forward strand.
AATGCCACATGAAGTACCACATGTAAAGGGTCTTTTCTTTGTTGGTGATTCCACAGTCAGTTATGGGATAGGAACAGATTCTGCTGCACATAGTTCGATCTTATGTCATCCAAAAATAATGTCCTACTTGAAACAATAATTATTTGTTATTTTATTTTGTAATTTAACATAAATTAGCAGAATCAATTTTTAAGATTCCTCTATAACCGTCCCAAATCTTTTCTGACTTAATTATTTGAATCGGATGTGAATAAAGTGGGCAATCAACCACAAACGTTTCTGCTTCTCCACCTTCGAAATTTAGATTAAACCCATACTCTATAGATAAATCAGATAGCCTTAGCATATCTGAACTGGAAATAATTTTTCCCAACCATGATTCATCCAATCCATCAGATGATACACTAGTTAAAATAAATTTGAATCCAGAGTTGACAAGTTCATTCATGTATTCTTTTGGATTTGTCATCCATAACGGAGTAATTACTTCCAAATTATTTTTTTGACATATATTTTCAAAAGATTTTTTTTGAAATTTGCTAGATATACCACCATGTACTATTCCCTCAATTTGAAAATCTTTCTTGGCCTTTTCTATTAATATCTCAATTATATTCATTTGATCCACTGTTTCATCGGAATTTAATTCTGAAGTAATCTGTTGAATTTTCATCGTTTTTGACTGTAATTCTGTTAATTTTATAGCTGGAAAATGCAATAGTTTGCTATCAGAAGATTTTGGGAAGGCAGTGATCAAGCATTGAACGTTATGCCCCATCTCCTTTGCTTTGTAAATCGAATACATACTATCCTTTCCACCTGAAAATAATGATGCTAATTTCATATTAGATGATTTACTTCAAAGCATATTTCATTTTTTGTGTAAATATGGAAAGTGAGGATGCTTCATATCTCATAACCTTCATCAGAATTCAGATGGCTTTTCCAATCATCATCAGCATCCAAGTTATGATGATTTAATACGCATTATTTTAATTCGACTCATGACATTCCAATACTCGATATCTTGACCCTGCTGTAATTTTCCCTCAATTTCTTCGTCAACTAAATCAGCATCAAGTGTTTCAAATGTTTCAGAATCCATTAATTGAAAATTGGAACCTGTTATTGAAATTATTTGTCCAGCCCTTTTGTCAATCAAAGGTACATGTACCTGCATGCTAACTGGGCCAACATGTGGTCGTTTTTGTCCATCGAAAACTCCTACCCCAACAATTCTTGCTTTTGCTGCACCATGTTTTCCAGGTTTACTTGTGTCATATTCTGTAATACGGCATGGGTCACCAGTTGGTTGATCTGATACAGGAAGTAATATGTAAGAACCAATCTTTAATGATCCTAATTCAGTAGGTTTACTCATGTAAAAAAATAATATGAGCAGCTTTTGAACTTTTCTATTTCAGTTTCTCAAGCAGTGAAAAACTAACAAGGTTATTCATAACTACACCTTTTCTGGATATATCTTGACGCGTTTTTTCACAATATTTACAAATACTTTGTGGGCTTCTATCATCTGACACCTCCAAAATTACTATACGATCTGAGTATGGAAATGTAAATTTTGGTTTGTTGTCACAAAAAATGTTCAAATCTGCAAAACCAGCTTGTTGAATCCTATCTTTTTTTACAATTACATTAGAAATATCAGATATAGCTTCTCGATCGTTAAATTCCACATAGTAAATCGAGACAAACTTCTGTGACTGGTCCATATTTCGTTCAAAAAGTTCATCACTGATAGAAAAAACAAATGATGGACTATCATTCATGAATTTTTTGTGGTTTTTGATAATGTCTCTATCATCATTAAATTTACCCAAAAGATAATGATTGGTGGATGATGGGAAATACGGTTTTATCTCATCTGCGAAAGTAGCTGTAACAAAATAAATTGAGTTAAAATTTTTTGATGATGACCAATCATCCTTCACAGAAACTGAAAAAGTATCATGTCTATATGGTACACAAATATAGCCGATCTTTTGTTTAGATGATTCCAATACAATAACATACAAAATGATCTAGTTATTTTAATCATATTGCCTTCGTTTTATCCAATAAATTACATCCGATAATTTTTTAATGCCATAATGATTCGGAATGTTGTCCCAAGTTAGCTCAGCCTGGTAGAGCTTCCGGCTGTAGTAGTTGGCTCTTGGCTAACTGAATTCCAGCCTATCAGGCATACAGAAACCGGGTTGTCGAAGGTTCAATTCCTTCACTTGGGACTTACAACCCTTCAAGGATTGATTACACTACGACCAATAACTTTTCTATTTTTTAGATCTTCTAGGGCAGTATTTGCTTCATCCATGGAATAATGTTTTGAAACAATTGGTTTTATGATTCCACGTTTAGCCAAATCAATAAGTTCAATCATGTCATTATAATTTCCCGTATATGCTCCTTGTATTGTTATTGCCTTTAATGGGATTGAAACCAGTGGTAAATCTACTGCACCTCCAAATAAACCAACAAGAACAATATTACCACGCTTCCTAATAACAGAAAGATCTAATTTGACAGTTGGTGGTGCGTTAACAAAATCAATTATACTATCAGCGCCTTTTTCATTACAAATTGACATTATGTTCTTTGAAGATTCAGGATCTTTTGTATTTACAATATTATGAGCACCCATCTCCTTTGCTTTATTTAATTTCTCGTCGTCTAAATCAGCACAAATAATATTAGCATTAGAAAGTGCCCTTGCAATTTGAACTCCCATCAAACCTAGACCGCCAGCACCAACTATCAAAATATTCTCCGGTGAATTTGATATTGCCTTTTTTATTGCGGTATAAGCCGTAAGACCAGAACATGCTAATGACGCAGCCGCGTCTAGATCAATTCCTGAAATTTTAGCCAAGAACTTGTAATCTGGAACTAATGAATATTCAGCATACCCACCATCCTGAAAAACTCCAAGTGATTTTGGTGCTTCACATAAATTTGTATCACCTTTCTTGCACGTTGAGCAATTACCGCATCCTATCCAAGGATATACTAAGACATCATCACCGACATTAATACCCTCTACAGAATCTCCAATTTCTTTTACAGTTCCAACAATTTCATGACCCGGTATGACAGGAAATTTTACGCCTCTATCTGTAACTTTCATGAATCCATCTCCAGTATCATAACCACCTTCCCAAAGATGTAAATCACTGTGGCAAACACCTACTGCTTTAACTTTAACCAAAACCTGCCTATCTGTAGCTGATGGTGTATCAACTTCTGAGATTTTCAAAGGTTTGTTAGGTTCGATGATTTGTGCTGCTTTCATTGCGAAATTTTCAATTTCTTATAATATAAGAGTTGACTGGAAAGGAGAAAAAAATAGAGTACCTAGTATTAGTCACTCGAAATTTGTTAAATTTTGTGGATTACGAGAAATCAATTGCTGGTATATCACAAGAACCAGTTAATATTCTATTTAACCCATCGTCAATTTCAAAAAAAGATATCTGGCAAATAGATATTATCAAAATTTTGAAGATCCTGATAAAAATATTAGAACAAACAGGAAAGAAAGATTTGAAGGTAGCAGGTATGGCTGCACTTTCTTCTTCTCTGATTTATAGAATGAAAGTTGAAAGTATTTTTGCGCTACAAAAGGCTGCTATGGAGAAAAAACCATTGATGAATAGAAATGATGTTGATATTGATATTTTAGACATACCATATAGACATGAATCAACTTATCCTGTATCATTAGATGAATTACTAGATCTACTTGAAAATTTAATTGGAAATATAGCAAATCCTAGTAGTAGAAGGAATAATAGACTAAGTTTTGAAGCTGTAGAGGTACCAGATTTTAAGGATTATTTTGTTTCATTCGAAAATGTGGTAGGTAAATATCAGGATTTGATAGTTCGTAAAATTGGGCACTCCGGAAAAGGTGTATTAAGACAAATTGTAAAGGATCTAGAAATATTAGACTCGATAAGGTGCTTTTTTGCAATTTTATTCCTAGCACGTGATGAAAAAGTGACATTGGAGCAAAAAGATGATGATATTCTGGTTACTTTAATCACTGATATACCGAAAAAAAGTGAGAGAGATGGTAAAAGTAGAAAATCAGGATGAGATAACAGCAAGACTCGAGTCTGCATTATATTCTGCTGGAAGACCACTTTCGATAGAAGATCTAATCAAAGCATCTGGTACAGAATCACGCATAAAGACTGTATCTACACTAGATTCTATAATCAAAAAAACCAAAAGTACATTCAAAGCTATAGAAGTTGTTATCCTACCTGATGGAAATTATGTATTTCAATTAAAACCTGAATATAGTTCCACGGTTAGAAAATATGCATCAAAACCTATCTTGGCAAAAGCTACCCAAAAAACATTATCATACATAGCATATGCACAACCTATCAGCTCAAAACAACTTGTAGAAACCAGAGGTTCTGGTGTTTATTCACATTTGAAAGAACTGCGTCAACTAGATTTCATTGAACATCAAAGTATTGGTAGACTAAAAATTTATTCAACAACTGAAAAATTCCAAAAATATTTTGGGATACAGGGAGATATCAATACTTTAAAAGAAAAATTATTCACGAGAATAAGAAAATAATCAAAATCATAATTTATGGATAAAACCATCAAAAAATATGAAAACATGCCAAAATTTGTAATGATTTTTCGGTTTGTATAAATTAGAGTGAATTAAAAGGCATATATGAAAAGGTCAGTTGAGAATCTAGCAACAAGTAAAATAACTGGTGGTCGTCGACATCCATTACGTTCAAGAAAAAAACATAGAATGAGTAGGTTTCCTAATGAGGCATTGATCGGTGAACAAATCACAGTAACTAGAAAGGTTCATGGAAAGAATGTTAAAACTGCTATAAAGACAATAGATACCGTTAACTTGATAATTGATTCAAAAACGAAAAAAGTAAAAATTCTAAAGGTTTTGGAAAATGCAACAAATAATGATTATCAACGACGTGGAGTTATTTCTAAAGGTGCAATACTTGAAACGGCAGAAGGAAAATGTCGAGTTATGTCAAGACCTGGACAGCATGGAATTGTTAACGCAGTTTTAATAAAGTGATTCCATGAAAGATTATGACCATATAGTGGTCTGGTTAGATTATTTTAATAAAACATTGTCAAGAAAAAAAGGAAGAAGATTACCAAAGGATAAATGTATTTTTGATCCTTCATTAAATGAATTAATTGAATCATCAAAAGCTGTTGGTCTTGAACCTACTGAAACAGATGATGAAGTTAGATATCCAAGAAGATCATATGTTAGGTCAGGACATATTGTATTAGAAAAAAAATATAGCAAGACCGTGATTTTAAATAAAATTGCAGTGAATTTAGTAGCAAAAAGAGCAAAGCAGTCAAAATAAAATTCTATCTAGCTTTAAGCTTAAGTAAAATTGACAGAACTTTTGATCAACTATTAGATATTATTCAAATAATTGCAGGAGGTAGGGGAAATTTTGCATCTTGCCAGTAGTGGCAGAGTCATTGTAAGACTTTCGAAAATAGCGAGCGCAGGTCAAATACTTTGCGATGAAAAGAATGTCAAGGTTGCAAAAGTTGTAGAATTGATTGGGCCTGTAGCAAAACCATATGCATCTGCAGCCTTGATGACCAACAACATAAAAAAATTTGTTGGAAAAAAAGTATTTGCACTCGATAATCCTCCTGCGAAAAAAAATAAAGAACACAAGAGGAAAAAAAAATGGAAGCGTTAGAAATTCAAAAATGCACAACGTGTAATTCATCATTAATTGATGATACACAAAATGGCGAAAGAATTTGTTCTGGCTGCGGAATAGTAGTAGTAGAGCAAATGGAAGATTACGGACCGGAAGCAAGAAGTGGTAATATGGACAATAGAACAAATCTTGCAAGAGCATCTGGACAAGCAACATATTCCCAACATGATTTGGGAATTACTACAGAAATTTCCATTGAATCTAAGGATTTTAGTGGAAAGAAAATCAATTCAGAAATAGCATCACAAATGCATAATCTGAGAAAATGGCAGCAAAGAGTCAGAGTTTCTTCTTCGAGAGAAAGAAGACTGACTAATATTTTGACAAAAATTTCAAATATTTGCCAAAGCTGTTCTCTTTCAGAAAATGTTTTGGAAACCGCCTCGGTGATTTACAGGAGTCTTGATGGAAAAAACATCGAAGTGAAGGGAAAATCTGTAGTTTGTATATCTGCAGCAGTAGTATATATGGCATGCAAAAGATGTGGTGTGGTTCGTTCTTTGGAAGAAATAATTCAAGGGGTTTGTCAACCAAAAGAAGTTAAACCAAAGACAAAGTTAGCTTCAAAATATTACAGATCTTTGGTAATGGAACTTGGAACTGTTACAACACCAGCTGTAACAATGGATAAGTACATTTCAAAAATTGCCAACATGACAAACACTGATACAAGAGTTGAAAGATTAGCTCTTGAAATTGCAGAGAAAACCAAAAATCGTAATCTTTCTGATGGAAAAGCACCTAATGGAGTTGCTGCAGCATATCTATATCTAGCATCAATTCTTTTAGGACAAAGCGTTCTTCAAAGAGACGTATCTAGTATCTCCGGTGTAACTGAAGTTACTATTAGAAACCGATGTAAGGAGATTCTAAATAATTACAAAATGAAGGTAACACTTAGACCATCCTTAGCCTAAACTCTCTTTTTTCTTTTTTTATCCTAAATAATTCTCATTTTCTGTTAGGAGCAGCTAAAATTCGTCTCGGTTATATATAGAAATTAAGTCTAATCACAATATATGGCAGTACTGGAAATTAAGGATCTTCACGTTTCAAGAGATGGTAAAGAAATTCTTAAGGGAGTTAGTCTGAAAACTGGACCTGGAGAAGTTCATGCAATAATGGGTCCCAATGGTTCAGGAAAAAGTACTCTAGCATACACATTACTGGGTCATCCAAAATATCAAGTAACTAAAGGTGATATATTGTTAGACGGAGAAAGCATTTTAGATTTAAAAACAGATGAAAGAGCAAAAAAAGGACTGTTTCTAGGTTTTCAATATCCAACTGAAGTTTCTGGTGTTGGTTTTTCTCATTTTCTTAGAACATCATACAATGCATTAAGTAAAGCACTAAAAGATGATGAACGTGAAGTTTTCATTACTGTTAGAGAATTCCAAAAATATCTCAAAGAAAATGTAGAAGCAGTTGGAATGAAAGACGAATTTCTATCAAGATACCTCAATGAAGGATTCTCTGGCGGTGAAAAAAAGAGATCCGAAGTATTACAAATGACTGTATTAAAACCAAGAGTTTCTGTGTTAGATGAACCTGATTCAGGTTTGGATATAGATTCAGTTCAAGCAGTTGCTAAAGCAATAAGCAAAACTTTTGACAAAAATACAACCACGATCATGATTACACATTACGCAAGAATTCTTAACTATCTAGACAAACTTGATTTTGTTCATGTTTTTGCCCAAGGAAAAATACTAAAAAGTGGTGATTCGTCTCTCGCAGGTGAACTTGAAGAAAAAGGTTATGACTGGGTGTTAGAAAAGAAATCTGACTAAGATTGGAAACAAACGATAACGAACAGTATTTTTTTAATTTTTCATTTTTCAAAATTGATCCAAAATGGAGATGGATGGCTGATTTAGCTAAGGAAGAATCCGCTAAGGAAGTTGAAAATGTGATTGTGAATTCAGGTATAAAATTTAGAGCATACTCAACACTAGGTTTACGTGATGATGCTGAATTTTTGTTTTGGTTTGCAGCAAAATCAATAGATGAAATTCAAAATGTTATTTCTAAACTTTATCTGACAGTATTTGGAAAGTATATTTTGCCATCACGAGTTTATCTTTCCTGTACTAGACCATCAATATATGCTAGAAAGGGAAGAACATTATCATTTGTTGCTGGAGAAGAACCAAGAAAATTTGTCATTGTTTACCCATTTACAAAGACAAGAGAATGGTATCTCTTACCACAGGCACAAAGGCAGAAAATGATGGATCAACATATTGATGTCAGTGAAAAATATCCTCAGGTTACACTTAACACAACATACTCGTTTGGAATAGGTGATCAAGATTTCATGCTAGCGTTTGAGTGTGAGGATTTACGTGATTTTCAGAACTTAATTATGGATTTAAGACAAACTGAAGTGTCTGCATACGTTGCAGTTGATACACCTATGATCACTTGTGTAAAAAAAGACATTATACCTCTTATCACAAGCTTGGGATGATGAATGGATTAAAGGAATGGGCTACTGTAGTCAATGCACTAGAAAATGGAAAACAAACTGTTATTCTGAGAAAGGGTGGAATATTAGAAACAGCATCAGGGTTTAAGATTGAATCGAAAAAATTTTTGCTATTTCCTACATGGGAGCATCAAGAAGAAAAACACGTCAAGCCAGAATTCCAAAACTTCCTAAATGATGTACTAAAAAATAAACCAAAAGACGGATTCAACAGGATTACATCATTTGTGGAGGCATTAGATGAAAAAGACATAGAATCAAAAGAAACCATCAATGCATTATCACCATTTCATGTTTGGAGTGATGCATATATCGAAGAAAGAATCAATTGGATGCCGAGAAAACCTATCAAGGCAGTTTTCCTTAGAACACATAAAATTCCACAAATGGATATTCCACTTGAACCTGATTTTCAAGGTTGCAAGTCATGGGTAGAAATAAATTCAAATTTTGATTCTGGTCAACCTGTATTGAATGATTTAGAAATAGAGTCAGAGTTACAAAAGTTTAGAGGAGTTGTAAATGAAGTATAGAAAATTAAAAAGATGCGACATAGAAGTTTCGGAGATTGGATTCGGAGCATGGGCGTTCTCCCTTCCAGGATGGTGGGGAAAGAAAATTGATGAAGACGGTGCAAAACGTATGCTAAAAAAAGCATATGATCTTGGCATAAATCTTTTTGAAATTGCTGATATGTATGGACAAGGAAGAGCAGAAAAAATTGTTGGTGAAGTTTTTAAGGATATGCGAAACGAGGTGATTTTTTCTACAAAATATGGATACGATTTTTCAAAGGTAAAACAGATTGGACATGCTGAACTACCTCAACGATTTTCTGAAAGGGATTTTTCTGAAAAAATGTTAGAGGACAGTTTGGAAAGACTGCAAACTGATCATATTGATATCTACGGATTGCATAATCCAAAATTATACCATATTAGAGACAAAAACGTATTCAAATTCTTAGATGAAAAAATCAAAGAGGGTAAAATTAAGACATATCAGGCTGCACTAGGTCCAGCAATTGGCTGGGCTGCAGAAGGAGTGGAATCAATGAACATGCCAAACCTATCAGCAGTACAAACAGTATACAATCTCTTTGAGCAGGTTCCTGGTAGGGAATTGTTAGAAAATGCGCGAAAAAATGATGTTGGGATATTTGTTAGAGTACCAGACGCAAGTGGTGTACTGACTGGAGAAATGAAAACAATGGCAGACGTAGATAAAAAAATTGGTGATGATGATCATAGAGCTGTACGTAAAAAGGAGTGGTTCAAAAGAGCATTTGAAAAGGTAGAAGAAGTCATGCCAATCGGACGTAAGTATGGTTATGACATAATGCAACTGTCGATGAAGTTTATTCTTTCTAAAGATACTGTTAGTTCTATAATCCCAACATTTGGCAGTATCGAAGATATTGAATCATTCGCAGCAATAGCAGATGGGAATTATCTAAAAGCGGATGACGTGGCTGAACTTGAATTAATTTTTGATTCATGGGAAACATACGAATTGAAATTTACACAACCAGACGTGTTAAATTACATTAGTTCTAAGAATTCCTGATAAACCTGATCTTAAGCAGGAATTTTTTCTTCTAAACTAAATTCATTCTCGACAAAATACTCTACTCTTGTCTTCTTGAATTCCTTTGCACTAAACAAAATCTTGTATTCATCAACATTAATCTGCTTCTGAATTTGTCCAGCAACTTCTCCCGCTTCGTCAAAAGATTTGCAGTGAATCATTGAGAACACATTGTATGGCCAATCTGGATACACTGGTCTTTCATAGCAATGGCTTACTTGTGGGAAAGATCCAAGCTTGCTTCCAACTTCGCTGATTCGTTCTTTCGGAACTTTCCATACAATCATTCCGTTAGCAGTAAAGCCAGCTTCCCTGTGTCGTAAAATTGCTGCATATCTTCGCATAACTCCAATTTCTTCATAATGATGAAGTTTTTCAAAAACTTGCTCTTCTGTCATTCCCAAACTTTCAGCTGCCTTTTGGAAGGGTCTATCAACTATTTCCATATCCTTCTGCAGATGTCTAATGAATTCCTTGTCTTCCTCGGTTGCGACAAACTTTACATTGATAACTTTTTTCTTTTCCTCTGATGGCTTTACATCATGTTTCTTATCATCAACCATATCCAGCTTTACTCCAATCTTGAACAGCTGAAGTGTAGGTAACATTCTTGTCTTTTTAATTCCATCTAACTTTGAAAATTTCTCTAATTCCTTTTCCAAGTCGGAGCCTGGAGGAACAGCCAAAGTAAACCAGAGATTGAACTCATGTTCTCTTTCATAATTGTGGCTTACACCTGGATGTTTGTTAATTTGGTGTGCAACATATTCTAACTTGTCAGGTTCAATTTCCATCGCAACCAGTGAACTGGTGTAGCCTAACTTTCTTGTATCAAAAATTGCGCTCAGTTGTCTTAGAACTCCCTTTCTCTTTAATTGGATTAGTTTCGTCTTTACTTCATCAGGTGAAACTCCAAATTTCTTTGCAATTTCATCAAATGGTTTGACAACTAATGGAAATTTCCACTGTATCTCATTTAGAATTTCAGTATCAAGCTTATCCATATTAGACAATACTCCAGATCTTTATTATCAATTAAAAAATGTAACTAGTTTTTTTGAATCTATAAATATCATTCACGATGTGCCAGATTATTGATTGTTGATCTTCATTTAAAGGGAAACCTAGTGATTGTGGTGGGTTCTGGAAACGAGGGTATGAAAAAAGTCAATTCGCTTCTGACACAAGATTGTAAAATTCTTGTAATAAGTGATAAATTAAATTCTCAAATTGAAAGATATGTAAAACAAGGAAAAATTAAGTTTAAAAAAACTAAACTGAAGAATGCATTATTTCTTTCAAAATACAAACCCTATCTGGTTATGACTACTACCTCTGACAGAATACTAAATAGAAAAATTGTTGAAAAAGCAAGGAAGATGAAATCATATGCATATGCATCGGATGATCCTGAAATTAGTGATTTTGCACATCCTTCAGTTATCAACATTGCCGACACGATCCAAGTTGCAATATCAACTGGTGGAAGCAGTCCTGCGATGGCAAGAGAGATCAAACTGAAAGCAGAGTCTTTTTTCAAAAAAAATATCTCAAATGAAGATATTTATCAAATTAAACTACAAAAATTTGCAAGGTTCGAAGCAAAACAAGTGATTCCTACCCAATTAGATCGCAAAAAATTCCTCTATGCAGTAATGAGTGATAAACGTGTAAAAGGATTATTAAAAGAAGGAAAATACAAAATGTCACAGGTACGAGTGAAAAAAATGCTTAAGGAATGGCTATGAAACAAAATATAATCAATGCACGCATAACATTTAGAAAATCACCTATACATGTACTTGAGAGATTTGCCTTCAAAGATCTATCTGATGCATACTTGTCTTTTAAGAAGCATGCTAGCATTTCAGAATGTGTAATAATTCAGACATGTAATAGGATTGAATTATTTACTGCGTCAGATAGTCACGATATTCATAAAATTAAAAAAACTTGGGCAGCACTAACAGGTCTTGAAGAAAACGCATTTGTAGACACCTTAGAGATATGTGATAATCATGATGCATTTGAACATCTGCTAAAACTTACATCTGGATTAGAATCATTGGTTGTTGGTGAAGAACAAATTCTTGGACAGATTAAAGAGTCAATTGCAATTGCAAGAAATACTAAAGCATCTGGTAAAAGATTGAATAAACTATTTGATACATCTATTCGAATTGGAACTCGTATTAGAAATTCAACAGGAATTAGTAAAGGTGGAATATCATTAGGCTCGATGGCCGTAAAACTAGCTGAAGAAAATGTAGATGACATAAAATCAAAAAATGTCTTACTAATAGGAACAGGTGAAGCAGCAACTATGGTTGCTAAATCTCTTAACAAAAGAGGTTATGAATTTGATGTCACTAGTAGAACTGTTGAACGATCTATTGGTTTTTCTCAAACATTAGGTGGTAATCCAATAAAATTTGAGGATATTTTATTAACATTCAATAACTATGAGGTAATTTTTGTTGCTACTATTGCTCCTTATTTCCTGATTACTTTTGATAAAATGAAAGAATGTATGGAGAATAAAAAAGATGGGACAATGATATTAGATTTATCAAATCCTAGAACGGTTGATGAGCAAGTTGCTACAATTCCGGGAATTAAATTGATGAATATTGATCAAATTGCTGAAATGGTGGATAAAAATATGGCAAAAAGGAAAGAGAAGGTATCAACTGTAGAAGATATAATTAGTGAAGAAGTACCAATCATTGAGGCTACGATGAAACGACTTGATGCTGAACCTCTCGTTAAGGATGTATTTACTAATGTAGATTCTATGAGAATAAAGGAATTACAAAAGGCGTTACAGATGTTAGGAGAAACAGACGAAAAAAGAATTAAAATCATTGATGAATTAACAAAAGCTGTTGTAGAAAGTATTGTTTCTGCTCCTATGAATAACTTGAGAAAAGCGTCAGAACAGGGTAACCCAGATTTGTTAGAAACAGCAAGTAAGTTATTTAACTATAAGAAAAAGGATTAGCCATACTAACCTAAGATTATATTACTTGTTATCATATTTTTGACATGGCGGTATTTCCCTCGAAAAGATTAAGACGATTACGAATTAATGAAAATATTAGAAATTTAGTACAAGAGGTTAGGCTATCTGTAAATGATTTAGTATGTCCAATCTTTGTAGAAGAGGGATTAACAGAAAAGAAACCAGTTGGGTCGATGCCAGACATTATAAGATTACCATTATCAGAGATTTCAAATGAAGTACAAAATATTTCTGATTTAAAAATACCAGCAGTGATGTTGTTTGGTATTCCTTCACAAAAAGATGAAAATGGAACATCTGCGTATGCTGAAAACGGTATTGTACAAAAGGCAATTTCTGAAATAAGAAGTAATTTTGGAAATAAAATATCGATCATGGCTGATGTCTGTTTATGTCAATATACCAGTTCAGGTCATTGCGGAATAATAAATGGAAAAAAAATAGATAATGATCTAAGCATAAAGACTTTGACTGATATTGCTGTTAGTCAAGCAAAGATGGGCGTTGATGTAGTTTCTCCCTCTGCAATGATGGATGGACAGGTATCTGCTATAAGAAAAGGATTGGATGATGCAGATTTTAAAGATGTGATAATAATGTCACATTCAGCAAAACATAGTTCATCATTTTATTCACCATTTAGAGATGCGGCAGAATGTGCACCACAATTTGGTGATAGAAAAACATACCAAGTTCCATTTACAAATCCACGTGAAGCATTAAGAGAAGTCGAAGCAGATATTGAAGAAGGTGTAGATGTAGTGATGATAAAGCCTGCACTATCTTATCTTGATTTAATTGCGGAAGCTAAGAAAAAATTTAATGTTCCAGTTTCTGCATATAGTGTCTCAGGTGAATATGCATTAGTGAAAGCGGCAGCAAGCCAAGGATGGATCAAAGAGGATGAAGTGACCAATGAAATACTTTCTTCGATCAAGCGAGCAGGAGCAGATTTCATCGTAACGTATTTTGCTAAATTAGGTGCAAAATTAATTAATGAAAACTCATGAGAGACGATCAACGTTTTGAGATACAAACTGCTTTTGATTTATTACCACATGTAGTAGGATGCAGCTGGGCTACTATCTGGTTTCGCTTAAACAAAATTAAAAATCCTACAAGAGAAGAATTTAGAGAAAAGGTGTCTGAGTATTTCAAAATGCTAGATCCGTTGGTGAATACATATCCTGAAGGTAAGGACTTTGAAGAGATTGTCAATTATATAAGAAAACGAAATGCTGTAGAACTTGAAAAAATAAGTGCTGGGACAAATCCCGAGGTTGAAAAAAGATATGATAGGTATGTTGATTATGGATAAAACAGCATCAAATTCGCCATAATTTTGGCCTTACAAACTTTAATTTTCGTTGTAGCAAAAGAGTCTGCCAATCTATACATGTAAAAAATATCACAGATCCTATACCTATCACGTCTGCCACAATTATGCCTATTATTCTATCCTCAAATAATTGTAAAAATGGTACAAGGACACTGGCGCTTATTGTAATCATCACATAATATGATAAGAGTCTTCCAAACCAAAATCCAATATAAAGTCCAATACTTTTTGCCCTCATCATTCCATATGCAACAAACAGCATGTTACTAGGAAGTGGTGTCGCCGCAAATAGGAAAGATGCTAATGTGTATCCAAATCTTTTACGGTTTAGAAAATTACCAATAACATCAAGATTTGATTTTTGCTGTTTTCCCACAAATCGACGGAAAAAACCACTGATAGATTTTAAAAAGAACCTGCCAATTGTAGCCCCAGTGGCTCCAACTAATGCAAGTAAAAATGGATCAAGTGAAGTATCTAATACGAAAAATGACGAAAGTATGATCCAAGTTGGAGGCATCAAAATAGGTGCGGCGTTTACAGCCATCAACAAAAATAATATACCCAGGTAAGAGTACTCAGCAATCACTTCGATTAAGTCTGTCATAATGATAAAACCAGTACTCTATCTAAAACTCTTAAGAAAGTATTAACCATGCGATTATCATTTTGCCATATAAAAATATCAAAATGCAGGAGGTGGGATTCGAACCCACGAACCCCTAAGGGAAAGGATAACCCATAAACCTTGATCTTGAGTCCTTCTCGGTTGACCGGGCTTCGATACCCCTGCACATTGCATTAATCATGTCGTTTAAAAAAAGTTATTAATTGAAGAAATGAAGAAAATGTAATGACAATTGAAGATGCAAAAAACCAGAGATCTGATATTAGTGTTCAAGGAACAATTGAAGAAAAAGGCGAACCAAGAACAGTCAATACTAAATATGGAGAAACACAAGTTTGTGATTCATACTTGGTTGATGACTCTGGTAGAATAAAACTCACACTTTGGGGTGAGGATATCGGAAAAGTGAATAACGGAGATACTGTTTCGATTCAAGGAGCATATACAACAACTTTTAGAAATGAAGTTCAGCTAAATGTTCCTAAGAAAAATGGAAAATTAGAAGTTATTTCTAATTAATATATAATAAATTATCTCAACTAGAGATTATTTTTTATTCTTTTTAGATGCTTTACGTTTTGGTGCTTTCTTTTTAGATGCTTTACGTTTTGGTGCTTTCTTTTTAGATGCTTTACGTTTTGGTGCTTTCTTTTTTTCAGATAACATTTTTTTTGCAAGTTTTTTAGCCATACTTAAAATTCGTTTGTCCTCGGCTGATTTTCTTTTTGCCTCTCTTGCTTTTTTCTTTCGTATATTTGCCTGATTTTCTTTCTTTTTGGATACCTGCTCTTTGATTATAGAATTAACTTTTGAAATATTCTTATGAACATTTTCTTCTGCTTGTATAAGTGAGGGTAATTTTTTTTCTAATTTTGCCATAGTTTTTTTACTTTGTTTAATAACCTTCACGAGTTGTGGTTTTGATTCTAAAGTCTTTTTAATATGCTTATTCAGTTTGGTTTTTTTAGCATCATATTCTTGAATTGAATCAAGAACTTTTTCTAACGTTTTCTTTCTTGATTTGAGTTGAGAACGTAAATCTTCAATTTCAGTAGAAACTGTATTTATAGTAAATTCTAATTGCTTTTTTCCCTCGCCAGTTGCAAAAGATATCTCTTCCTTAATTTCATCATATTTTTCCTTCTCACTAGTTAGTCGATTTTCTGCCTGTTCAATCAAACTTGTAATACTATCACGCTGAGCAAATTTTTGTTGTAAAATGGTAGAGATGTCCTCTAATTCTGAACGAAAATTGTCCATTTTATGCTGGATTGAATTTGTACCAGATACGGATTTTTTGTATAGTAATTTTGCTAATCTTAATGTCTTTGAAGTTTTAGTACGATTTTTTTTAGCGTTTGATTTCCGCTGTTTTAATACTGTTAATTTTTTTGCCAGTGATGCCATACCAAATTGACTCCTGATAAGTCCATTAAATTGTAAATATGACTAGTAATTGACTTGACGGTTAAGAAATTTTGCATATAATTATGAAAATTTTTCCAAATAACGTTGGTGATATTCTTCAGCTCTGTAAAAACTTGATATGGGCTCGATCCAAGTCACAATTTCTTTTTTAAATTTTTCTTTCACAATAGAATTTAATTGCCCTTTCATTTCTGTAGCTAATTTTTTTTGTTCATCAGTATGATAGAAAATTATAGATCTATACTGTGATCCCACATCTGGACCCTGTCGATTCAATGTTGTTGGGTTATGATTTTCCCAAAAAATCTTTAGTAAATCACTATATGAAATAATCTCAGGATCATAATCAATTTCTACAGATTCTGCATGACCGGTAGTATCTGTACATACATCCTCATAGGTAGGATTTTGCTTCATTCCACCAGAATAGCCAACTTGAGTTGATTTTACACCCCTCGTTTTTCTAAATATCTCTTCAACATGCCAAAAGCAACCTGCACCAAACGTGGCTTTCATATTATTTTAATAATAAATTATCTGATTTATAATTTAGATGGAAAAGGCTGACATTGAATCAATACCCGTTCAAAAGACATTTGAAATAAAAGATGAAAAAGATGCTTATGACGCAGCTGAAGAAATGGTACGAATTGGATTTTACAAAGAAAAAAAAGGATTCAAAGTTTTGATGTCCAAAGAATCGAAAAAAACAGCCAAGCGAATTGGATACATTGTCACAACAACTGTAACTACTAGTTTAAGGAAGGATGATCAACACAGGGACATCAGATATTGGACATATCATCATGATGAAGAACATTATGGTATTGTACTAGTCAGTTCTAAAGTTGTAGATGAATTAGGTTTTTGATGTAGATTTAGAAATAGAAAGCCTGCTTGCTAATATGGTGGAGATAATCATTCCAAATAAAATTCCTCCAATGACATCCATTGGGTAATGCTGTAGAACGTAAATCCTACTCACTCCTACCGAAATAGGAAAAATCCATAAAAGGAGCCAGCCTCTCGGAAATCTTTCTGACAGGGCTAATCCTAAAACAAATGCAATTACAGCCGCACGTGCTGCATGTCCAGATGGAAAAGAACCTTTACCTCCTAGAACAGATGTATCATGTTCTACATCCAAAGGTAGCTCAGTTCCAATATATTCAAGATCTGGTCTTGGTCGCTCAACTATGTAATCTTTGAAATAACCTGACGCGACAGTACCAATCAATACAGCTAATAACATTATCAAACCCATACGTCTGGTTTTACGCCATACAAACATTACAAAACAGAAAATCATAATTGGGATTATTCCACCGATTTCTGTAATTGCCCACATAGAAATATCTAACACCGAATTGCCAGAAATTGTTTGAAAATATGTTATCACAGATACATCAAATTGCTCTGTGATCTCAGCGTAAACTAATACAGTAATAATAAGGAATGATATAACTAGGAAAAAAAAACCGATTGAACGCATTTCAAAGATGAATTTTTGCATCAACGAACTTTCATAACGATCATTTTTAATTTTGTCTATCATTTGACTGATCGTATCCAAAATATGCTGTTTTTTATAAAACATAAACAAAACACAAGTTTACTTTGAAATTATGAACTCATAAAAGATTTTAACGGGATTCAGTGAATGATATGTGTGAAGATCCTAACAATTGATGATTTAGAATTAGATAACAAGACAGTTTTCTTGAGGGTTGATATGAATTGCCCCATTGATCCTAACACATTAGAAATTTCCGGCACAAAAAGAATTGAAGAGATAATTGATACATTAAATTCTTTGAAAAATGCAAAAATTGTTATTGCATCACATCAGGGTAGAGTTGGGAACAAAGATTATACTAGTATGGCTAAACATGCCAAAATACTTGAAAAATTATTAAATCGTAAAATTAAATATATTGATGATATTATAGGCACCGCTGCACAAAAAGAAATAAAAAATTTAGGAAGTGGTGAGATTTTGTTACTTGATAATCTTAGACTATGTGCAGAAGAAAACTATGAATTTACAGGATCGACTGCATCCCAAACAATAATGGTACAACGATTAGCAAAATTATTTGATATATGTATACTAGACTCATTTCCTAGTGCCCATAGATCACATCCCTCAATTGTTGGTTTTTCACATATACTACCAGCATGTGCAGGAAGAATTGTTGAAAGAGAAGTGATGAAATTAGATGAAATTTTATCAGTAGCAAAGGCTCCTCATACAATAGTTTTAGGTGGCTCAAAGATTGATGATAGACTTGAAGCAATACGTTTGCTTATAAAAAATGGTAGGGCAGATCATGTTTTGTTGACTGGATTAATTGCAAATGTGTTTCTGAGAGCACAGGGGAGGATTAAATCAACTCTTGGAATAAAAAGAGAGGAAGAGATGGTTTCAAATGCACACACTTTGATTGGTGAATACCCTGATATTTTTTCAACTCCTGTAGATGTAGCAATAGAAAAAAATGGAAAGAGGGTAGAGTTAGATGTTAGGGATTTGAATAAAGATGATCAGATTTATGATCTAGGTCCAAAAACAATTGAATATTATAACAAGATTATTTCGGGAGCTGGCACTGTTTTTATTAGTGGTCCTCCAGGATTTTTTGAAAAAGAAAATTTTGATTATGGAACTAAGACTCTACTAGAATGTGTAACTAACTCTATGGCTACAACAATTGTTAGTGGAGGTCATCTTACATCTGCATTAAAAAAATATAGTCTAGAAAAAAAAATTACACATATCAGTACAGCTGGTGGTGCGTTGGTACGTTATCTTACTGGGATCAAGCTACCTATGATTAAATCACTAGAAGAATCTGCAGAAAAATATCGAGCTACAACGAAGAACCGCAATTAGTATTTTGACATATCTTATCCTCAGATGGTATAAGATAACTATTCTTCTTACATGATTCACATTGAACTTCATTCAATGATTCAAATAGCTTAAACCACTGCGTAGTAAAATTTTGTGCAATATTACGTAAAATTTCATTATCGCATAATTCCTTAAAATAGATTTCCATATCATCTATTGTTAAAGATTCTTCAATGAGTTTATTCTGTTTTAAAATTTCAAAGATTTGATCATTGTTGAATCTTAGATCCTCTTCATTAAAATTTTCAAAAATTATCTTTCTAATACTAATTAGTATAGGTGAATTATCAGCCATGTTAGTAAAGAGATGCAGCTTCTTCTTTTAAGTTTCCAGCTGATTCCCTATCGTTCATTTTCTCAACAAAATAAGAATAAATTCCATGCTTTAATGCCTTTAAGGAAAGTAATGCACATTTAATTCGTACCGGACTTGTTTTGATCAGATGTTCCAAACCAAGTTCGGACAATAATTCATCCTTTTGAAAGTTTTTTACGTCATCTAGGTTTTTCCCCTGTATCATTTCAGTCAAAACAGAAGTACACGCCATACATATAGCACATCCCTTACCGTCAAATTTAACATCAGTAATTTTGGTTCCATCAATGTTAACATACAAATCAATGCTGTCACCGCAAAGAGGATTACTATCATGCCTATGTATCTGAGGATTTTCTATCTTACCAAAATTTGAAGGGTTTCTGGAATACTCTATTATCATTTCTGTATAAATTGGATCTCCACTCATAATTTGAACACCTTAGCTACCTGTTCAAGTGAATCAATTAGAACATCAACTTCTTCTTTTGTATTGTAAATGTAAAAACTTGCACGATTGGTTGCCGCAACATCTAATTTTTCCATTAATACCTGTGCACAGTGATGACCTGATCTTATTGCAACACCGTTTTTATCAATTATAGTTGCAACATCATGTGGATGAACATCTTTAAAATTGAATGAGATTACACCTCCTTGTTTTTTGGTATCGTTTGGACCATAAATAACTAAACCATTTACCTTTGACATTCTTTCTAATGCATATTTTGTTAACTCAATCTCATGATTTCTAACATTATCCATTCCTATTTCCGTAAGATAATCAATTGCAGCTGCAAAACAAATAACATCTGCAACATTAGGTGTTCCAGCCTCAAACTTGTATGGAAGATCATTCCAAGTTGTTTCTTGTTTATGAACTTCTCTTATCATATCACCACCACCTTGGAAGGGTTTCATATTTTCTAATAATTCTTTTCGTGCCCACAGAACACCAACACCAGTTGGACCTAACATCTTGTGGGCTGAAAAAGCATAGAAGTCGCATCCCAGATCACTAATGTCAACTTTCATGTGTGGTACCGCTTGCGCACCATCGACCAGAATTTTTGCACCAGCATCTTTGCATTTTTTTATAACTTTTTCAATGTCAGTTATTGTTCCAAGAACATTTGAAACATGACTTACAGCAACTAGTTTTACCCTACCTGTTGCAAGATGATCATCAAGTTGTTCTAACATTAATTCACCATTCTCATCAATATCGACATATCTGAGTTCCGCACCTGTTTCTTGCGTCAGTAACTGCCATGGAACTATGTTTGAATGATGCTCGTATTCAGTTGTGACAACAATGTCACCTTTTTTCACATTATCTCTTCCCCAAGCATAAGCAACCAGATTGATAGCTTCCGTTGTTCCTTTCACAAAAATTATTTCTTCACTATTTGCAACATTCAGAAATTTTGCAATTTTTTTCCTAGTCACTTCAAATGCTTCTGTAGATTCCTCTGCCAAAGCATGGACTGCTCTATGAATATTAGAATTATGATTCTTGTAATAATCAGTAATTGCGTCTATGACTTGAATTGGTTTTTGAGTAGTGGCTGCATTATCCAAATATACCAATGCCTTATCGTCCCTAACCCTTCTTTCCAGTACAGGAAAATCACTTCTGCATTGTGTGTCAAGAGATTGTGTGCTGCTTTGCAATTATCAAATACACCTACCGATACTTATAATGCTGTTCAACTTCTTCGTTTTCATTATAGCGTGTTTCCTCGACTTCAACTATAGATTTTAGATGTTCGTCCATGTTAATTGTTAATTCTTTATTCGCCCATTTTGATTCAATGATATTTGATATCCATGCTCTAACTTGATAAGACATAGTTCTAGAAAGTGGTTCTAAGAATCCTT
>CAZCFF010000005.1:0-30589 GCA_964497885.1 uncultured Candidatus Nitrosopelagicus sp.
TGGAGCTTGTGATTTGGTTTGGCTCATTTGTTTCCTACCTCACTATCAATCAAAGATTTTACATTTTTAATATCATTTTTTACTTTTAGATGTTCTCCGTTAATTCTTTCTTCTGGAGGAAAAGTTTCTTCGCTAGCTGGAACATCAAGACCTGCATCAATTACACCTTTTAGAGCTGCAGCCATTCGTTGAGAATATTTTCTTGTACCGCTGTACAAAATAGCCGAGTTGAACCCTTTACCAAGAGCCTTTTTTCCAGCAAGATAACCAGTTAGATAAGATGCTGGGATACTTTTACGTGACCCCTTCCATTCCTTTTGAAGTAAAAACCTAGAATGTGCAGATGAAATAACTTTGTCGCCTTTCAGTTCAGGTTGGTGAATTTGGACTTGTGTATTTTCATTTGAGATTTGAACGGTGATAAAACCTCTATGCCCAATCAACATTCGTTTTCTTTGATTATAGTTTGTTTTTTCATCTCGAATTCTGCGTAATATTTTTGCATATGCCATATCTATACGGGAAAATTTGAAATTGCTTTTATAAACGTTAGACGCTGAGCAATGATGCCAACAAAGCCTTTTGTGTATGCAGTCTATTTTCTGCTTCATCCCAAACTACCGATTGTGGACCATCTATAACCCCGGCAGTAACCTCTTGATCACGTTTTGCAGGTAAGCAATGCATGAAAATTGCATCACTTTTGGCTTGATCCATTAATGATTCATTAACCTGGAAAGATGGTAAGAATTTTTCAGCTTGATTTGGGTCAGAGGTATGGATTGATGTGAAAGTATCAGTCATCACTATATCTGCATCCTTGATGGCAGATTTTGGGTCATCTGTTAGTTCAACAACCGTAGATTCTGAGGCTTTTTTTACAACTTCAGAATTTGGTTCAAAGCCTTTCGGGGTAGCAATTACAATTTCTGTTTGTGTTTTACTGCAGCCAAAAATTAATGAATTACACACATTATTTCCATCACCAATCCAGGCAACTTTCAGCCCTTCAAGTTTTTTCTTGTGTTCCTTAATTGTCATCATATCAGCCAAGGTTTGGCATGGATGATATGAATTAGATAATCCGTTAATAACTGGAATTGTAGCATGTTTTGCAAGGTCTTCAATAAAACTATGTTCATAAACTCGGGCTACAATTGCATCAACATAACGCGATAAAGTTTTTGCAGTGTCCTCTACTGATTCACCACGAGAGTGCTGCATTTGATTTAACGATAAATTAACAGTGTGCCCACCAAGCTGTAGTATGCCTGTCTCAAAACTTACCCTGGTTCGAGTTGATGGCTTTTCAAATATCATAGCTATAGTTTTATTTTCTAACAGTTGTTCTCCTTTTCCCATTTTGTTTTCTTCCTTTAGTTTGATTGAGAAATCAATCAATTCCAAAAATTCTTTACTGGATATTTCATCAACAGTTAGAAGATCTTTTGTTTCAAGTTTCATTTTCTAGATTTTCCAGATAATTCTATTACTTTTTAGGTTTTGTTTCTAAGTTATGTTATCTATTTTGGGCGCCCATTTGCAATCCATTTTCTTATTTTTTTCCCCATTTCAAATGCTTCCTTATCACTACTAGGCGGTGGCACATCAAACAATTCAGCAAAATCTTCGATGTCTTCAGTTTTAATTCCATCAAAAGGATCAGTTGGGGATTCCTTGATTTCTGGTTCAGCTACTGGTTCTGGTTCAGCTACTGGTTCTGGTTCAGCTACTGGTTCTGGTTCAGCTACTGGTTCACTTTCACCAAAAATTGTTTCAAGAAATGTATCCTTATTGAAAGGTTTAAGATCATCATAAGCCTGTCCTGTACCTATGTATATCACTGGTGTTTTGGTGACTGCAACAATAGAAATAGCTGCACCTCCACGAACATCAGCATCGCTTTTAGTTAAAATTGCTCCATCAAAACTTGTATGTTCATTAAATGTTCTTGCTTGACTAACAGTATCATTACCAGCTAATGAATCACCTACAAATATTTTCAAATCCGGATTAACTACTTTTGAAATCTTTGCAATTTGTTCCATCAAATTCTTGTTTGTTTGCATTCTTCCTGCGGAATCAATCAATACGCAATCCACTTTATGTGATTTGGCGTAAAGTAAAGCATCGTGAGCAACTGCAGCAGGATCTGATCCATAATTCTGGGCAACTAATTTTAGATTCAGTTTATTTGTATGTTCACGCAATTGCTCAATAGCCCCTGCACGGAAAGTATCCGATGCTGCAACCACGACTGATATTTTATTTTTTTGCAAAAGATTAGCTATTTTTGCAATAGTAGTTGTTTTGCCTGTACCATTTATGCCAATAAATAGAATAAGATACGGTTCCTGTGGATTCGTCTTTGATTTGATATTAGACAAAATATCAATCGAGCCAGCCTCGTCAAACATATTAGAAATATTTTGAATAAGGCTCTGTTTAACAAAATGTTCAATCTCCTTCTTGTTTACCTTACTACCAACCAATTTTTCAGTTAGATTTGATTTTATTTCATCTATGACTTCAGTGGCAACATCTGATTCTAAGAGTGAGATTTCTAATTCAGATATTACATCTTCTATGTCTTTTTCTTTAAGTTCTTTTTCTCCTAAGCTCTTAGCAGCGTTTGAGAATGCATTGCTTAGTTTATCAAACATAGTTTTTTCTTTATTTTTGGTTGTGTGCTGTCATTAATTTCTCCATCTCCAGTTTCGCTTGTTGTAAACTTTCCGTAACTTGTTGTTTTTGTCCAGCTGTTTCCTGTAAAGCTATTTGCATTTCCTTTAATCGTGATTCAAGAAAATTGATGGCAGAATTCTTATCCTTTTCTACAGCAACACCTGCACCAATATTTAGAATTAATTTTTTGCTTGGTGTAATCTTAGCCTTAACAAAAGTACCCAAACCTATAGGCATTAAGGTTTCATTGTCATCCTTATCATTAATAGATTTGAGGCAGTCAATAGCAGACGTTGCTTCTCTAATAATAGACATGATCGAAGACTCTTTTTGCATTAATTCAGAAAAATACCCTTCAAGAACTTGTGTTCTATAGAGTAGTTGCTGGGTCTGTTCATCACTCATTATAAAAAAAATGCAATAGTTCAGTATAAATGCATTTAAGGACTGATTTTCAAAAATAAATAAAAAATAGAATTTTATTTTGCCTTAGAAAGTCTGTTATCAACTTCATCCCAATTAACAACATTCCACCATGCCGCGATATAATCAGGACGTTTGTTTTGATATTTCAAATAATAAGCATGTTCCCAAACATCAAGACCTAACAACGGAATTAATCCTTCAGTGCGAGGACTTGTTTGGTTTGACATTGCTTTGTATTCAACTTTACTGGATGATGGATTATAGACAAGCCAACCCCAACCACTTCCTTGAATTGGAGCTGTTTTGCTAGAAAATTGTTCTTTAAACTCAGCAAAAGAGCCAAAAGATGCATTGATTGCATCAGCTAATGCTCCACCAGGTTCTCCACCACCATTTGGTTTCATGTTATTCCAAAATAGTTTGTGATTATCATATCCACCTCCATTAAAATTTATTGCACCTCTTACATCATCAGGAACATCGTTTATGTTTGATAAAATATCAATGATATCTTTATTCTGTAATTCTGGACTGAGTTTTTCTAGAGTGGCATTCATCGTATCAGTATATTTTTGATGGTGTTTTGTATGATGAATCTCCATCGTCCTTGCATCGATATGAGGTTCTAATGCATCATATGCATAAGGCATGTCAGGAAGAGTATATTTTCCCATATCGTATTCTAAAAACCATAGGATTAATAGGTTTGCTAAAGAATGAAACAATATTAAAAAATGTTATGATATGAATGTTCAAAAAATATTCTTTTTAATCGTCTTCGTTTCAATTGGCATGATTTTATTATCAAGTCAATTACAAAATCAAGATAATATATCTATACAAGTAAATGATAGTGGATCATACATTGGAACTGACACTCCTCATAACTATGGATATGATGGTACAGGAATAATAATTTCAGTGATTGACACTGGAGTTGATTTTAACCATCCAGATCTTTTAGGTTTCGGTTCAGATGGAAAAGTAATTGGTGGTTATGATTTTGTTGATAATGATCATATTCCTGAAGACATCAACGGTCATGGGACTCAAGTTGCAGGAATTATAGCATCAAATGGTGTACTTCAGGGAATAGCACCAAATTCAAAAATCTTAGCCTACAAAGTTTCAAAAGATGGTGAATCTGTACCATCAAACCTGATAATCAAAGCAATTGAAAAATCAATTGAAGATGGTGCAGATATAATCAATATTAGTTTAGGAGTTAATCAGACTAGTGCAAAAATTGACCAGGCAGTAACAAATGCAGTTCAAAATGATATTATCGTAGTCACTGCAGCAGGAAATTTTGGACCGGAGTTGAGTACGATTGGTAGTCCTGGAATAAATCCTAATGCAATAACTGTAGGATCTACTTTCAATAATGTACCAAGTAGTCTGGTTTCAACACTGAAAATTAATGATAAAGAATTCAATGTTTTCCCAATGGTAGGAACACAATATATTGAAGAATCCATTGTATCGGAAATAGTTTTTGGAGGGTATGGAAAAATGAAAGATCTTTCAGATATTGATGTTCAAAATTCGATTTTATTAATTGAACGAGGAAGTGACATAGAGAATGAAATAGTTTACTTCTCTGACAAAGAAAAAAACGCATCTGATTTTGGTGCAAAAGCAATTGTTGTTTATAATGATGAACCCGGTATATTCTTTGGAGAATTAATTCACGAATACATAGAAGATGATTACAATCCTACTATTCCTGCATTATCTCTCTCAAAAGAAGATGGACTATTGATAAAAGAAACGTTAGAAAATTATACTGAGGCAGAGTTGAATGTTTTTTACCATCCTGATTTTGTCGCGTACTTTAGTTCAAGAGGACCAGTTTCTCCCTTTTACCTAAAACCTGACATGGTAGCACCTGGAGCATTTATCAGTACAACTGACCTTGCTGGAAATTATAGTATCTCAAGTGGTACAAGTTTTGCAGCGCCACACATTTCTGGTGTATCTGCATTGTTATTACAAAAAAATCCAGAATTAACATCTAAAGAATTAAAATCAATTCTAATGACAACTTCTGATCTAGTGTCTGATGAATATAACAAAAGATTCCCTCTTGAGGTATCTGGATCTGGGAGGGTTAATGCAACTAAAGCCGTAGATGCTGAACTCATTATAACACCGGCAAATCTGATATTCAATTTATCACCTCATGATCAAACGGAAACTAAAATTGTGAAAATAAAAGGGATTCACGATGAATCATTGCCTGTGAAGTTTGAAAATAACAAAGTGGCTGATATGAACTATTATTTTGAAAAAAATGATCTCATAATTACAGCAAAATTAATTCAGCATGATTTGGGTGACTTCGAAGATAGAATGATCATTAGTCATGATAATATTGACTATCAAATACCAATACTCCTACATGTTTCCGAAGGAGCAATCACAATAAATGAAGATGATGGTAAATTAGATATCGTTGTTGTCAATCCAGAATCATGGTCATATGCAAAGATTACAGCTATAAACAAAGATACAGGAAAAACATTAACTGACTCTATTACACCTGATAAAAAATCTGAGTTCATTATTTATGAACCTGGTGAATACTGGATTGAAGCCAAAATTGAGGCTGATGAAAATACGCTGAGTGTGTTTGATACTATCAAAATAGAAACTGTATCTGAGAAAAATTTGATCAGCACATTAAATTTTCCTGAGAAACCAATTCTGATAATAGTTGTTATAATGATTGTAACTGCTATTGTGGGTCTATCGATAAGAAGAACTTCTAACTAATCTTCAAGCTTTTGGCCCCGCTTTACGTATTTCGTCGGAATCATCAAATCTCTTAAAATTGTCAACGAACATTTGAGCAAGTTTTTTTGCTGAAAGAGCATAAGAATCCTTATCGATCCATGTGTTTTTAGGAACCAAAACTTCTTCAGGTACACCTGGACATTCTACAGGTACATCAAGATTGAAAATTTCATCATGTCTGTATTTTACGATATCTAATGCACCTGATAATGCAGCTCTAACCATAGCACGACTATATTTTATGTTGATTCTTTTTCCCACACCGTAAGGACCACCAGACCAACCGGTATTGATTAAATAAACTACCGTGTTATGCTTTGAAATTTTATCCCCAAGCATTTTAGCGTAAACACTTGCTGGTCGTGGCATAAATGGAGCACCAAAACAAACAGAAAATGTTGCTCTTGGTTCTTTGATTCCTCGTTCAGTTCCAGCTAATTTACTTGTATAACCTGACATGAAATGGAACATTGCAGCTTCCTTGGTAAGTTTTGAAACTGGAGGTAAAACTCCTAACGCATCAGCCGTTAGAAATATTATTACTCTAGGATTTCCACCAACGCTTGGAATAATAGCTCCTGGAATAAAGTCCAAAGGATAAGCAGCTCTTGTATTTTCAGTCAAACTTCCATCATCAAAATCAGGTTTCAATGATTCTTTGTCAATTACAACATTTTCTAAAACCGCACCAGATTTAATTGCATTCCAAATCTGTGGTTCCGCTTCTTCCTTTAGATTGATACATTTTGCATAACATCCACCTTCAAAATTAAATATTCCATTATCAGACCATCCATGTTCATCATCACCAATCAACATCCTTTCAGGATCAGCAGACAAACTTGTTTTTCCTGTACCTGACAAGCCAAAGAATAACACAGTATCATTATCTTTTCCTATATTTGCTGAACAATGCATAGGAAAAACTCCCTTTGCTGGCATGATATAATTCATTACTGAAAACATGGCTTTTTTCATTTCACCTGCATAGTTCGTTGCACCAATCAGAACTATCTTCTTTGATAAATTGATTAGTATGAATGCGTTTGATCTTGTACCATGAATTTCGGGTATACCTTCAAAGTCATTGATACACATTACAGTAAACTCGGGTTCATGAGATTCTAATTCAGCCTTTGAAGGACGGATAAATAATTGGTGCACAAAAAGATTTTGCCAAGCATGATCATTGATCACTCTAACTGATAATCTATTTTCAGGATCAGCACCGATAAAGCCATCAAATACGAATAACTCTTTATTCTCAACAGATTTTTTCATACTTTCTAAAATTTTTTCAAATTTTTCGGATGGAAATTGCTTGTTTATTTTTCCCCAATCAACTGTGTTATGAGTTAATTCGTCATAAATAATGAATCTATCCTCAGGTGACCTACCTGTATACTTTCCAGTTTCTACTGATAATGAACCAGTCGATGTTACAATTCCTTCATTTTTTTGTACAGCAATTTCTACAAGTTTTTCTACAGAATAATTTCTATGAATTTTTGCTGGTTTTATACCAAATTTTTCAATCTGAGAAGAAAATGCTTCAGATATATTTTCACTCATACAAATCACCATTTATTAAAAATAAATTAGTCTTTGTGCCCATGAGATTTTTTCGTGATGTATAACAATATTAATCTCTTTCTAAGTTCATATTTTTTTTCTATATGCTTTAGCAAACCTATTTATTCCAAAATTTAAGATCTGTCAACATGCCAATAAACAAAGAAAAATTAGCTCTTCGCGATCAACAGACTAAAAGTACTCCCAAATTCATCAGACCTGAAAGCTGGAGGTACAAAAGATTAGAAACTACTTGGAGAAAACCAAAGGGCGTTGATAACCATCAACGTAAACAAAAAAGTAGGGGCAGACCTGGTCTTGTTAAAGTAGGTTATCGTAGTCCAAAGATAGCACGTGGATTACATCCATCTGGTTTTACAGATAATTTAGTTTATAATATTAATGATTTAGCTAGCTTAAATCCAAAAGAGGATGCTGTGAGAATAGGACACAGTGTTGGAACAAAAAAACGAATAGTTATAGTAACTACAGCTTTAGAACGAAAATTCAAAGTATTAAATGCAAGAGTGAATAGAAATGCCAGTAAATCTTAGCGCAAAAAAAAGGCTAGTCTCAAGGATGACTGGCGTTGGCATGAAGAGAATAAAATTTGATGTTGATCATCTTGATGATATAGCTGATGCAATTACCAGACAACAAATTAGAAGTTTAATTACAGCCAACACGATTAGGATTGAACAGATTGTTGGTACATCTAGAGGAAGAGCACAGGAAAAGAAAATTCAAAAAAGCAAGCGTGGTGCGACACAGGGTTCTAAAAAGGGAAGAAAAGGTGCTAGGGTAGGCAAAAAAGAAGTCTATGTAACAAAAGTTAGATCACTTCGTCGTAGACTCAAAATAGCCAAAGAAAGAAAAGAAATTACTAATAAGAATTTTTGGGAAATTTATAAAAAAATTAATGGAAACACAGTTAGAAATATTGCACATCTAAGAACATTAATTGACGAGATAAAAACAAAAGATCAGAAATAAAATTTTTCTCTATCAAAATCTATAATTTTTCCATCCTTTATTTTGATTCCTTCTCTCTCTAACATTTTTGATTTTACTTTTTCGCCATAACCATATCCTCCAATTTTACCATCAGACCTTACTACTCTGTGGCATGGTATAATTACAGGGTAGGGATTATTTTTCATAATTCTTCCAATAACCCTCTGTCCATTTTTTAGTCCTATTGCTTTTGCCAAATCATTATAAGTTGTAATCTTTCCTTTTGGAACTTGCAATAATTTTCTATAAACTTTAATGCTTATACTCAAAGTTTGATTATCTCCAAATCTGTTGCTTCAAGCATTTCAAGAATTTTATGCTTATTTTTACCCATACCAGTCCAATCTAATAGTGCAGCAGTAGCACCTCTATTTCTTTCAATTATATGAGAAAATAAAGGTTCATCTATCTCATCTAATGCATGTTTTGGAATTACTGTTCCAAGTGCATACTTACCGTGAATTAATTCATTAGTAAATTTGTCAGAATAATGTGTTCCTCCAAAGCAGATTCCCATAGGATATGATTTTTGGTTTTGTTTCATTGTATGTACAACGATTTGTGACACTGAATCACAAAGATTTGCATCATTCCATTCTTTTGGTGTAGTTCCTATTTCAATGAACAAGGTAGGTTTTTCTAATGAAGTGGGACCATGATGAGTTGCTTCAATTGTTATTTGGAATTTAGTAAATTGATTTCTAGCATTCCATAAATTTTGAATATATGATTTTTGGATATTAGCGTGTGGTATGGAAACTTGACGTTCATAACCACCAAAGTCTGCAGTAGAAAAATTACCAGTATTATGACAAGTTAATGCTAGAACTCCTGATTCTGCTGCATGTTTCGATAAAAAAATATACCCATCATAATCAAATTTTTCTTCAATCCAATCAGCAGATATGGCTGGAGTTGATATAATTGCCAAATCAAAATATTCACCCCTAAAAATATCTCCATCTTTGACCAAATCACGTGAAATAAAATTGGTCATATTATAGCCTGCTGGATCATCAGCGTACGCAACAAGTAAATCCATTAGATAAAAGATATATTGATACCTTATTAATCTCCAGCAAATGAAGTTCAACGCGAAAACTACTCTATTAAATCTGAAAAATACCATAAAACTTACAAAAAAATCTGATAAGGAAGTGTATATTCAGCATCTTAGACTTGTGCTATTTGGAATTGCGGCAGTAGGCACAATAGGATTTGGTATTCAGTTTATATTTTCTGTTTTTACATTTGGTAGATAAAATTGTCAGAACCTGAACCAATAGATGAACAAAAACCAGAACCAATTTCTGGACAAGATTCTCTTGATGAATTACTAGCAGAGAAACCTAGATCCGAAGAATCAGGTATCGAAGAAAAAGAAAGTCAGATTGAGGAAGAAGCAAAAGTCCCCGCATCTGAACCAGAATCTGGTGATCAGACTTCACATCTATTTGCAGTAAGAACTACGGGTGGGCAAGAGAAAATTGTTATGAGATTATTAGAAGCTAAAATGAAAATGGATCAAATTGACGTACAATCAGTACTTTTGCTTGATGATTTGAAAGGATATGTGGTTGTTGAAGCACGAGACCCACCTTCTATGTTTAATGCAATTCAAGGAATTAGACATATTCGTGGTCAGTTAAGAGGTGAATTACAATATAGCGAGATCGATAAATATCTAATCAAAAAATCTACAGTTACAGAACTTTCAGTTGATAATACTGTTGAGATAATTGGTGGTCCGTTCAAGGGAATGAAAGCTACTGTTCAAAGGGTAGATGAAGAAAAAGAAGAAGCTATTGTTATTTTACTAGATGCACCTTATCAATTACCAGTAACTGTAGATGCTAATCATCTTAAATTGGTTTTATCATAGCAAGGATTAAATTTTCAAAAATTGGTATTATATTATGGGAGATAAACAAACAATATCATCATTGGTTACTGGCGGAGAAGCTTCTGCTGGACCACCATTAGGACCAGCGTTAGGTCCGATGGGAGTAAATATTATGGAAGTCATTAATGCTATCAATGAAAAAACCAAAGAATTTCAAGGAATGAAGATACCAGTTAGTGTAATTGTCGATACAGAATCTAAGAAGTGGGAGATTGAAGTGGGAATTCCATCAGCATCTGCTCTAATACTAAAAGAGGCTGGTATACAAAAAGGCTCAGGAACATCTGGAACTGAATGGGTTGGAGAAATTTCTGCAGATATGATTACTAAAATAGCTAATGTAAAGTTAGAATCCTCATATGCTAGCTCTCTAAAATCTGTTGCAAAGCAGATTGTT
Organism: uncultured Candidatus Nitrosopelagicus sp.; assembly: GCA_964497885.1. Lineage (GTDB taxonomy): Archaea > Thermoproteota > Nitrososphaeria > Nitrososphaerales > Nitrosopumilaceae > Nitrosopelagicus. The sequence continues at coordinate 10,794 of CAZCFF010000005.1, forward strand.
GGTACATGTCAGACTTTAGGAATCAAAATTGAGGGTAAAACTCCTAAAGAATTTACTTCTGAAATCAATGAAGGAAAATGGAATAGTAAATTCGAATAATATGAAAGTTTATTATTAAAAAATTAGGAAGTTTTAGTTCTATCAGATTATTATATTTTAGTATCGCTTATGAGATAAAACGGATCTTTGTCTGTCTTTTGTAATTCAACAAAAGTTTCTGTATTTTGTATACCATCAATTTTTCCAATTTTGTCTGTTACAATCATATGCAATTCCTCAAGATCTTTGGTATGAATTTGCATCATGATATCAAATCTTCCCGTAACCTCTGAGATAGAAACTATTGCAGAAACATCCATTAATTTTTGATAAATTTCTGCTTTGAGTTTTGGATCTCGATTTATACCAACTGTAGCCTTAACATTGATTCCCAATAAAGAATCATCAACCTCAATCGTAAATTTCTTGATTAATTTTCTTCTCTCTAATCGTTTAATCCTACTATACAAGACAGATACATTACTTCCAAGTTTTTTTGAAAGTAAAGGGACTGTAATATGTCCATCTTTAGTTAATTCAAAAAGTATCTTCAGATCTAATTCATCAAGTCCATGCAATAATGACAAAATGAAAGTATTACAGTAATAAATGTAGATTTTAGTAGATTTAACTGGGTTATCTCTAAACGATTTTAAATGGGTTTTTAAAAAAAAATGTATGACTACAGAATCTCAGCTTGTCCAAGTGATCAAGCAGGCTAAAGAAAATAGCAAAGAACGCAAATTCAAGCAATCTCTAGAAATGATAATGGTGTTTAAGGATGTGGATGTAAAAAAAGGATTTGCTATCAATGAGACAATTCAGTTACCTCAAAAAATTGGCGATGCAGCACAAGTTTGTATAATAGCGTCTGGAGATATGGGAATAAAAGCAAAAAATGCAAATGCTGACAGAATAATTGATGAAGATGAATTAACTAAACTTGGTGCAAATAAACGAGAATCAAGAAAGGTAATTAACAAATATGATTTCTTTTTGGCAGATACTAAGTTAATGCCTACTGTAGGTAAAGTGTTAGGACAGCTTTTAGGACCTAGAGGTAAAATGCCTACACCAGTCCCATTTAATGCTCCGATTGAATCACTTTTAGAACGATTCAAATCATCGATCAGAATTCGTGTAAAGAACTCTTTATCTTTGTCATGTAAAATTGGAGAAGAGGATATGGATGAACAACATATTGCGGCAAATGCAAATGCTGTTACCAATGCAGTAGAAAAACAACTTCCAAATGGAGATAAAAATATCAAAAAAATAATGATCAAAACTACAATGGGAAAAGCAGTAAAACTAGAACAGGTGAAAAAGTAAATTGCACGAGAATAGAACCAAATTTCCAAAAAAGAAGAGTCAGATGTATCAGATGATGGAAGAGTTACCAAAAAAGTATAATGTAACTGCATTAGTACGAATGGAAAAAGTACGAGCATCTCAATTATTACCATTAAGGAAAAAACTCAAAGGAGAAGTAGAAATTATTAGCATCAAGGATAAAATTGCACGAAAAGCATTTGAGAAATTAGATATTTCTGGTATTAAAAAATTAAGAGAAAATCTTACTGGTCAATGTCTTTTTATGTTTACAAACATGTCTCCATTCAAGCTAAATGTTTTACTTGGTAAAAACAAAATAATGCTCGCAGCCAGAGGAGGTGATGTTGCAAGTATAGATGTTGTTGTTCCACCAAAAAACACAGGAATAGCACCAGGTCCCATGCTAACTGAGTTCAAAGAAAATAAAATTCCTACCAAAATTGATCAGGGAACTATTTGGATTCTAAAAGAAACAACACCTATAAAAAAAGGAGAAATCATATCAACCAAATTAGCAGCGTTATTAGGAAAATTAGATATTAAACCAATTGAAGCTGGAATAGTTTTAAACTCTGCACTTTCTGAGGGTGTCGTATTTACTGAAAATGAGCTTGTTGTGGATGTAGATTTATTCAGAAAACAGATTTCAGAGGCGCATCAAAATGCTGTATCATTATCAATCGAAGCAGCATATATTACAAATGAGAACATTCAACAAATTTTAGCAAAGGCGTCTCAATCTGCACGTTCTGTTTCATTAGAAATAGGCTACATGACAGATGATAATAAAGAACAGATAATTCAAAAGGCCGATGGTCATGCTAAAAGCATTGTATCTAAGACAAAAGGTTACACACCAGCCTAATCATAACGGCTTTTAACTCTGGGTAAGTTCCAATTATATTTCATTGCTACTAATCGTAATACAGTTGTTATTACCATTCCGATAATAGTTGCCGCATAAATCTCATTAGTGATTAATAGGGTGACATAAAACAAAACTGCACCTATAAAACTGGCTGATGCATACAATTCCTTTACAAAAACAATTGGTGTTTGATTGACAAAAATATCTCTTAAAATTCCACCTCCTATAGCAGTTAGCATTCCAGATAATACTATAACAAGAAAATTCATACCTACTAAATTATAGGCAAATGTTGCACCAATCACAGTAAAAATACCAAGACCAAGGGCATCAAATTTTAGAAAAATATTCCAATGTTGTCGTAATTTTGAATGCAAGAAAAATAATACTATCGCTGAAATTATGGTAATAATTACATAAAGAGGATCTATCAAAGAGTTTGGAAGTGTTTTGCCTAATATTATATCACGTATAGTACCTCCAGCAACACCAGTAATTGTTGCAAGAATTATTATTCCAACAATGTCAGCTTTGTGCTCAATTGCTTTGAATGCTCCAGTAACAGCAAAAGCCATAGTCCCAAATAAATCTAAAATATAGATGAAGATTTCTGGAGTACTGGAAAGATCTACCAATAATCAGTGTATCATAGTGAAGTAAATAACGTTAAATGTTTTTTAAAATTTAAACTAGATAATACTAACCGAATAAAGATGACAATCCTTCCATTGCCTTCTCTTCAGATTTAGCATTTGCTGCTTCATCTTGTTTTTTGTCTTCTTTCTTACCTTCTCCACCTTCTGCTGGAGCTGCTGCTGGAGCTGCTGCTGGAGCTGCTGCTGGAGCTGCTTTTATGGCTTCCTCAATATCTACATCAGCCAAAGATGCTACAAGTGATTTGACTTGTGCCTCATTTACTTCTACACCTGATGCTTTTACCACTGAAGTAATATTTTCCTCAGTGACATCTTTTTTCAGTTTGTGAAGCATTAATGCAGCATAAACGTATTCCATATCACATTTTTTTTTAGTGTATAATATAAAACTATGGAGAACTACAATCAGTTTTTATTCAATTCAGGATTTTGAGACTTCTACATACTGCATAAAGCGTTCTTTTTAGATTCTTATCAAACAAAGTATCCATACGTTGTTTTACAATACGTTTTGCTTCATCCCTTTCAGAACCTGGTGGCAAAGAAAGTACATTGTTCAATAATTCAGAAAATGATTCACGTACCCATCCATCTAAACTTGCAAAGACATTCGGAGGAATTTCCAAAAGTTGTGATTCGTTGAGATCTATAACACCAGTATAATTTTCGTATTCTATACGATAAATCAATGCATGTATACAATTATCGGGGTTTGGATTCTTTAGAATTTCAATAGAACGTTCGCCTGACTTACCCTGCTCTACTTTGTTCTTCAGTCCAACAGGATTCACAATAACTCCATTAATACCTATTTTGTTACTATCTATCCCAGTAACTGCACCAACAATGAAATCATTATATTCTCCATTAGATTGAGTGGCAAAAACAAATGCCCCTTCCTTCAGACCTTTTTTCCTTGTTCCAAACATAGGGTTATTTTGAAAACTATTCTATTTAATTTATTGTAATCGACAATTCTTAATATCGGTCAAGCAGAATATTTTGAATGGATAAAAAAGAAATACTCTCAAAATTTTCTACTGATCCTGATAGATATTACAAAGTAAACTTATTTGAAGATGTTGGATTTGAGCGTAAATCATGTAAAACATGTAAGAGATTCTATTGGACATTAAATGAAAGTAGTGTAAATTGCCCTGATCATTCTAGTGATACGTATTCATTTATTGGCAATCCACCAACAAACAAACGATTCGATTATGTACAAGCATGGAAAGAGGTTGAATCCTTTTTTGTAAAAAATAATCATACATCTGTAAATAGATATCCTGTTGTGTGTAGATGGCGTGATGACTTGTATTTCACCATTGCATCCATCGTTGATTTTCAGAGGGTTATGGGAAGTAAAGTTATCTTTGAATTCCCTGCAAACCCACTTGTAGTCCCACAAACATGTCTTCGATTCAAAGATTTGGAAAATGTTGGTGTTACAGGAAGACATTTCTCATCATTCTGTATGATTGGACAGCACAGTATACCAGACAATAATGGATATTGGAAAGATGAATGTGTAAATCTTGACTTTGGTTTACTAACAAAACAATTTGGAATTGACAAAAATGAAATTGTTTTTGTAGAAGATGTATGGGAAGGTGGTGGTTCATTTGGTTCTTCATTAGAATATTTTGTTAGAGGATTAGAACTTGGTAATGCTGTATTCACTGAATTTCAAGGTGATCTCTCAAACTACAAAACATTAGATCAACGCATAATTGACATGGGAGCAGGATTAGAAAGATTTGCATGGATAACAATGGGAACTCCTACTGCATACGATTGTTGTTTTGGACCAATAACCAAAAATCTAATTCAACAGGCAGGAATTGAAACAGATTCTAATATTTTGATTCCATATTTTACAGAAATCGCAAAGAATTTTGAAATGTATGAAGATTTGACTCTAGTTAGAAAAAATGCAATAAAAAATTCTGGTTTATCTGATGAACAAATACGTAAAATTATTACCCCACTAGAAGGAATTTACCTTATAATTGACCATGTTCGAACGTTAATTTTTGCTATATCTGATGGAGCATTACCAAGTAATGTTGGTGGAGGATATAACCTTAGAATAATGCTACGAAGAATCATCTCAACCATGAATAGACTATCATTACGATTTGACATAAATGAGATAGTTGACACGCAGATTGACTATTTGAGGAATACATATCCTGAACTTGAAAAAACACGTAATGATGTCAAAGAAATCATTCGTATTGAATCTGAAAGATACAATGTCTCAAAGCAAAGAATGCAAAAAATTGCTAACAACTTAAACAAGGATCCAACTGTTGATGACTTGATCAGACTATACGAATCAGATGGAATCACACCAGACTATCTAAAAGAAATCAAAGTTATATCAGATATTCCATCTACATTCTATAGTAAACTTTCAGAATTACATCAAGGTAAGAAGCAAAAAGAACATCTAAACCTCCCATTAGAAAATATATCAAATACAGAACTTTTGTTTTATTTAGATGACCCAAGGGAATTTGATGCCAAAGTTTTGAAATCATTTGATAATTATGTTGTGTTAGACAGAACATCATTCTATGCAAGAGGGGGTGGTCAAGAACCAGATCATGGGAAGATTGATAATTATGAAGTTATAGATGTAATAAAACATGGAGATATTATAGTTCATGAATTAAAAAATGGAATTCCAAAACAAGGTGATACCGTTACTTGTATCGTAGATTCGAATAGAAGAGACAAAATAACAAAAAATCATACTAGTACTCATGTATTTAATACATCAGCTAGAAGTGTATTGGGTTCATGGGTATGGCAACATTCAGCTTTCAAAGACGAGGATCATGCAAGATTAGATATTACACATCATTCAGCACTGACAGATGAAGAAGTCTTGCGGATAGAACAATCTGCAAATTCAATTATTGAACAAGATATACCTGTGAAAATTGAAAATTTTGATAGGGGAACTGCAGAACAAAAATATGGATTTAGGATCTATCAGGGTGGAGTTGTTCCAGTAAAATCAGTACGTATTGTCTCTATTGGTGAATTAGATATAGAAGCATGTGGAGGAACACATGTTAAAAAAACATCTGAAATAAAACAAGTAAAAATTACAAAAACAAAGAGAATTCAAGATGGAGTTGTGAGAATTGAATTTGTTTCAGGAGATACTGCAAAAGAATTTGCGCTAAAAAAACAACAAGATATTGAGAGTGGGCAACAGGAAGAAAAAATCAAAGAACTCCAGAAAGAGAAGAGATTTGAGAGGAAACAGATGACCAGGGAAAAAATTCCAAAAATATTAGAATCTTTTTCTCAATCCACACAAGGAATTACTACTATGGATAATATCATAATGGAAATAACCGAATCAAACAAACCAAATTTCTGTTATTCAATAAGTGATGATTATAATGATGATTTTCACATTAGATTAGGAGAAAGATTGTCCAAGAAAGATCCAAATCTGGTATATTGTGGATTATTCAACGAAGGAGAAAAAGTTAGAATAATAGTCTACTGTGGAGAGCAAATTTCAAAAAATAGGAAAGCTGGAGATATTGTGAAGAGTGTGTCAGAAATACTTGGTGGTGCAGGTGGGGGAACCGCAAAATTTGCACAAGGAGGTGGAAATGACAAATCTAAAAAAGAAGATTCAATTAAAAAAGTGAAATCAATGGTGTTCGGATAGTGAGATATGATGGATGTAAATTGGAATACAATTGATGCAAAATGGCAAAACAAATGGGCAGAAAATAAGGATCATAATGTTGATCCAAATGAAAAAGAAAAAAAATTCATAACTGTTGCATATCCTTATCCAAACTCACCTCAACATATTGGTCATGGTAGAACTTACACAATCACAGATGTCCATTCAAGATATCTAAGAATGAAGGGGTTCAATGTACTATTTCCAATGGGATTTCATTATACAGGAACTCCAATTCTTGGTATGTCAAAACGAGTACAAGCAAATGATACTGAATTGATTGATGCATTCAAAACTTTGTATAATGTCCCAGCAGATAAAATAAAAGATTTTGTTGATCCAGTGAAAATTGCAGATTATTTTCATGAGGAAATTAAGGCTGGTATGATTGAAATGGGATATTCTATTGATTGGAGAAGAGAATTTACAACTATTATACCTGCATATCAAAAATTTATTGAATGGCAGTTTAGAACACTAAAACAAAATAATCTAATTGTTCAAGGAAATCATCCAGTTGGATGGTGCCCCAATGATCAAAATCCAGTTTCACAGCATGATACATTAGGTGATGTTGAACCAGATTTTACAGAGTATATTATAATGAAATTCAGCATAGGAGATGAAATAGTTCCTATTGCCACATTACGACCAGAAACACTATTTGGAGTGACAAATCTTTGGATAAATCCGAAGATCGTTTACAAAAAAACAAAAGTCAATGATGAAACATGGATTATTAGTTCTGAATGTGCACATAAACTTTCATTTTTGGATAAAACCATAGAAATTATTGGTGATGTAAAAGGCTCTGATCTAATTGGTAAAAATGCAAGAAGTCCAATCAGTGCAGAAGAATTTTTGATTTTACCTGCATCATTTGTATCTGCAACTACAGGAACAGGAATCGTAATGTCTGTACCTGCACATGCCCCATATGATTACCAAGCATTAGAAGATATCAAAAATGGAGATACAAGTGATGTGCCAGATCCTATGCGTGATCAGGTCAAAGCAATTAATCCTATCACGATAATTACAACAGAAGGTTTTGGTGAAGTTCCTGCAGAAGACGTTATCAAAAGAATGAATATTACAAATCAAAATGATCCAAAATTAGAGGATGCAACCAAGGAGATATATTCAAAGGAATACTATGAAGGAAAACTAAATCAAAACACAGATCAATTTTCAGGAAAAAAGGTTTCGTTTGTTAAGGATGAAATTAAAGAATGGTTTTCAAAATCTGGTAAATCAGACATAATTTTAGAATTAACAAATGCACCAGTAAAATGTAGATGCGGTAGTGAATGTGTGGTCAAAATGCTAAATAACCAATGGTTTCTAGATTACGGAAACAAAGAATGGAAGGAAAAAGCGCATAATTGTTTTGAGTCTATGAGTATTTTACCAAATGAAATTCGTACTGAATTTTTTAATATTTTAGATTGGCTTAGAGAACGCGCATGTGCTAGACAACATGGATTAGGAACACGTGTACCATGGGATAATGACTGGTTGGTAGAAAGTCTTGCAGATTCCGTAATCTATATGGCATTTTATATCATTTCAAAATTTGTCAATGCAAAAGAAATTTTGGCTGAAAATATGTCTGACGAATTCTTTGACTATGTATTTTATGGAAAAGGAAATTCAGATTCTATTGCACAAAAAACACAGATTACAGCAGAAAAGCTTGATGAGATAAGGAATGAGTTTTTGTATTTTTATCCTGTTGATTCAAGACATTCTGGAAGGGATTTAGTCCCAAACCATCTTACGTTTTTTGTGTTGAACCATGTAGCATTATTTCCAAAGGAAAATTGGCCAAAAGAAATTGTTGTAAATGGTTCAGTATTGATGGATGGAAAAAAGATGTCAAAATCTATGGGAAATATCATACCATTGCGTGACGCAATTAAAAAATTTGGTGCGGACCCAATTAGACTCTCAATCTTGATTTCGTCTGAACTATTACAGGATGCTGACTTTAACATTGAATCAGTATCTGGAATAAAAAATAAGCTAGAAACAATGCTTGATGACTGTAAAAAGTTCAAGAAATCAGAGGCTATTGGCTCAGAACCAGAGGACATCTGGATTCAAAGTAGATTATCAAATCTAATTTCAGAAGTAACTGAATCAATGGATAAAATGCGTTTCCGTGAGGCATTACACCATATAGTTTATGAATTTGATTCGGAACTTCAATGGTTCTTAAAAAGAGCTAATGCAAAAAAAAGAGAAGATATGTCTGGAATAATGCATAAAATATTATCAACTCGTATTGCAATGCTTTCTCCTTTTGCACCACATATTGCGGAAGAAATGTGGGAACATCTTGGAAATACAAAAATGATATCAAAATCTACATGGCCAATACCAAAAACACAAGATGATGACACTTCAGTACAGACTGAAAGTTTGTTAAACTCTATAATGCATGATATTGCAAATATTATCAAAGTGACTAAGATTTCACCACAAAAGATTGTGATTTACACAGCAGATGCATGGAAGTCAAAAGCGTATCATAAAATATTAAAGAATGTTAATTCTGGACAAACAAACATCGGTGCAATAATTAAAGAGTTAATTGCTGGGAAAGAAACCGAACAGGTAAAAAAGGATCCTGACTTTGTGAAGAAGACCCTCAAAGATATATTATCAGAACCAACCGAATTAAGAAATACAAAGATGACTGCTGGAGAAATTGATGAGAAGACATCAATTTCATCGGAGTTAACATCTTTGATTGAAAATGATTATAGTATCAAGTTGCAAGTGTTTTCTGAAAATGACCAAGACAAATATGATCCAAGAAATAAAGCACGTATGGCTAGACCTTACAAACCAGCAATTTTAATCGAATAAAACGAGAATTGTATTTATTGGGTAATATTTACTTAAAAATTAAATGAAGATTGCCGTTGTCGGAATAGGTGTAGCTGGTAGTTATCTTCTTTCCAGACTCAAAAAAGATCATGAGGTTATAGGATATGAAAGAATGACTCAAGAAAATCATGATTCAATTTGTGCGTGGGGAACAATAAAAAGTACTATGAGTGAACTTTGCTCAAAATCTGATATCGATTTTGAGAAACATATCATCCATGATGGAAAAAATCTGTACATAGACATGAATGACCAACAAAGATTTGACATAAAATTGAAGGGATTATGTACATATGATAAAATTGGATTGATTAATGATATGGCAAAAAATTGTGAGATTCACTATGGTGTAGAGCCAAAGCTGGAAGATATGGAAAAAGAATTTGATCTGATAATTGATTCTACTGGATTTTATCGACCATATCTCCCAAAAATAAAAAAAGACTTCTACTTACCTACATATCAATATAAGATATTATATGAGAATGAAGTTCCTCTTGACGATTTTTATGTCAAACCATTTCCAGGCATGACTGGCTATTTTTGGTATTTTCCACTGGGAAAAAAAATTGCCCATATAGGAGCTGGTGATTATAAAAAACAACATGTTCAGCAAACTAACGAATTTTTCAAAAAATATGGTGGTACTGTTGTCAAAACAGTGGGACGCCCTATACGTTTAGCAACTCCAGATTTATGTGAACCATTTTATCATGGTAAAGTTGTAGGAGTTGGAGAATCTATTGGAACAGTATATCCATTATTGGGTGAGGGTATTATACCTAGCATGGTTTGTGCGGATCTGTTTGTCAAAAATATAGGAAATAATGAACAGTATAGAAAAGACGTTCTAAAGTATTTTTCAGTTTATGCCAAGGTACTTCATTTTATTAGAACAAAGATGAAAGGCGAATTTAGTGCAATGAAACAGATTGGTGAGTTATTCAAAATATACAGGTATATGAAGAAGAATGAAGAAAGATTTGGCATGGAAATTCATATGCGAGACTTGATGAAAGTTGCAAAAGCCTAACCTAAACTAATTGATCCTAATCCTTCCCGTGTAGTTTGGTTAGATTTTAAATTATAATTATATATTATTTCAGAATAATCTTGCAAGATTTCTTTCATCGGATTAATCGAATCGTCTAGATAAAAACCTGGGCAGTCACCAGTAAACTGAAAAGTAGCGTGAACTCTTGGTGTTCCTTTTTCATTTTGTAACCATGTTGAAAATGGGTATAAATAACAAACTCCAGGTCTAGTTGGATGAATGTTGCAAGAACCTTCTTCATCTAGAAATCTACATTTTATATGAGTGCCATCATCTGCTTCTGTTTCATCTTCCTTTCGCTTCAAATTAATACCAGTTAATGTGGTAGAACCACCTCCAGGACTGGGTTCCTGCCAAGTAGCTATCACCGTTTCATTTTTTATAAAATCAGATGTTTTTTGGTATTTCATTCCAGTTCCAATTGTTATCAAATCGTCAGAAGTCAAAGGAAGTCTACCTTGCCTACTACAACAATTTGAACAATCTGGCCAATAACATTTCCAAAGTATGAATTTTTTAATTTTATTCAGAAATGGAATATGAAATATAACATCTTGTACTTTTATAGAACTTTCAGATATATCATCACGCTTTCCCAAGTGAAAATCTTTTATGATTGGGTCTATATCCCAATCTTTTTCTAATAATTCTAATGATTCTGTGATTTCCTTTTGTGACACTAAAATTATGGCAGATATTATTGATATTATTAATGTTGAGAGAAAAAGGTAAGCATGCAACATCGACACAAAATAGAAGGATTGTATGGCAGAAAATCATATGGCCATTAATCTTAGAACTTGATGATGTGGTATTTAGCCTGAAACAATATCAGAAAAAACGTGACGAGATGTGCAATAAAGATAATTTAAAAATCTCAGAGATGTCACGGGGATTAGTATCATTATTACAAAAAGGAATAATTCGCAAAGAAAATGATATGTATTCTATTCATTACAGATTAATTCCTTATATGAGAGTCAAAGCAGAATGTGATTATTCAACTGCAATAAATGAAGTTAGAATGAAATAATTATATGCTAACATTTTACAAATGCTTTTGTAGCCCGGTAGTGTAGTGGCAAGCATAGGGGATTCTGGATCCCTTGACCTCGGTTCGAGTCCGGGCCGGGCTAAATTATCTAGATGCTTGTGCTATACGCTCTAATTCGTTTCGTTTCTTAACAGATGGAGATGTTGGATCATTATTTGATGCAAGAATTAAATGCTCAGCTAGATATTCTTCAATTGGTTTTGGGTTAGAAAATGTAGATTCTTTAACTCCATCAGCTATAAATCGTAATGCCAGATCAACTCTTCTGATTGGTGCCACATCAACTGATACATGGTATACTGTTCCACCGTATACAATTCTAGTAGTATCTTCATTTGGTGCTGAATTTTCTACCGCACGAACTAAAACCTCAATTGGGTTTTTTCCTGTTTTTAGATGAATAATTTCAAAAGTAGTTTTAACAACATTAAATGAATGATCTTTTTTTCCAGCCATTCTACCTGTGTTTTTTGCATATTTTTTGCCAAAATGCATTAACTTGTTTACTAATCGTTCAACAATGTTAACATCAGCCTTGTTGAATCGTCTTAGTGCAGATCGTCCAAAATCTATTGGAAGTATTGATGGTTTAAGACATATAGCACTTTTTAGACCCAAATCTTTGATTTCAATTGTAGATAAATCCCATCTTCTAAAAAGCAATATTTTTTGTTCAGTCATTTTTTTATCTTCTTGGTTTTTCTTTCTTTCCTGTTACTAACTGTTTTAATGATGTTCCATTTACTTTGAAAACTTTGTATCGTACACCCGGAATATCACCCATAGCTCCTCCTTGAGTAGCACCCATACCTTCTAGATGTACCTCATCATGCTCATCAATAAAGTTCATAGCACCATCTCGTGGCAAAAACGCAGTAACTGATTTCCCATTTTTGATTAATTGTACACGAACACATTTTCTAACTGCAGAGTTTGGCTGCTTTGCTTCTACACCAACTTTTTCTAAAACAATTGCTCTTGCTTGTGGAGCACCAGCCAAAGGATTTGACTTTTTATCCAAACCCAATTCTCTGCGTTTGTATCTAGATATAGCCCAACGCTGACGTTTCTTCTTTTCTTTTAACGCACGACCAGCAAATAATCCAAGTGGTGATTTAGCCAATCATTACACCTCAAGTTGTGTCATTTCTTGATTGTTTATCATAACAGTTGAAATATTAAAATATCTTTTAGCCAGCAATCTAGCCTTTTCTGCATTACGTCCTTCACGTCCAACTACTACACCTTTTTTCCCAGGCTCAACAAAGACTACCGCATGTAATGAACCATCAGGTTTTGTATTTAATTTTACTTCACTGATTAATTTTTGATTCAATATATTTTTCAAAAATTTTATTGGGTCCTCATCATATTCAATTAATTCTACGTTTCGTTTTAGAATATTTTGAAGTGATTTTATGTTAGAACCACCTTTACCTATAGCAAGTCCCATTTTTCCCTCATTTACAACAAAAATTAATCTATCCTGTTTTTCATCATCTAAGCAATCACGTGCAGAAGACTTTGTAACATTTTGAAAAAGCGAGATTAAACGCATTTGTTCAGTAGTTAATTTTATCGAGTTTGTCATTGTTTATCTTTTAGATTAGCTGTTTTTCTATCTCTTTTAAACGTAGATAATAATATTTTTCTTGTGGAATCATTTTGTTTCAGACTCTTTTAAAATTGCCTGTATATTTGTGTTAGATAACGATTTAAGTGAAATTGTTGATACTCTGAATTGCAATCCACAAAGTCTTCCTAGCATAATTGACGTTCCTTCAAAATGTAGTAAGGGTATGTTTTCCTTTTTTGTATTTTCTTCTATTTGCTGGATTGTAGAAGAAGGAATAGATTGCGAGATTATAACCAATTTACTTGATTTTATAGAAGAGATTACTTGTTTTGTTCCAATTATATGATTATTTTCTTTTATTGCGTCTTTGAGAGTTTTTTCTAAAAGTTTTGCCATAGTTATCCTTTCTTTCTTGTCTGTTTTATTGTCCCTTTATAGATTTATACCAAAATAATATTCTGTGTTTTATAATTATGTTTTATTTGCAGATTGCATATAGATGTCTACAGTACCACTACCAATAGGTATTTGACTTCCGACAATAACGTTTTCAGTGATTCCTTTTAATTCTTCCACTTGTCCTAGCCTAGCTGCAGTAGCAATTGTTGGTACAGTTATCTCGAAAGCTGCTCTAGCAAGAACACTATCCTTTGTACCTGCAATTCCATGACGACCAATCTGTTGCAGATATCCTTTATGACACATAAGATCAGATACCAACATAAGATATCGTGTGTCAACTTCTAAGCCTTGATTCTCAAGAGTGAATTTCAATTCGTTGATTAGAGCATTTCGTGCTGCTTCTATACCTAAGGTTTCTGCAATTTCAAACACATTATTTGTTCTAATATTATTTTTGTCAATTCCTCCAACATGTAATATTTTTGCAACGTTCGAACCAGTTGTCTGAATAATCCACTCACCATTTTCATGTTTGAGGGTAACCCGTTCGATATCAGATACTCCTCTTACAGTACTTTTTAACACTTTATTTTTTATTGTATTAACAGTTAAGGCATCCGATTCTTCAACTAAATTCAGAATTATAGTATTTTTACTAAATTCGAGTTTGAATTTTTTATTTGATTCTAATAGAGTGGTGACCTGCTCAAGTGTTACATGTCTAGTTTCTAGTTTCTTCATATCAAATTCAAGAGAAATTTTTGTTGCATGATCAGTTACTGTTCTTATAACCAAATCAGATATTTTTGTTTCCTTGATGTCACGAGCTACTTCAACTGCCTTTTCTTGAGAAACTTTTGAATCTTTGTCTAGGTATATATCCATAGATGGTGTAGCAGGTTTTTTACGTGCATCTACTAATTCAATGATTCTTGGTAAACCAAGTGTTACGTTCTTTTCAGCAATTCCTGCAGTATGGAATGTTCTTAATGTCATTTGTGTTCCTGGCTCACCAATTGATTGTGCAGTTACAATACCTACTGCTTGACCAGGCTCAGCTTTAGATTTATCATATAATTCCAAGCCCTTCTTACAAACACTTTCTATTCCTGCTTTGCTTAGTTTAGAATTAAGTAGTGCGTCACTTACTATGTAAGTTAATCTAGGATTGAATGTCTTGGTATATTTTTTTGTTAACGATGTAATTTCTTCCTTAGTTGCAGCTTTACCAGAATCTATGATTCTTTGGGACTCTACTAACCTGTTAATATTAAATGCTTCACCATGATCACTTTTTGCAACATCTATTCCGTCTTCCCCGTACAAAAATTGTATAATATGTCTATGTGGATCCCTTACAGTCCCATCATATTCTAATTTGATATGTTCTAGCGCGTTGATAAGTCTACGTTGCATATATCCACTTTGCTGTGTTCTTACCGCAGTATCAACAAGACCCTCTCTTCCACCCATAGCATGAAAGAAAAATTCTAAGGTTGAAAGACCATCCCGGAAATTAGACTTGACAAATCCATGTGAATCAGGATTTTCATCATGTGTTTTGAAATGTGGTAGAGTACGATTAGCATATCCAGTGTGTAGTCTTTTTCCACGTCTTGATTGTTGACCTAATGCACCTGCCATTTGACCTACATTCAATGCTGACCCCCTTGCACCAGTGGTAGCCATTATTTTTCCCGCATTATTATCTTCAAGATTAGAATTTGCGGTGACACCTGCTCGATCTCTGGCTTTTCCTAACTCAAATGTAATTTTAGCCTCAGCTGTTTCAGAAACAGTCATTCCTCTAATTGGTCTAAGTTTTCCTTTATCTTTTTCATCTATTATATCATAAACACCTTGATAGGTTTTTTCAATATCACTAAGAATTGCCTCTCTATCTTTATCGGAAAGTTCCAAATCAGAATAGCCATAACTAAATCCATAATTGGTGATAAATTGTTTGATAATGATGAGAACAGAGTTCAAGAAATTTTTGGCTTTTTCATTTCCATAATCTTTTGCAATTCTATGCAAAACACTTTCTGGTTCTTCTGCACCTATAGATGATTTATCTATGACACCACTAATTAGCTCACCATTTTTAATTACTACATCTTGATTTGTTCCCTTTGTTCCTTTTGACCATTTAGAAGTCATAATATAATTAAAATCAGAAGGAAGGAAGATAGAAAATAGTTGTTTGCCACTATAAAATACCCCATCTTTATTTTTAGATGCAGGTTTAGGTAACTTTCCTTTATATCCACCTAGCATAGCATAATTGCTAAATTCTTGGCTTGTTAGAACTGTATCATCTTTAGTTAAAAGATATGCTCCAGTGATAAAGTCACGTAAACCACCAATTATAGGACCACCAAATCTTGGTGAAATTAACTGTTCTTGTACTCGCATTAATAATATAGCCTCAGCTCTAGCTTCCTCACTTTGTGGAACATGAAGATTCATTTCGTCACCATCAAAGTCAGCATTGTATGGTGGACAAACAGAAGGATGTAAACGAAAAGTTTTCCCTGGAAGGACACGAACGTGATGAGCCATGATCGACATTTGGTGAAGTGATGGTTGTCTGTTAAACAATACAATATCACCGTCTAGAAGATGTCTTTCTATAAGATATCCTATTTCTATACTCTCTGCTATGATTGATCTATCTTCTACAAAATCAAGTCTAATTTTTACACCATCAGGTCTAACAACATAATTTACGCCTGGAAATGTATTTGGTCCATTAATAATTAGTTTTTTCAGTTTATCGATATTCCATTCTGTTACAATTTCTGGAATTGTAAGTTTCATAGCAATAGGTACTGGTACACCAACTTCTGACAAGTCTAAATTTGGATCTGGAGAAATAACGGTTCTACTTGAGAAATCAACTCGTTTTCCAGATAATGAGCCTCTAAATCTACCCTCTTTACCTTTCAATCTTTGTGTTAATGTCTTGAGTGGTCTACCAGAACGATGATGTGCCTGCGGTATGCCTGAAACTTCATTATCAAAATAAGTTGTAGTATGATATTGCAATAAATCGACAAGATCTTGAACAATCAAAGGTGGTGTTCCAGCTTCTTTGCTTTCTTTGAGTCGTTGATTTACTCTGATGATATCTACCATTTTATGTGTCAAATCATCTTCTGATCTGATTCCAGTTTCAAGTATAATCGAAGGTCTTACTGTAACAGGTGGTACAGGTAATACTTGTAAAACAAACCATTCTGGTCTAGCAGTAGTATGATCATAACCCAACAAGTCAAGATCTTCATTGGTAATTTGTGAAAAACGTTCTCTTATTGTGATTGGTAGTAATCTGTTTTCCCCTAATTCAGTTTTTTCTATGAAAATTGTAGGTTTTGTAAAAATTAAATCATATTGGATTTTTCCACAATGTGGGCATTCTTTTTGTTTTTTTGCTTTTTCTAAAATTTGTTCAGGAATACGTTTCTGAGATATAATCGTGTATGATGCCTTTTGCATTTTCATATCTTGAAGTCTTTCAAGGTCATCGTTAGGAATCTTTAATCTTGAACAGCTCCTACATGTACACAATAATAATTTGTGAATGTTGTCAATGAATGCTATATGAAGCACAGGTTCGGCAAATTCTATATGACCAAAATGCCCAGGACATCTAGCAGAAGTATTACCACAACTCAAACATTTTTGTCCAGGTTCCAAGGTTCCAAGTCGTCCATCCATTAACCCTCCTTGTACTGACATTCCATCCTCATCATAAGTTTCAGGAGCAGTAATCTCAGCAACTGAATATTTTCTGATTTCACTTGGAGACCAAACAGAGAATTTTATTCCTTGAATAGATTTTATTGTTTCAATAGACATTATATCCTCTCCTTTATCATCAAACGCGGTGCGATGTTAAGACTTTGCATCTCTTGTAATAATAATTTGAATGCATATGCAACAGATACAGAGCTTACTTTTCCTTTATCGCCACAGACTCTACAGATATACCTTCTTTGTTTAACATCATGATATGCAACAAGTCCGCATCGTTCACATACAAAAATATCATCTTTATCAGATTCGTCAAGTAGTCTGTCTTTAAGAATCATAGATGCACCATAAGCTATTATACAATCTCTTTCCATTTCTCCGAATCGTAAACCGCCACCACGTGCCCTACCTTCAGTTGGTTGTTTGGTGAGCATTTGTACTTGTCCACGGGCTCTTGCGTGTATTTTATCTGCAACCATATGATGGAGTTTTTGATAGTATACAATTCCAATAAATACTTCGACAGGGAATGACTTACCAGTTCTTCCATCATACATTATTTCCTTACCGGAATATTTGAAACCGGCATCTTTCATGACGTCTTTTACTTGGTCTATCTTTTCTCCTACAAAGGCAGAGCCATCAAATTTTGCTCCTCGTAGAGCCGCAGCTTTCCCTGTTATAGATTCCATCATCATACCAACTGTCATTCGTGATGGAAATGCGTGAGGGTTAATTAGAACATCTGGTGAAATTCCATCAGCCGTATATGGTAAATCTTCTTGTTTTGCCAAAATACCCAAAACACCTTTCTGACCATGCCTTGAAGCAAATTTGTCTCCAATTTCAGGAATACGCATATCCCTTACTCTTACTTTGAACATTTTTCCTCCTTCATTAGATTGTGTCATAACAATAGTGTCTACAACTCCATTTTCAGTTGGTCTAACTCCTACAGAAGTATCGCGTCTATAAGGTCCTTGAGATTCAAACTCACGATAATCTTCCATAAATCTAGGTGGGCTTGTTTTACCTATGAGAATGTCCCCACCTTTTACAGTGGATTCAGTTGCAACTATTCCATCTTCTTCCAATAATCGATATGATTTTTCACCTTTATACCCTCTAATGTTTTCGTCAGCATTTGGAATTTCAAAATTATCACGCATCCCTCCAGGATATTGTTTTGCCTCTGACTCGTATATTCTATAAAAGAAGGTTCTTCCTAATCCTCTATCTACTGATGATTGACTTAATACAATAGCGTCTTCAATGTTATATCCATCAAACGGTAGCACAGCAACAACACAATTTTGTCCCGCAGGTCTTTTCTCTAAACCAAGAAGATCCATAGCTTTTGTAGTGACAATTGGTGTTTGTGGATATAGCATAAAGTGTTGTCTAACATACGTACTAGTATTCATCATTGGAGTTGAAAAACCAAGACTCTGTTTTGCCATAGCAGATTCGTAGGTATTTCGTGGAGATTGATTATGTTCAGGATATGGAATGATGGAAGCACCCGCACCTAATATAGCCGATGAGAATATCTCTAGATGAGTAAATTTCTTG
Source organism: uncultured Candidatus Nitrosopelagicus sp. (assembly GCA_964497885.1). GTDB lineage: Archaea > Thermoproteota > Nitrososphaeria > Nitrososphaerales > Nitrosopumilaceae > Nitrosopelagicus. The sequence goes on from CAZCFF010000005.1 coordinate 29,722, forward strand.
GTGTTTTTTTCGTCAAATGTCACATTACAATTTTCTTCTTCATTTGCATCTATCAACTCGATTACACCCATACGAATTAAGTCAGTCCAAGAAACAAGTTTTTTCGAGATCTTATCAATAAGATCGTTTGTTAGGAGTGACTTACCATCTTGAATCAAAACAACTGGTCTCAAAACTCGGCCTGCATTACAATTTATGTATAATCTCTTTGTAGCACCCTCTTCTTCAGGAGTATGTAATGATATTCCAACATGTGGATCCATTTTATTGGTTCTACGTAGTGTACGTAATGATGAAACTAGTTCGTCACCGTTAGGGAAATAACCAATAAATTTTCCATCAAGGAAAACCCTTGTACCAGTTTTTTTCACAGGATCACTTACATCAAGAAAATCTGCTACACCAAAGTCATCCAATTTTTGTCTTATATCTGAACTATCCACACTAGTAGAAATTATGGCAGATAATGCCAGATTCTTGACCAAGCCACAGTTAGAGCCTTCTGGTGTTTCACTAGGGCAAATTCGTCCAAAGTGCGTAGAGTGTAGATCTCTTGCTTCAAAATTTGGCTGGGTTCTGCTCAGTGGTGACTGAACACGTCGTAGATGGCTAATTGTAGAAAGATAATTGGTTCTATCGAGTAATTGTGTAATTCCAACTCTTCCACGTCCCCAATTACCTGTAGCGATTGCATTGTTTAGTTTATCACTGATAATACCAGGTCGAACCGCAGCAGCTACAGCATTAATACCCCTTTTTTGTCCCGAACGTTCAAGTTGGTATTTCATATCTCTAACTAGATTTCTAAATGCTGTTCTAAACAAATCTGCTAACATTTGTCCTGCAAATTTGATGACTTTGTTGCCAT
>CAZCFF010000006.1:0-29765 GCA_964497885.1 uncultured Candidatus Nitrosopelagicus sp.
GATTAAAACAATTAAAAAAATCTAAACTATTAAAACCGCTGCTGCAAATACCGTTGTCCATTTTCCATTCTTATCACCTTTTGCAGACTGGGTGATGTTTTTTGTTTTATAGATTTGGCCAGAGATAGTCCATTGTTGACGTTTTTCATCCCAACTTTTATCGAGATCAAATTTAATTCCCAGTGATGATGCCAGCATTTGTGCAGCAATATCTTCTGCATAATCTCCTGCTTTTGATTCACTTTGTCCAAAGGCATCATATTCCGAAAGGTAACCATATTTTGATCTATCTTTTGGCTGTGCTACACCTACAGATGCAGAAATCAGCCTGTGAGGTTCATTTGTTTGTGTTCTTGAATAAATTGTAAACAAGATCTGGCCGGGTTTGATTAATTTTAGACCTTCTTTTCTAGGTATCAATTTAGCATGAGGTGGAAAAATACTAGAGATTAACACTATATTTGTTCCAGAAATTCCAGCATTTCTTAATGCAAATTCGAAACTTGTTAGCTTATCGTCAGCAATACCAACACCTTTAGTAAGAAATAATTTTTTGGCAACTAGATCAAGCATTAATTATTTCTAATTTTCAGCTATATTAAGAACTTATCTAGATTATTTTATTTTCTTTTTCTGCTATCACGTACTTTGGGTTTTTGAGTCATCAAAAGCCATGCCATAAATCCGCCCAAGCATAAATTAACAACACCAAGCATTGTGATATAAAGCCCTTGACCAGGACCTGCCATTACTAATCCTATAAAAATTCCAAAAGCTGCTGCCACAAAAAACATGATGACAAGAACCTTTAGTTTTTTTGGTGGAATATACTTCATAGCAGTTTTTCAGATCTGATGATTATTAAAGTAATACCATATTATGACGCTTTAAGAACATTTTAAATTATCTTAATTATCTGATACATCATGCCAATGTAGCTCAGCCTGGCTAGAGCAGCTGATTTGTAATCAGCAGGTCGCGAGTCCAAATCTCGTCATTGGCTTAATCAAAATTTACCATGACGTACGGATAAACGTCGACAAGGGTTTATTATACCGATTTAAAAAATTACAATATTAGAAAATAATAGCGGATTAGGCAATGGCGTTCTCCGTTATTGCTAAAAAATAAAATGACAAAATTCGCAAAATTAGGACTAGAAAAATCACTATTGAGTGTGCTTGATGATATTGGGTTCGATACACCGTTCCCAATACAAGAACGTACAATTCCTGTTTTATTGGAGGGTCATGATGTTATTGGTCAAGCACATACTGGTACAGGTAAAACTGCTGCATATTCACTTCCTATGTTACAATTGATAACTCCACAAGCTGGCATTCAAGGTATTATTATGGCGCCAACTAGGGAACTGGCAATACAAATAACAAATGAACTTAAACGATTTGCTAAAAACATAGGAATCAAAACTGCAACAATTTATGGAGGACAGGGTATGGGAATACAGTTTGATGCATTACGAAAAAAACCGGAAATATTAGTTGCTACACCAGGTAGACTAATTGATCATTTGAAAAGAGGAACTATAAAATTCAATAACATAAAACATGTTGTTCTAGATGAAGCTGATGTAATGCTAGATATGGGTTTTGTTGATGATATCGAGTTTATTTTAGATCTAACACCAGAAGAAAAAACTGTATCGTTATGGTCTGCTACTATGCCACCTGAAATCATGCGGTTGGCTGAAACTAATATGATTTCTCCGAAAAGAATTCTCGTTGATTCTGATGATCTTAGTGGTGCCGGAATTGATCAATCATTTTTGATACTAAAAGATAAAGAAAAAATGAAATTCTTGCTTGATTTTATTGGTGGTAATATTGGACAATGTATTGTATTTTGTTCAACAAAAATGAGGACTAGAACAGTTGCGAGGGAATTATACAAGTCACGTCTAAGTGTAGTTACAATTGAAGGTGATATGTCTCAACATAAACGAGAAGATTCTATGCAGAGATTCAGAAAATCTAAAGCTGATATTCTAGTTGCTACAGATGTAGCAGCTAGGGGAATTGATATTCCCGCAGTGGCACTTGTAGTAAATTATGATATTCCAAATCAGGATATGGTATATTTCCATAGAATAGGAAGAACAGCTCGTGCTGGTGCAAAAGGTAGAGCAATAACTTTAGTTTCTTACTCCTCAGTTGCTGAATGGGATACAATCAAAAAACAAACAAAAGTAAAGATGACTGATTTAAATGAAAAGCTTGGAATAAAGATTAGTATTCCGGATCCGTTAAAAAGAAGAACCATACCACGACAAAATTTCCGTCAATTTAGAAAACCTATGAAACAATTTACGAGAAGACGACAACCTTCACGTGATCAATATGACAAAAGACCAAAGAAAACAGCGTATGTTAAAAGACATAATTTCAGTCAAAAAAGGCGTTGGTAGTAAAGAAGATTTAAAGCCAAGGCAACATAATAAATTAAGTTAATAGAATATGCATAAAGGATTTGTCCTATTGAATTGTGACCTAGGTGCTGAGGAATTCATTATTGAAGAATTAAAACAGATACCTCAAGTCACACATGCATATATTACATTTGGAGCCTATGACGTAATTGTAGAAATTGATGCGGATTCACACGAAGATTTTGATGAAACTGTTGCTTTGAAGATCAGACGATTAACTCGTATTGTTAGTACAATGACACTTAATGTGGTTAATTCCTAATGATTATATGCGATAACTTGACGCTTATTCTAATTGGAAAAAATTGAGTATGAAGGAACCGTATTCGTTCTAGACCACAAATATCCGGAACCATTAGTTCATCATAGCGTTAAAAAATTACAAGAATTGGGAATAAAAAAAGATGATATGAAATTAACAGATTCCCCAGAAAATCCTAAAGTTGGTAGTATAGTTGTTGAGATATTTCCTTATCATTTAGATATTGCACAGGTTAGAACAATTAGGAATGATTCTTTTATCAGTGGTACATTAATGACGTTAGAACTATCTACGGATGCAGAAGGAAATTATATAGATTAGTCTTGAAAAAAAGAAGGCGCAAAAAGAAAGGCTCTTTGATGTATATTGCAGTTATTGCTGGAATTCTTATAATTGCCTCAAGTATATTTATTGTATATTCAAATGATCAAGGAACTATTAGAGGGAAAATATTTGGGGAAGAATTACAAATAATACAAGAAGATTTAAAAAAACTAACTCATACATTTGACTCAAAAGTATCCATGTTCAAAGAGGGTAGCCTGGCTAAGGAAGAATTCTTGAAACTTACTAAAAATCATATAGGAGAAATGGAAGAACTCATTCTTCAATATGATAACCTATCAGTACCAAAGTCTTTTGTATCATCTGTGAAACTATTCAAATTATCATCTGAATCTCAATTGGAGAGCGATAAACAAATGATTGAATGGGTTCAGACCGGTGACGATACAAAGCGTATAAGATCTGATTCATTACTACAAGATTCATTTGAATATGAGATGTCTGCCTTGGCTAAATACAAATTAGCTCAAGGCCAATTAAACCCATAACTTCATTAATTATATCAAAGAATCAAATGTGTTGAAAATATTAGTTATCTCTGTTGTTTTACTAATATTTGTAATGCCAGGAGTATGGGCTGAGGTTTACATCGAAAATGATCATCAATACATTAGTGATGATGATACGATTCATATTGTTGGTGAAATAATTAATGACACCAACACTCCGTTGAATCAAGTGACAGTATCCGCTATTATTTATTCAGGGGAAAATATTATCCATAAGGAAAAGGCTGATACATTAACAAATTTGATTATGCCTGGAATGAAAGCAGTGTTTGATTTGCAAATAACCGAAAATATAGGTACAATAGATAATTATCTTTTAGATATTGATTACAAAGTTACGTATCCAAAAAACCAAGTAATTGAAATTACATCGTCGGAAATGAAATATGGACCATCACAAAATCTGATAATACAAGGAACAGTTGCTAATCACGGTGATGCTACTGCCAACATGATAAATGTGATTGCTACCCTATATGATAAAGATGGAAATATTGTTGGTGTATCAGAAACTAACACAGAGCCTGATTACCTTAGAGCCAATGATGAATCAGTTTTTGTTATTGCCGTTCTGGATGAATCAGAATCACATGAAATTGTAAGCTATTCACTTACAGCTGAATCGGAAGAATATACAGCAGTACCAGAATTTCCTTTTACATCTGGCGCACTCCTAATGGTATCACTGTCAGCATACATAGTTCTAACTAAAACTCCATTTCAAAGAACAATTAATTATTATAAATCACACATCTTTAATAATAAATGGTAATTTCAAAAGAGAATCAAGAATTTTTAGAAGGATTGATTGATTATTACGTCAAGGAAGCAAAATCGTATAAAGAAATAGCTCAAGAGTTTAGTTCAGAAATTAATTCGGTAGTAGATACTGCCTTCGGTATAATAATAGGTTGTATTTATTCAAGTTTTCTTCAGGCGTATTCAAATCAAAAACTAATTCCAGATACGGAAGATATCAAAGAATTTAATGCAATGATAATAAAAAATACAGATATCATAAAAAAATCCATTATAAAGAATTAGTTAGAGATAAATTCCAACATGTTTTAGCTATCTTATTGTCTGATGTTATAGGATACAAAATACAACAAATAGTAGATAATGGTCCAGTTGTACAAATTACATTAACGGAAGATGTTCAGTTAGAGCCTGTTTCACAAAAACAACTCGTTATGGAATCTGTTTCAAAAAAACTTGATCAAGAAACTAAGCAGCAAATAATGCCATTACTTGAAGCAATATTACAATCACAGCCAACGATCAAAATAAAAAATTATCAGCATACATCAATTGCTATAACCATGCCTAAGAATAGATATGATAAAATGGGCAGACCACAAGTTGGAGAAAAATTACAAGTAGATTTAAAAAAACTCTAGAGTTCTTTTTCTATCTCGGATAAATCAGATAGTGGTAATGAACAACTAAAATTTTTACATACAAATACGTTTGTTTCATTATCTTGAAAATCTTTTCCAGAGAAGAATGGATATTCCGATAAAACATTCAGATTATTTTGATTAGTTACTATAACCATAATTGATTCTGGCAGAAATTTTTTTCTTAAATATGAAATAATTTGAGAATTCTTATCATTAATTATAGTAATTTCAGTGGGTTTCTTATAATATAGATATGATACGTTCAGTAAATATCCAAATGCAAATGGGTTTTCAGCTGCAGATGTTACCTGTGATTCTATAATTTTTTTGGTTATTTCTAAAAATTGCTGATTTTGCGTTATATGATGAAGCCTCAGCAACATGTATGCAGCAACTGAATTACCAGATGGCATAGAAAGATCATAATTATTTTTTGGGCGTATGATTAATTTTTCATGATTATCAGATGTGAAAAAGAACCCATTAATGGAGTCACCCCAAAAATGTGTTAATAGATAGTTAGCGAGATTAATTGCAAATACTAAATATTTTGGGTCTGAAGTAGCTTCAAACATGTCAATTGATGCGTTTGCCATATATGCATAATCATCCAAATATCCATTTAGCTTCGGCTTACCATTTTTGAATGTTCTATGCAAGATATGATTTTTCTCAAAATTCTTTTCAAAGAAATCTATTGATGCTTTTCCGATGTCAAAATATTTTATATTATCAGTTATTTTATAGCCTGACAAAAAGGCAGAAATCATTAATCCATTCCATGAAGTTATAATCTTATCATCTTTCCCAGGCTGCTCCCTTTTGTTTCTAACTTCAAGTAATTTTTTAGAACATTTTGAAATTATAGCATGTATCTCAGATTCATTCTTTCCAAATTTGAAAGCCAAAGAAGATGCATTAATGTTATTTGCAAGGATTGTATTACCCTCAAAATTACCACCATCGGTAACATCATAATAAAGACAGAAGATTTCAGAATCATCACCCAAAAATTTTTCAATTTCCTGTTTTTTCCATACAAACGTTTGACCTTCTTCTCCATTAGTATCAGCATCTTGGGCGGAAAAAAATGTGCCCTCACTCGATGTCATTTCACGTATAACATAGTCAAGAGTTTTCTTTACAATATTCTCAAAGAAAGGATCTTTCGTAATCTGATATGCTTCAGAATAAACCATAGGTAATAACGCATTGTCATACAACATTTTTTCAAAATGTGGTACTAACCATCTTGCATCAGTAGAATAACGATGAAAACCACCACCAATCTGATCAAAGATTCCACCTTTTGCCATTTTTTTTAAAGTTTTCAGTGCAAACTCTTGAAATTTAGAAATTCCAGAAAGTTTTGAATATCTAAACATGAATGATAGATTAGATGCGTTTGGAAATTTTGGAGCCTGTCCAAAACCACCGTGTACGGGATCAGCGATTTGTAAAAGATTAACCGCTGCTTCATCAAATATTGATTTATCAATAGAGGAAGTTGTGGTGATGGGTTGAATCTTGTCTAAATTCTGCATAAAATCATCAGCTGCCTTCTCAACATCTTTTGGTTTTTCTTTCCATGTCTGTGCTAATTGTCTGCAAATACTTCCAAATCCAGGTCTTCCATACGAATCTATCGCAGGAAAATATGTTCCAACATAAAATGGTCTTTGATTTGGGGTAAGAAATACACTCAATGGCCAGCCACCCTGTCCAGTAGACATTTGACAAACCTTTTGGTAAATATCATCTAAATCAGGACGCTCTTCTCTGTCTACCTTGATATTAACAAAATTCTCATTCATGGTTTTTGCTATTTCTTCATCCTCAAATGATTCATGTGCCATAACATGACACCAATGACATGAGCTGTATCCTACACTTAGAAATATTGGCTTGTTTTCTTTTTTTGCTCTATTAAGCGCTTCCTCATTCCATGCGTACCAATGTACAGGATTTTTAGCATGCTGTAACAAGTATGGACTAGATTCATCACTTAGTTTATTTTCACTCATATTATTTCCAGATTGCCGCGTCGTCACGTTTGTAAATTTCTACATTAATTTGATTTAGTAACTTCTTTTTTGATTTGTCTGCCTTTTTTTCATGACTATAGTCCTTCTTTTGCAATAATTCCTGTAATCGTATTAATTGCTCAAGGCTGAAATTTTGAAATTTGTTCCTAGTCACCTCATCAAGAAGTTTTATCCTCTCCTTGTCTTCAGCAGTAAGTCGGTAATCCATTAATAAAAAATAGTTTTAAACTGATTTTAATTCTTATTGTTTACAAAAATTTAAGAATGTATATCAAAGTTAAAGATCATGCCTAAGAAAATGCGTGCAATGATTCTTTCAAAACTTGGGCCTGTTGAATCAAACCCGTTGAAGCTTACTGAGATCGACAGGCATGAGATCACAAATCCTAAAGAGGTTTTGGTAAAAATTGAAGCATGTGGTGTATGCCATTCACAACTGCATTCGATAGAAGGGGATTGGAAAGATATCGGTATACCACCAACGCTTCCAACAGTTCCTGGACATGAAATTGTAGGAAAAATTGTGGAAGTTGGAAATAATGTTACCAAATTCAAGATTGGTGATAGAATAGGAATAACTCCGTTACTTAGTTCTTGTCTAGACTGTCAGTATTGCAATGAGGGTAAAGAGTATCTTTGTGAAAAAATGGATGTGACTGGTGAATCTCTAAAGGGTGGTTATACAGAATACATAACCGTCTCAGAAGATTTTGCGACCAAAGTACCTGATACCATGAAACCTGAATACGCAGCGCCTCTTTTTTGTGCTGGAATAACTGCCTACAAAGCGGTAAAAGCTGCTGAACCTAAAAAAAATAACAAAATTGCAATTTTTGGCGTAGGTGGTGTAGGTCATATGGCTATACAATTTGCCAAAGTTGAAGGTTGTGAAGTAAGTGCAATTTCAAGAAAGAAAAAACATTTAGAATTAGCAAAAAAATTAGGAGCAGAAAATATTTTTATCTATTCAGATAATCAAGAACAATTTCTACAAGATGTTAATAAAAAATATGGTTTATTTGATGCTGCAATTGTTTTTGCACCAATTGATCAAGTAACAGATACTGCAATTAAATCAATAAAAAAGGGAGGTTTGGTAGTTATTGCTACAGTTGGCAAGATTCCAAATTTCTTGGCATTTGAAGAAAAAACTGTAAGAGGTACTTTGATAGGCTCAAGAAAAGATATGGAAGATGTAATTAAAATTTCAGATCAAAACAGATTAGAAGTGATAACGGAAACTTTTCCTTTAGAACAAGTGAATCAAGCTTTAGTTAAACTCAAAAATTCAGAAATGGATGCACGAGCTGTTCTTATTCCTTAAAATATGTGTACTGGGTTTAAAATTTGTGAACTGTATAAAATGTCATCATACAGATGAGGCACATCTATCAGTAGAAAATAATTCACTGCTGAAACGTGGGAAATGTATGATACCCACATGTGATTGTATAGAGTACACTGTAGCAATAAAAAAAATTGATGAAGATTTAATATAAAAATAGTTCATATATGAAGTAATAATCAATATTTTATGGAGAAACGTATAGCCCATGATAATATTGTTAAAGAGTTGGATATCATGATATCAAGAATTAATGGTCTTGAGGCGTCATCTACAGATGAATATCAAAGATCAATGTCTAGTGTTCTGAAAACACTGGCACAGGGTGAGCTGAATATGTTTCAGGAATTAGAACATATGAAAAAGGCGCTTGATCTATTAACATTAGAGTTATTCAAAATAAAAAATAAAACTGATGCATGAGTGTACTCAGTTTTGGTTATCTTCAACTTGATTACAAGTGGGCTCGTATTTATTGACAATTTTTTGAGCTAACTGTAGTCGTTCAGATTCACTAGATTCCCACATTGGATATATTGAAAGGTAAAGGTTTTTCTCATTGCCGGCATGTGATATCCAACATTTGAATTTAGGATTTTTTGTAAAAAAATCTAATTCTTCTGTTTTATCAGATTCCCCAACATACAGTATGTTAAAAACTTCCTTATTTTTTGCAAATATAATATAAACAACTTTGTCCATTGGAGGACCCCACTCGGATAATTCTATTGGGCCAAGAAACTCGTATTGAAGGATCTGTATAGCCATAACAATTGATAAAGATTCTAGTTTTTTTCTTTTTCGAACAATTCTATAACTGTACTAGTTCTAAAGATCTGCTCAAGAATTAAATGGTACTAGTTTCGCTTCAAATATAATATGAAAGAACCTCATCATCGAAGAAAAGTTGGAATCGGTATGATAATGGTTGCAGCTTCATTATCTCTTATAGGATTATTACAGGTAACCATAGGTGAAGATGTTCTTTTTGGTGATACAATACAAAGACAGCAAGTAGCGGTTTTTGAAGATTGTAAAGCCAATGATTTCCAAGAGCCAGAATGTGCTAGGTGGTTAGATGAGGTACAGATTCAAAAATGTATAGACGACAGAGATGTTGATAGCCCTGAATGTTGGAAATATAGAACATGGGTAATTGCTCATGCAGAACAAGAATTGTTATTAAGTGAAAAGGAAAATTTAGAATGACTGGTTTATAGATAGCCGTTTGAATAGTCTTCCCACATATTTTGTTTGGTTGTTAATTTGTTCATCTCATATAATGCACCGGATATAATACCCGCATAGAAAAACGTATACAGAAATACTTGCGAGTGAGTTGGATCATTCTGTGTAAGACTAACTGATACCATTGAAAAGAAAACAAATGTTCCAACAAATGAGATGATCTTACCCAAGTAGCCACCTCCCAAACCTACAATTTTTCGAGTAGCAGCAGCCATTAAAACAATACTAGATACAATAAGGAAAGTAGCTCCACCATTATATGTAACCAATTTTATCAACCAATCAATTACACCAACATCAAAAACATCACCATCAGGAACCATACTACCTCCATGTAAAGCAAAATTTACTGAGCTGAATAATCCACCTATAACAAAAAAGAACAGAAAAATCTTTACAATCCCGCGTTTGAGTGGAGTTCTAGTATCAGATGGGCTCATGACCCGTTCGGTAATCTTCAGACCGTAAAGAAATCCTATGATAAATGTAGGGACAAACATGATATTGATTATCATGGGTGTTTCAGAAGTAACATCTTCAATTATTGGCTTCAATGCAACAAAAAGAATTAGAGCTGATGATGCCGCTATACAGAAAATTACAAATGTTGAATGACGTACAAATAAAGAGTCAGTTTCGTCTGATGATAGCCAATTAGACATATCCAATACTAGAAAAATCTGGATTAAACAGTAAGCAAAAAAATCATTAAGTTATTGCTTAATTCTGTTTACCTACTACAGTCTAGAATCCGGAAAGTAAGGGTTTATCTGGTTTAATTATTTCTCGAAGAACAATAGTGGCAAAAGATCCCCTTGAAAGTGAAAATGAGACAACGTTATCTTCCAATTTATAATTATCACATTTTATGGATGAATTTCTAAATCCTCCATCATTGCTTATCTCTTGCATTTCTTTAACAAAAAAATCCTTCTCTGTGATTTGTTCATCATCTAAAATTTTTTTTATGTAATGATGGAAACGAGTTTTTTTGTAATATGAATATCCAACAAAAGGAATAGACAATCTTTGATTAGGATCGTTTTCAAATTTTCCTAAGTTACCATTTTTATCATAACATACATCATTCTCTTCTGGATAGAATAACTCCTCGTTATTTGCAAAAGATGCACTCAATGTTTTATTAAAAATATATGATTGATATGATTGTACAAAAAATCGTCTCATTGATAATGGTAAAGCACGTATAGCTACAATTGGATCATCATGATCTATCATCTGTTTTAATGCAATTTTCTCTAGATCCATCTTATCTGGTATAACACTCAACGCATAAGAAAATTTAGATTTATCTTTCATTACTTCTCGAATTTCAGCATTTTCTGATGTATCATATTCAGAAGTAAATGATAGTAAAAGATCAACGGCTAGTTCAAAATCCTTTTGAATCAACGCTTTTCCAATCAAATGAGTTACTGGTCTTTGAGATCCAAATCTTTGATAACCATAAAAATTTAAAATTTTGTCATATTCATCAAAATCACGTAATGTTGCAGATGGATCATTAATTTTGATTTGAAAATGATTACCGATCATATTTTTTTTTGATAATGGTTTAGATGAAAATCCAATTTTTTTTAAACTATATTTTGATTCTTGAACTTCAAAATCACGCCCAGTTTTATTTGCTGTAAAAACAAACTGCTCAGTTATGGCTGAAGCATCCTTCAAACCTAATGCCTTAAGCCTAATACCATATTTTTTAAAAATTTCATTTAATGCGTGTGTAGTATCAATCCCATTTTTTTTTAGTTTGTAAACTGCATAGCCAGAATCTTCATTAATCATTGCATTTGCTTTTTCTGTTATAATCTCTGACACAACAAAATCATCATTTTGGTTTTTGATTGTTCCACCAGAACCAAGAAATTTTGTTGAATATACTGTGATTCCTATTTCAGAATCAATTTTTGGAATCACTCTATTGTCACAGTGATAAATTTGGAGATTGCTATCTCATCGTTATATGCACCAAGAAGGATTTTATGTGTATCTGGTAATGCACTATCACTTGCAGTAACTTGTATTCTGATACTTTCCGAAACCGAATCGCTAGAAGAAAATTCAGTCGATTCAGGATTAATTATCAAATCGTCAAATAATGAAGTCGTAGATATATTTACCAAATGTCCATGTGGTGCAGTATCTGTTGAACTAAATTCAAGTATAATTTCAGCAGTTTCACCTTTCTCTAAAATAATATTTTCTGTATTCAAATCAATATCAAATGGGAGTTGTATGGATGTATCAATTACACCGATATTATTTTCTACCCACTCGGTAAACCATATTTTTTTATCATCAACTGTAAAACCGAATACTTGTGAAATACCACAATACTCAATTCCTTCACAGTCAGCCCAACTAGTGTTTCGTGAAGGAATAGTATATTCCACCATTGTGTCAGTAATAGGATCAAATACTGCTATCCGATTTGCATTATGCTCGTTCATAACCAATTTTTCATCTAACCGTTCAATCCAATATGGATTTGATGAATAGGATGGGAGTTTTAAATTACCATACGAATCTTCGTGTGGAATTGATGTAACATACTTTGTGAATTTTTCTGTGTCAAGGTCAAAACTGAAAAAAAAGTTTCCCGACGTATCAGCTATCCAAATTTTTTCGTTTGGACCAACTGCAATTCCATTTGGTGTATCCATACCAGATGGAAATTGGTAAAATTCAATAAACTCCTGTAAAAGAAGTCCATCCGTGATTGTGGAAGATATTGCTTGCTGTTTTTCATATTTAGGATAGTCAAACTTTACAAGTACACCAGCCTCATTTGGAATCCAAGTTGTATACCATACATTATCTTTAGAATCAATTGTAAAGTCACTGGTTAAAGATTCACTGATTGGTGAAGGTATACCAAAAGTTCGTATCGCTTGTCCTACTTGAACAAAGTCAAAAAAAGAAATCTTACTTCCAAACAAATCATTAATAATTATTCTTGAACCATCAACTTCTAATCTTTGTGGAAAGACTTGCTCTGAATCATCCTCACGTGGAAATGAAAGTACATGATATGATTCATCAGATAGTGAAAATTTCCATATTGCTGCATTATCACCATCAGTATACCAGATAGAACCATCCGGAGAATAATCCATTCCCCACATCATTGAACGTAATTTTATTGGCAGTACATTCTGTTTCTTTGCCTCCTCAATCCATGATGTTTGTAATCTATCCCAGTCTGGGTTTTCGTATTGAGTGAATGTTTCTGATGATGGATCAAATTTTGCAATCATTCCCGTGTTTGTTTGTGCAAACCAAACTGTTCCATCTGGCACAGTTGTTATTGCAAGAGGTTGAGTACATGGTATGGGTATCTTGTATTCTTTTACGTATGAATTAGATTTTGCTTTATCATTTACACCACAGAATTGTAATCGTTGATCACCAGTATAGCCTAAACTGTCAAGATCGACATCGTCTGAAGAGTCTAATGTATTATCATTTCTTTCAAAAAATGAAGAAGGTATAGCTATTGTAATTCCGGAAGCTAGCATAATTCCTGCAACTACTGCAAAAAAGATAATTCCCTTTGTTCGTGTCTTCATGATAAAAAAACTACCACACTACGTTATATTTTATTGTAATAAACATGAAAACACTCACAGTAATTTCAAATTACCAGTAATCCTATCTATTTTTTCTTCTGGCGCAGGACCAAGTGAAATGCAGGTTATGGTTCCTGGAGATATTTGTGTATGTCCAGCGTCAGTAACTTCAGACCATGGTAAACCAAGTTCGATGGCATCTTGTTTGATTTGTTCAAGTTCTTTTAAGCTTGAAACTTTGAGCACAACCTTTTCTTGTCCATTCAACCATGTAGAAAACCACTCAGGATTGGATTTTCTTACATGCTCAGCGCCTAATACACATGCATGACCTACTTGAGCAGCAATTTTTCCCTTTCCCATATCAAGGTCATTCCTAACTACAATTACCTGTTTTATTGTCATATGTTTACATGAATGATGTGTTATGAAAAACTTTGCAATTTAGTCGAAACATTAATTGAATAATGTGGATTTGGAGTGTTTGTGGACAAGTATGATGTAATTATTGCAGGTGGAAGTATTTCTGGTCTGCTAACTGCCAGAGAAGTAGCAAAAAAAGGACATTCTGTTTTAGTTTTAGAAGAAGGTTTTGAGGTTGGAACACCTGATCATTGTGGTGGATTAGTAAGTAAAACTGCATTAAATGATCTAGAGATCAATCCATCAGAAAAAATCTATGATTGTACAATCAACGATGCGTCTATTTTTTCACCTAGTGGTAAAATACTTGAAATTAACTCAAAGAATCAACAAATCATTTCTGTTGATAGAAGACAGTTAGACAAGCAGGCAGCATATCAAGCACAAAAATATGGTGCAAAAATAATTGTTAATTCAAGTTATAAGGAAAAGACGAAAGGAGGTGTCAATACATCAATTGGTGACATAGATTGTAAAATTCTAGTTGATTGTAGAGGGGTTGGTGCATTAGTAAATAATAACAGAAACGGCGTATTGTTATCTGCACAGTATGAAGTATATGCAGATTGGATCGTAAATGGTCATGTTGAGGTGTATTTTGATCAAATTAAATATCCTGGTTTTTTTGCGTGGGTAATACCATCGGGAAATGGTATAGGCAAAGTTGGTGTAGCTGGTAAGGATATTAACACTTCTAAAACTATCGAAGAATTTTTGAAAGATAAAGGAAGTTATTCAATTATAAGAAAAATATTTTCCCCTATCTGGATAAATGGACCAATCAAAAATTTTGTTTCCAAAGATACTGTGATAGTTGGTGATGCTGCAGGCCAATCAAAACCAACTACCGCAGGTGGAATTTATTCATGTGGTATGGGTGGAATTATGGCTGGTACTGCAATTGCAAAATATTTAGAAACAAATGATGATTTTCAACTTATACAGTATCAAAAATCTTGGTATAATAAATTTGGAAAGGAGTTTGGAAAGCAGCAAATTGCAAGAAAGATACTACAAAAAATTGACAATAAAACAGTTGATAAAATATTTGATATGATTACGCCAGAGATATTATCAGAGATCTCGAGTGAGGATGATTTTGATTTTCATACAGCATCTATAATAAAATTACTTGGTGTACGTAAATCTCTAATGGCTGCACAAAACCTTGTAGGGTCCGAGATTAAACGTCTACTAGTTAGTTAGCCAATTATAATTTGATAAGGTATAAATGCAGTACATCATCAGCAAATTTTAGAATGTCACCAAGTCTGGAATTACCAATTTGTAGTTGCTGTCATAGAAATATCATGCCTAATGATAAATGCGTCAAATTCAATTGTCCTAATTGCGAAAAAGGAGATCTGATTTGGAGATGTGCAAGTTGTAGGGTAGCAGTTAGAAAGTATAAATGCTCAGTTTGTAATTTTGAGGGTCCTTAAAAATGGCACAATTACTTTTGATTACAAAAATACTTCCTACCGGAATAGACGTTGATTTAGATGGATTGGTAGAAACTATCAGGACTAATTTAAAAGATGGTATAAAATTAAGGAATTTTCAAAAGGAACCACTTGCATTTGGTCTACATTATCTAAAATCAGAATTTATTTTGGATGATAAGGAGGGACAGATGGATTCATTAGAAAACACCCTGCACTCGGTTGACGGTGTAAGTGAGTTTGAAGTTCTGAATATGAGCAGAATGTCTGTTGATGTGTAGATAATATCATGCCCGTAAAAGAAGAACCATTACAAATGAGGGTAAGTGAATCCAAACAACGGGACGTTGGTAAAAAAAGAGCCAGAATTGGTCCTGATGCTATGGATTACATGCATGTTGCACCTGGTGATATAATTGAGATACGAGGTAAAAAAACAACTAGTGTAATTGTTTGGCCCGCAGATGAAGATGAAAAAAATCCAGATATAATCAGTATCGATGGTCAGACTAGAAAGAATGTAGGTGTGTCTATTAATGATGTAGTAACGGTAGCAAAGGTTAGCACAAAAACCGCTAAACTGGTAACATTAATGCCAGTTAATGATGTTGTAACTGTTGATAAAGAATTCACTGATTTTGTTAAAAATAGGCTAAAAGGACTTCCTTTGACAAATGGTGATGAAATTTCAGTTATGATATTGGGTAATTCTATAGAATTTAAGATTAGCAAATCATCTCCAAAGGGTGTTGTTAAAATTGATCGTTCTTCTTCACTAAAAATACTTTCAGAAGCTGCTACTGATAAAAAAACTCGTATAACATACGAGGAAGTCGGTGGACTTGGTGATGAACTAAAAGCAATGAGAGAGATTGTTGAATTACCACTTAGACATCCTGAACTTTTTAGCCGGCTTGGTGTGGAACCACATAGTGGTGTATTACTTTATGGTCCACCTGGTTGTGGAAAAACACTCATAGCTAAAGTTCTTGCTAATGAATCAGATGCTAATATGTATCTGATTAATGGGCCTGAAATTATGAATAAATATTATGGTGAGACTGAAGCCAGGCTTAGAGAAATTTTCAAAGAAGCAAAAGACAATTCTCCTAGTATTATCTTTATTGATGAGATTGATGCCATTGCACCAAAAAGAGAAGAGGCATACGGAGATGTTGAAAAACGTGTAGTTGCACAGTTGTTAGCACTTATGGATGGTTTGAATGAAAGAGGTAACGTTGTAGTACTTGGTGCAACTAATCGTCCTGATAGTGTAGACCCTGCATTACGAAGACCTGGAAGGTTTGATAGAGAAGTTGAAGTTGCAGTTCCTAATACTGATGGGAGATTAGAAATTCTACATATACATACTCGTGGAATGCCTCTTGCAGAAGATATTCATTTGAAAGATTTTGCAAGTGAACTGCATGGATATACTGGCGCTGATATCAAATCGTTATGTAGGGAAAGTGCATTAAAGGCTATACGCCGTTATCTGCCTGAAATTGATCTTGAAAATGAACGTATACCATCTAAAATGCTCGAATCTATGGAGATAAAATTACGAGATTTCTACGATGCCATGTTTGAAGTTGTGCCAACAGCGATGCGAGAATTTTATGTTGAACGGGCAAAAATTTGGTGGAAAGATATTGGTGGATTAGATTATGCCAAAGAAACGCTAGAAGATAATATGATTGCGTCTATTAATGAACCAGATAAATTCGCCAAAATGGGTGTCAAACCACCAAAAGGTGTATTACTTTATGGTCCACCTGGTTGCGGAAAAACACTCCTTGGTAGAGCACTATCTGCTGAATGTGGAAGTAATATGATCCTAGTTCGTGGTCCAGAAATATTATCAAAGTGGGTTGGTGAATCAGAAAAGGCAATTAGAGAGATTTTCCGAAAGGCAAAATCATCTGCACCATGTATAATTATTTTTGATGAATTGGATTCTCTTGCGAAATTTAAAACAACGGATGGTAATGCGCAAGGTGAAACAGTCTTAAGTCAAATGTTAACCGAAATGGAAGATAGCGGAACATCACGAATCGCAGTTATAGGTATTACAAATAGACCTGATCTGATTGATAATTCTATGCTTCGTAGTGGTAGATTAGATATCACATTGTATATTCAACCACCTGATGAAAAGGGTAGACTGGAGATAATTAAAGTACTAACAGAGAAAATGCCGCTAAATAATGATGTTAATTTAAAAGAAATTGCTGTAGCGACACAAAATTACACAGGTGCAGATTTGGCTGCACTTTGTAGAGAGGCTGCAGTTAATGCTATGCAAAATAACTCTAAAAAAATTACTAGTAATGACTTTGCGTCAGGATTGAAGAAAATAAAACCATCTATTACACAAGAAATTAATCAATGGTATAACACATTAAAGGATGAAGTATCAAATATAATTCCAAAATCTACTGATAAAACATTTTATGGATAAAAATATGAACTATAAAGATATAATATTTGGTAAAGTTAAAGAAGACAGTTCTCTTACTGATAAAACTCTAATAAAAAGTCTAAAAAAAGAAGGTCATGAATTGACAGATGATATATTTAACAAAACTTTATTGGATTTAGAAATATTAGGACTTATCAATGTAAGTTGGATTGCAAAAGATACTCGTAAAATAGAAATTGCATCACAATATGAAGATGAAGATGAAGTTGAATTACAAAATAAAGAAGCTCTAAAAAATGATTATGAAGCAAGTTTCCCAGGAACTGAAAAACAAATTTAATTAAAACCTAAAGTAAAATGCAGCATCTAATGCAATACCTATGAATATTATTGTGAGGTATGGAGCAGTTACCTTGTATGCTTTCCATGCAAACTCTGATGTTGGAGTTTTTGTTAATTTGTAATGATATAGTAACATCATTCCACCTGAAACAACTGCAATTATTGTATAAACAATTCCCATCCCAAATGCGTATAACATTAATGAATATGGTAACAAGATCATAGTGTTACCAAGAATATACTTTGATGTTCTTTCCATACCAATCAATACTGGGAGCATTGGAACTTTTGCATCTGCATAATCATCTCGAATTTTCATTGCCAAGCACCAAAAATGAGATGGAGTCCACACAAAAACTAGAAAGCCTATCAAAAATCCCAGAATATCAATTGATCCAGTGGCTGCAGCCCAACCAGCCATTGATGCTGCACTTCCAGCAAATCCACCTATGACTATATTAGATGAATTAAGACGCTTTAACCATACCGTGTATATGATCACGTAAAAAAAGATACCAAGAGCAATGAAGAATGTAGCTAAGTAATTAAGAGTTAATGCTGCATAGATAACAGAAGCTGCACTAATACACAATCCATAAATTAGAACTGAAGTATCCTTGATTCGACCTGATGGTATTGGTCTTGTACTTGTTCTTTTCATTTTTGGGTCAATATCTTTATCATAGAAATGATTGAGTGCACTTGAGCCAGCTGAAGCAAGTGATCCAGCTATGATAATATGTATCAAATCAATATAATTGAGATCAGGACCTACGAACTTACTTCCAGCATACATAGATGTAACAGCTGTTATAACCAACAAAATAATTATTCGAGGTTTCGAAACCTCAAATATCTCTTTCAGTACCAATTATTTTCCCAGAATACGACAAAATTTAATTTATTCGATAGTCGAATTTATTGGCAAAACGATTAATTATCTAACATATTTCAACAAGCTTGAATGAGTAATTGGGAATTAGTCATGCCAGGAGGCGGACTTACAGCGATCGGCTTGGCAGGTCTTGTCACTTCCTATGCTGGCATTGCACACACATTCATAGATGGAATGCACGCGCTTACTGGTCTTTTATTCTTTATTGGACTAATATTCATGAGTGCTGGTATACTTGACGGTGGTATTTCAACTTCTACCAGAACAAAGGCCACAGTTCTTGTTACGATATCAATAACTCTAACATTTGGTGCTGCAGCTTTCATAGGCAGCACAAGTACTACATTACCAACTCTTACTGGAATTCTTATACTAATTGCTGTTCCTTCTATTCTTATCGCATATATGGCAATGAAAATGCCTCAATACGTAAGACCAGTTGGAATTATACTTTGTTTTGCTGTTAGTTTGGGAATTGTATGCTTTTTTGTTTTTGGTATTTTTGGACCAAGTCAATATTTAATCGTCGATGTTGTTGAAGACGTTACGGAGGAAATTTCAGAAAGCATAGAACCATCTAATGTATATGCTATTTCAATACTGACTGGTTCAGCAGAACAAGGAAATCCAGATTATGAACCAGACAATGCGATGGTTGAACATGGTTATGTTATAGAATGGATTAACCATGACGATGTAATGCATACTGTAACTAGCTCACTTGACTTTGGTGAAACATTTGATTCTGGAATAATTGATCCTGGAAATACATTCGAACTTGATACAACAAATCTTGAGTTAGGACAATACGAATACTTGTGTATTGTCCACCCTTGGATGATAGCAACATTTGTACTTGAAGAACCAAGTGGACCCATGAAGGAAAGTGTAAGTATTCCTATGGGTGCGGACAATAATGTAGACGGTCAAGTATTCTATGATCCAGAGAATATTTCTGTACCAAAAACAACAACTATTGAATGGATTAACCATGACGATGTAATGCATACTGTAACTAGCTCACTTGACTTTGGTGAAACATTTGATTCTGGAATAATTGATCCTGGAAATACATTCGAACTTGATACAACAAATCTTGAGTTAGGACAATACGAATACTTGTGTATTGTCCACCCTTGGATGATTGGAACAATTACTGTTGAGTAATATTGCAAAAAAAAATATTATTACCTAAAGTTTTCAGGCATAGTTTAGAACAACATGCAAATGAGCAATCACCACTTGAAGCTTGTGCAATATTATTTGGAACTTCAAATGATAATACTTGGAAAACAACCGATATTTTTCTAACTGAAAATATAGACAAATCTGAAGTAAACTTTACAATTTCAAACGAGCAATTAATGGAAGGATATACGATGGCTGAAAATAAAGGACTTGATGTTGTAGGAATCTTTCACTCACACCCAAGTTCTCAACCATCTCCTTCTAACACTGACATAAAATTCATGAAAGGAAATCCAGTTCCATGGATAATTTATTCAGGAATTACAAAAGAAATGAAAGGATATATTTTAGATTCTGATTTAATACAAATCCAAATAGAATAATTCAATGTTATAATTTTCAATAATTATGATTCTAATTCATGGGATTAATTGTTTAGATTAAATATACCTGATTTTATGCATTAGTATGGCAATGGATATACATGTCTACGATACTTATGTTAAAGCCAAAGATGGTCATACCATGCACTTTGATGTTATAACAAATGTGCAGGATCACGATAAAGCAATTGAATTTGCGAAACAATGGCTAGCAACAATTGGTGAGGGAGACGCAAAGGTGACAGGGGAAGAATGCCAATTTTGTCATACACAAGGAGCCCCAGAACCAGTTGAAAATGAAATAAAAGAAAAGGGATTCTTCATCCAAAAGATGGAAGGATGCCCATAATCTTCTTTTTTTATTTAGTTTTAGAACTCTAAAGTACGATTATTGCAAAGAAAACAGGAACAAATACTATTGCAATTGTGTTAAGTAATTTGATTACAGTGTTTAATGCGGGTCCGGCTGTGTCTTTGTAAGGATCACCGATAATATCACCAACAACGGCCACTTTATGTTCCTCAGTACCCTTCTGACCCTTCATTTCAACCAATTTTTTTGCATTGTCCCATGCACCACCAGTATTTGCCAAGTGATATGCAAGGAAT
Source organism: uncultured Candidatus Nitrosopelagicus sp. (assembly GCA_964497885.1). Classification (GTDB taxonomy): domain Archaea; phylum Thermoproteota; class Nitrososphaeria; order Nitrososphaerales; family Nitrosopumilaceae; genus Nitrosopelagicus. The sequence continues at coordinate 20,901 of CAZCFF010000006.1, forward strand.
ATTCCAGTAACAACAGCACCCATAAGCAATCCTGCAACTGCAGATGGTCCTAATAATATACCAACAACAATTGGTGCAGCAACAGCAATTGATGCAGATTTCCAAAGTTCACCAATTGATGCTAATGTGGCAACATCAACACATTTTGCATAATCAGGCTTTGATTTTCCAGTTAATATCTCAGGATCACCCTTGAATTGCCTTCTTACTTCGTCTACCATTTTCTTGGCAGCCCTTTCAACACCACTAATTAGTTGACCAGTGATAATGAATGGGATTAATCCACCAACAAGTAGACCCACAATCACTGAAGGATTTGATAGTCCATAGTCAATTACCATATCTGTGAAATAATGTGATGCCTCAAATTGGAATGCCTGAATCATTGCTAACGCAGCTAATGCTGCACTTGCAATCGCAAAACCTTTTGTAACTGCCTTTGTGGTATTTCCAACAGCATCAATTTCATCAGTAATTTTACGATTCTCATCACCCATTCCAGTCATTTCTACAATTCCACCTGCATTATCTGCAATTGGACCAAATGCATCAATAGCAAGAACAATTCCTGCAAGACTTAACATTGCCATTGCAGTAAGTGCAGTTCCAAATATTCCATAAAGTAGTGAGTCAGAACCTTCTGGTGCAGCAGAAGAACACATAGCAAATGATATGATGATTGCTGCTACTAGCGCAATCATAAATGGACCAGTTGATTGTAATCCCTTAATTATTCCCATTAATGTCAATGATGCGTATCCCCACTTTGCAGATTCTGAAATCTCCCTAACTGGTTTGTATTTGTAGTTTGTATAATGGTCTGTAATCTTTTGAATTACAGGAACAAGAATTACACCAATAACCGTGGCACCGAACAATGCGTATGCAATTGGAGTTGTACCTAAAATTATGTATGTGAATACAAAGTTTAATGCTATTGCAATTGCAGCTGTAACATAAAATGAGAGATTAAGAGGTTTCATTACATCTGTAATCTTTCTTGTACCAATTGTAGCAGTACCAATGATTGAAGCAATTAATCCTGATGCACCAATTAGTATAGGATATGCAAAATTTTCAGGTGATCCAATTAGTGCAGCAATAAGTAATGCTGCAAGAATTGTTACAATATATGATTCATAGACATCAGAGCCCATTCCTGCAGCGTCACCTACATTATCACCCACATTGTCTGCAATTGTCGCAGGATTACGTGGATCATCTTCTGGAATGTTAGCCTCAACCTTACCTACCAAGTCTGCACCCATGTCTGCTGCTTTAGTGAATATTCCACCACCAATTCGAATGAATAATGCTATTAGACTTGCACCAATTCCAACACCTGCAATAGTAATTGGATTTGGAAATATCATATACAATATAGCAATAGCAACCAATGCCATAGCAGGAATTGCTAAACCAACAGTTGCACCACCTCTAAAAGCAATTGCAAATGTTTTACCTAAACCAGAATCTGTTGCATTAGCTGCTCTTACAGCTGCTTTAACAGTAACTTTTAGTGAAATAATTCCTGCGATTGCAGAAAGTGTTGCACCAACTGCAAATGCGATTCCATTTGAACCGCCAATAAAGAATCCAATAATTACAGATAATCCAACTGCTATTGGAATAATAATTTTCATCTCTCGTCTAAGAAATGCAGCCGCTCCTTCTTTTACTGCATTTGAAATATCTAGCATTTCTTTTGTACCTGGCTTCTGTTTTGCAACCCAGCCTGTATAGCCTGCCGCCACTGCAAATGCCGCAATTGCTGCGATAACTGGTAAAATAACCTCTAATGGCAGAGGTAGAGTATTTTCAAGAGCCATCTTATAATTGAAAAACGAAATTGTGGTGCATATAAATCATCAAAAAGAAAAAAGTTCACTTATTTCCTTTTCTGGTATGGTGAGAATCTTTTTCCACGTAAACCCTGTTGGACCAATTTATTGAATCTTTTCCCATGGCTAAGATATGGAAATCTTTGATGAATTAGTTCGTGAACGATCGTATTTTCTAGAACCTTCTCATCAGAAATTTTCCTTGTATTAATAAATATCAGGCTCTGATTATTGTACGAAAGACCCAGATATTTGTATGCTGAAGTTCTAGCACCTTCAGTTATTTCTCTTGGCATATCAAGAACCTCACGTGTAGTAAGAAGAATTTTTGGCTCAGGAATAGAAAAACGACTTGCATAAATTCCAACCATTTCATAGATTCTTAGTCTCAGGTCAGGATCTAATTTCATGAGAACGTATCTTCGGATTATAGTTTATGATATAATGTCAATTGTTATTTCGATCTGAGTTTAGGTTTACAGAGTAGGGTCAGAGTTTAGCAGTGTAATCATAATTCATACAGCCACCGTCTCATCATACCCCTAATTCATTATATCAAGTATTTTTTGAACCTTCGCCCGTATTTCAGGTGTGACGTGAACAATTACCAAACCCTCATTGGGTTGGCCATACATAACTACGGAATTTTCAGGTGCTGTGATACATACAGGTATAACAAGAAGATCTTCTTCTCCGTCTACAATTATTCTGATTGGTGGATCAGATGAAAATGCCTTTTGTATTATTTCTATACTTTCCTGTGTTATTTCACCTGGAGGATTTTTACAGGTAAGTACAGTGCTTATTTTATCATCTAAAGGAATGTCACGCTGATTTCGTTTTTCAAGACCATCAATTATTTGAATATGTGGTGTAATTCCTAAGTCGATTATATTTTCAGTTGTTTTATCGCCTACCGTAATTATAATTGATTTTGGGCTAATTTTGGTTTGAATATTTTTATTATTTACATCTATGTCTTGGATTAAATCCCCTAATGGTGTCTTAAGCTCATCACGAAGGTTTTCAGGAAGTTTCAAGAAATCCTAACTAGTTGTGGGTGCTTCCTCTTTCTGCATCTCTTCTTGTAATCTTGCAGCAACAATACTACACTGTGCCGCAATATTTTTGGCAGTTATAGTAAATGCTTCTGCACTTGGTGAATCTGGTTGTGTAAGCATAATTGGTTTACCTAAATCAGAGCCTTCCATAATTCCAGAGTTGAGTGGTATCGCTCCAAGGAAAGGAATATTATGTTTTTCGCTAATTCTTTCTGCTCCACCGTTTCCAAATATGTGATGTTTTTCATTACATTTTGAGCATTCAAAGTAACTCATATTTTCAACAACCCCTAACATTGGAACATTAAGTTTATCAAACATCCCAATTGCTTTAACAGCTACACTGCTTGCAACTTGTTGTGGAGTTGTAACTACAAGAATTCCTGTAATTGGAATTGTTTGTGCTAAAGTTAATGGTATATCACCAGTACCTGGTGGTAAATCAACTATTAGATAATCCAAGTCTGACCAATCAGTATCGATCAAAAATTGTTTCACAATTCCAGATATAACTGGTCCTCTGTAAATTGCTGCTTGATGTTCCTGCTCAGCAAAAAAACCAAAAGAAACAACTTTAATTCCGTTTGATTCAGGTGGCTGTAATTTGTTGTCTTCAACCTGCATTGGTGTATTAGTCATTCCAAGCATTAATGGGATACTTGGACCGTAGATATCAGCATCTAGTAATCCAACTTTAGCACCTGTTTTTGAAAGTGCCAATGCAAGGTTCAATGATACAGTAGATTTACCAACTCCTCCTTTACCACTTGCAACTGCAATAATATTTTTCACAGTAGACATTGCCTCATCAGCAGCTAAATCACGACCTTCCATAACTTTTGCAGTTACATTCATGTCAAAGTTCTTGATTTCATCAAGTTCTTTTATTGCATTACGTACATCTTGCTCTATTTCATCATTAAATGGACATGCTGGTGTAGTAAGCTCGAGTGTAAACTTCAGATTACCAGACTTTAACTCTAGGTCTTTGATCATTCCCATTGAAACAATATCTTTTTTCAGATCAGGATCAATAACAGTTGTTAATTTGTTTAAAACGTCATCAATACCAATCATATGCAAAATTGACTAGAACTTTATTTAAAGATAGGCTGATTTAGCTTGGCTTAATTTCATAAACCCACTCTCATCTTCTCAAATTGCTATTTTGTATAGAAATACGTGAAAATTTACCCAAAGACTCATAAATTGAAAATCGTCAATGATTTCGAAGTGTTTTCTATTTCTACCCTAAGTGATGTCGTTAGGATTCCACCTGATCTTTTTGGCACATCACTGAAAAAAGCAGCTATCAACATACTCAAATCAAAATATGAAAGCATGGTAAATTCTAACCTTGGATACATAATCATGATACTAGATGCAAAAGTTGATCCAATGGGAAAAGTAATTGCCGGTAATGGCGGAACATTTCATCGTGTGACATTTGATGCTTTAACATTTTATCCAAAGTTACAAGAAATTGTCAATGGTGAAATTGTTGATATTACAGAATTTGGTGCTTTTGTTCGAATTGGTCCAACTGATGCATTATTACACTTATCACAAGTTATGGATGATTATCTCAAAAGTGATGTAGCATCTGGTATGATACTAGCCAATCAAAGCGGTAGAACTCTAAAGGTTGGTTCAACAATAAGAACTAGAATAACTGCAGTGTCACTTGGTAAGGCTGCAACTATGGGTAAAATAGGAATTACATGTAGACAACCTTTCCTTGGTGCACCTGATTGGATCAAAGAGGAGTTAAAAAATAGTAATGCTTCAGAAGAAAAAGAGAATGTAGTAGAAGCAAAAGAAAAGAGCAAACCAAAAGAAAAAGAAAATTCACAGGAGAAATAATATGGCTAGAGAAATGGCATGTCGAAAATGTAAATATGTCACTGTTGGCAAAGTTTGTCCAGCATGCAAATCCTCAGATCTCACACCTGACTGGCAGGGAGTAGTTCTAATTGTTAATCCAGAAGGATCTAGGATCGCCAAAACCTTGGGAATATCTGTGAAAGGAAAATATGCACTCAAGGTAACCTAAATTGGTTATTGATGTAAAAAAAGAATTACTCAGATTTTTGTTAGAGGATGCACACTCTGATGATATAACTAGTGCATTATTACCAAATAAAAAAATCAGCGCTAAAATAATTTCTAGAGATGACGGAATAATTGCTGGTATTAAATTTGCCAAAGATGTTTTCAAATTAAAAGGAATACATGTTAAATCGTTTAAACCCGATGGTTCCAAAGTAAAATCAAATGAAATAATTTTACAGGTTTCAGGAAATTCGAGAGATATTTTATCGTGTGAAAGAACAGTGCTAAACTTACTATCAAGAATGAGTGGAATAGCTACACAAACAAATTTCTTGGTCAGACAAATCAAAAAACACAGTAAAAAAACGAAGCTTTACTCTACGAGAAAAACTGCACCTGGTCTTAGACATTTTGACAAGGAGGCAGTAAGAATTGGAGGTGGATACAAACATAGACTATCATTAAATGACATGATAATGATTAAAGATAATCATCTTTTGTTATCTAACTCGATGGAAGATCTTATCAAAAAAGCGCGAAGAAAGCATAAACGTGTGGAAGTTGAAGTTGAAAATCAAAATGATTCTATACTTGCTGCAAAGTGTGGTGCTGCAGTAATTATGTTGGATAACTTTTCACCTGCACATATTAAAAAAACTATATCTTCACTTGAAAGGAAAAAATTACGTGATAAAGTACAACTAGAAGCATCCGGTGGAATAAATGCCAAAAACATAACTGCATATGCAAAAACTGGTGTTGATATGATCTCTGTTGGCTCCATTACAAATTCTGTCAAAGGTTTAGACCTTACCCTTGAAGTTTAGATTTTAGCTGATTGAAAGCATTCGTTCAATTGATAAACGAGCATTGTCAGCTATTTTTTTTGGTACATTAACTTCGTATTTTTCGTCAAATAATGAACGATACACTTTATCAAGTGTAATCGTCTTCATGTATTCACATTCTGCATTTTCTGAAGCTGGAATGAATATTTTTTTCGGATTTTGCTGTCTCATTTTGTATAATATACCAGTTTCTGTTGCAACAACAAATTGCTTTGAATCTGACTTGGAAACATGATTCATCATTCCTTCAGTTGAAAGAATTTGCACTTGATGATTTTTGTAATTACCAGCAGCCATATCATACATCATTGGTGTAGTACAACTACATTCTGGATGAATGACAAATTCAGCATTTTTTAATTCATCGAGTTTTTTCTCTATATCATCAGGAGTAATTCCTGCATGAACATGGCATTCTCCCGCCCATATTTGCATATTCTTTCTGCCAGTCATCTTTGATACGTAAGAACCCAAAAACATGTCAGGCAAAAACAGGATCTCCTTATCCTTAGGAATTGCATTGACAACATTAACTGCGTTTGAAGAAGTGCAGCAGTAATCAAGCTCTGATTTTATTTCTGCAGTTGTGTTCACATAACCAACTGTAATGGCATCTGAATGTTCTTTTTTCCATTTTCTCAACTGATCCACAGTTATAGAATCTGATAATGAACATCCAGCTTCTAGATCAGGAATCAAAACTCGTTTGCTAGGACTGATAATTGCAGCGGTTTCAGCCATAAAATGCACACCACAAAATAGAATTGTTTTTTGTTTCACCTTAGCCGCCTGTCTTGACAGACCGAGTGAATCCCCTACAAAATCAGCAATATCTTGAACTTCAGGGATCTGATAATTATGTGCAAGTATAACTACATCCTTTTCCTTCTTTAGCCTTAGAACTTCATCCTTTAACATAATCAAAAAATTGAACTACTGTTACAATTTAAAGGATAATATTGTGACGTAAATTTGTCTTCAAAATCAGTCATATGGGCAAATTTTGCCATTACGTTCCTATCTCAAGCCCCTCACTACAAATTTGTCTTAAGAGCTCTATAGCAGAAAGAGTAGCCAGCCTACTTGTTTTTGGATTTGTATCATCCGGAATATTTTCAACAGTTAGGGAAATCTTTCCAAATTTTCCTTCAGCATTAATTTGATGTGTGTTTTTATTTGTATTAGGATCGGCGATAACTCTAACACTTGTATTCTTACTACCTAAACCTACTAAACTCAAAAGTGCAGCCACGTTAACATTTTTAGGAAATAATGATATTGCATCTTTGGCTACACCCTCAAAAAGAACTGTAGGCTCTGAAATTTTATCTGGATTAATATCAGAATTATCAAAAAATGGTGCACCTATTAATGATGCTGGATTTTTCGTCGTAGTAAGTACAATTGATTCTAGCTCATCTTTTACCGCCTTTAATGCATCAAGACCAGCTATTGCGCCGGATGGAAGATAAACAGTCTTACCAAAGTCTTTACAGGCATCGGATATTACTTCAAAGACAGATTCATCAAGCAAAGCACCTGCTGACATTATCATCAAATCTTTTTTGTTCTGTAATATGCTCACAGCATCATTTCGTACAGCCTCCTGTGATGCAGCCTCGACTACCAAATCAAGCGGGTTTGAAGAAAGCAAGTGAGAGTTGGCAACAATTTCAGGCTTTTGCTGAAGTTTAGAAACTAGATTGTCAGCCTGTGATTTTTTAGTATCATATACATGTGTAAGTGTGGCAGGAATTTTTCCTGAATCAATTGCGAGCGCTATCTGCGTTCCTATTGCCCCACATCCCAATAATCCAATTCTTTTCAAATCGATAAAATGCAATTATGATTATAATTAAACCATAGCCAATAGGCAATTCTTTGTCATGGAATGGCATACAGTCGGCAATTCTTACAATATTTTAATACTGTAATCACGAATGATAGAAATGGAACTTGAAGTTGATAGTGACGAAAAGGCTGAAATTGCTAAAATCATCAGTAGTGCGGATAGTCCCGTAGGAATCGACGCGAAAAAAACACACATAATCATTATTCATAAACTACTGGAAATTGAGAAGCGATTAGCCAAACTCGAACAAAAATAGGATTCATAGACTCTAAGAGAATATAACTCCAATTAGATCTCAAGTCAGTACGTTTTACACCCCAATATTCATATTCGATAAAACCAATTTTGCTATGTGCTAAATAGTGTTCTAAAAGATGCAATCAAAAAACGCGACGAAACACTGTCAATTTTGAAGGGTCCAAAGTTTGAACAGATCATTAAACAGGCAAAAGCAAATTGGATAGATTTTTCACCAACAAAACAGGATGTTGCGGCTGCTGGTATTGATAGTAGTTTTAACAGTACAAAATTTCAAGGTGCAGAATTATGGGCAGTTACAGCAGTTTCTGTTAAATCAGATGGTGAGATTCTGGTTGATTTGCATGAACATGGTCTTGATTCTAATCCAGAGCTTGCATCACTTGCAAGTAAGATGGAGATTGATGCATGTGAAGAATCAATCGATAAAGCTGATTTAGTACTCATGGACGGATCACTTTACTCTCAATTTTTAACAAGACAGAAATCATTAGCAAATTCACTTGTAAATATAATTACAAAAAATAATAATGTTGTATTTATCTCAAAAACTTCTAACACTAAAAGACAGTTTGAAGACTTGGAACCAATAGCTGGTGACATATTCTATTATAATCATGCAACAATTTCTCCGGGATTTAGCAAAATTCATGAAGATTCAAAATTTGGAAATAATATGATTGTGTCATCAGTTTTTGCTAGATTAGCAGAATCATTACCATTGATCAAGATTGAACTTTTAGGTTCTGGATACACCGATAACGATTTCAAATTAATCTTAAACAAAATTCTAAAAAATAGTATTGGTGGGTATCCATACGCACTAAAACTTGCTCATAACAACTGTAAGATCTCAGGCAAAGATTTGACAAAGCTTGCTAGCATTCATGGACTGTCAAATGAGATTGGTTCGAGGGAGGTTTTAGGATGACACTAGGATTTGTTATTGGTGA
>CAZCFF010000007.1:0-25790 GCA_964497885.1 uncultured Candidatus Nitrosopelagicus sp.
ATTGTGGTGCAGATGCATTTCTTATAGGTACAAGTATAATGAAAAGTTCAGATATACAAAACAGTGTATCAAAATTGGTGAATGCAATATGAAAATAGGAATGCCTAGAGATGGAAAATTTGGAGATTTTGGTGGAAAATATATTCCAGAAACACTTGTTCCAGCGATTGAGGAGCTTGAAGAAAATTATCAAAAAATTAAAAATGATAAAAGTTTCCAGAAAGAATTTGATTATTATCTAAAAAATTATGCAGGTAGACCAACTCCACTTTATTTTGCAGAAAATCTAACAAAATTTGTTGGTGGTGCAAAAATCTATCTCAAACGTGAAGATCTGTTACATGGTGGAGCGCATAAAATCAACAATACACTTGGTCAAGCATTATTAGCAAAAAGGATGAAAAAAAAGCGAATAATTGCTGAAACTGGTGCAGGGCAACACGGTGTTGCAACTGCAATGGCATGTTCTTGTCTTGGGTTACCATCGGAGGTTTACATGGGATACAAAGATACAGTTAGACAACAACAAAATGTTTTCAGAATGGATTTGTTGGGGTGCAAAGTCTACCCAGTAAAATCAGGTTCACAAACACTCAAAGATGCAATTAATGAGGCAATTCGTGACTGGATTACAAATATCGAAACTACATATTATTTGCTAGGTTCTGCTGTTGGCCCACATCCATATCCAGTAATGGTTCGTGATTTTCAATCTGTAATTGGCAAAGAAATAAAAAAACAGATGAAAAATGTTCCTGACACAGTTATTGCATGCGTCGGTGGCGGATCAAATGCAATTGGTACATTTTATCCAATGATAGATAATAATGTAGAAATGATTGGTGTAGAGGCAGCTGGGCAGGGATTAAAGACTGATAGACACTCTGCTACACTCAACGCTGGAAAAAAAGGTGTGTTACATGGGATGATGACGTATTTGCTTCAAGATGATGATGGACAAATTAAAGAAACGCATAGTATTTCAGCAGGATTAGACTATCCAGGAGTTGGTCCAGAGCATGCATTTTTGAAAGATGCAGGTAATGTAAAATATAAAAGCGCAACAGATCGCGAAGTTATTAACGCCTTTTTAACACTGACAAAAACTGAGGGAATAATACCAGCATTAGAATCTGCACATGCTGTTTCACATGCAATAAAAATTGCTAAAACCAAACCAAAATCTGATTCAATAGTAGTTACATTGTCTGGACGTGGAGACAAAGACATTGACATCGTAAAACAATATCTAAGGAAAAATGTCAAAAATTCAAGATAAGTTCAAGGAATTAAAATCCAAGAACGAAAAAGCATTAATTTCGTACATTATGGCAGGTTTTCCAAATGAAAACACAACGTTATCAATTGTTAGGGGCCTTGTTAATGGCGGTACCGATATCATTGAATTGGGATTTCCATTTTCAGATCCAATAGCAGATGGACCAGTTATACAAAATGCAAGTACAGTTTCATTAAACAAGGGGGCAAAAATTGAAAAATTTTTCAAGATTGTAAAAAAAATCAGAAAGGAAACTGATATTCCACTTATTTTAATGACATATACAAATGTGCTTTATACGCATGGTTATAGAAAATTTATGTCGAGAGTAAAAAATGCTGGTATTGATGGTCTAATTCTCCCAGACATGTCTATTGAGGAATCAAAAGATTATCTTACATCTGCAAAAAAAAATAATCTTGACACCATTTTCTTAGTATCACCAAACACGAATAATGCTAGACTGAAAAAAATAGCAAAAGCAAGTACAGGCTTTTTGTATATGGTAGCAGTTTTTGGTACAACTGGCGTACAAACAAAAATCCACAAATATACCATAGATTCGATTAAAAATGCTAAAAAAATTATTGCTGATAAACTACCAATTGGGATTGGTTTTGGCATATCAACCCCTGATGATGTAAAAAAGTATGTTTCAGCAGGTGTCGATGCAGTGATCGTTGGAAGTGCAAATCTAAGGATTATTGAAAATACACCTCCAACAAAATTACAAAAGAAGATTACCGAATATACAAAAAGACTGAAAAGAAGTACAAGGGTATAGGAAAAGCTACATAAATGGGAAATCATTTCCATATATATGCAGACTAAGTTCATCTTTGTAACAGGCGGAGTTATGTCTGGTCTTGGCAAAGGCGTAGTTTCATCATCAATATCTAAACTTTTACAACTCTCAAATCAGAAAGTTTCATGTATCAAAATTGATCCGTATCTAAATTTTGATGCTGGCACAATGAATCCTATTGCTCATGGTGAAGTGTTTGTTACAGAAGATGGTGGTGAATGTGATATGGATATTGGAAACTATGAAAGATTTCTTAATCAAGATATACCAAAATCACATAATATTACCACTGCACAAATCTATTCTAATGTTATAAACGCAGAAAGAAAAGGTGAATATCTTGGTGCATGTGTGCAGATTATTCCACATGTTACAGATGAAATCAAAAAGCGAATAATTGCTATTGCGGAAGATGAGAATCTAGATATGCTGGTTGTTGAATGTGGTGGCACAGTAGGAGATATAGAAAGCCTGCCTTTCCTCGAAGCATTAAGACAAATAAAATTGGAAGGTGGTTCAGAAAATGTTATTTTTGTTCATGTAACGTTAGCCCCATCACTAGATGTTGTCGGTGAACAAAAAACAAAACCGACACAACATAGTGTACAGGAACTAAGAAGAATTGGTATACAGCCTGATATTTTATGTGTAAGATGTACTCAACCTCTGTTAGAAAAAACTCGTAAAAAGATTTCATTATTTACAAATGTTTCACCAGACGATGTATTTTCTTGTCATGATGTTGAATCTATTTTTATGATTCCTCATGTGTTATATGAACAAAAATTGGTGGAAAAAATATTCAGTAAATTTGCAAAGATTGGATATATGAATACTTCAGAAAACTGGAGTGAATGGAATTCTATTGTTAATTCATTGAACCAATCTGAGGACCCGATCAAAATAGCAATGGTTGGAAAATATGTTACACTAGCTGATAGTTATGTTAGTGTAAACCAAGCTCTAAAACATGCTGGAGCATCAATTGGGAGACCAGTAAATATCGACTGGATAGATTCTGAAACTTTTAATGGTAATATAGAAAAGCTTTCAAATTTTGATGGTATTATAGTTCCAGGCGGATTTGGTACACGTGGATCTGAAGGTATCATAGATGCAGCCAATTTTTCATTAAAAAATAATTTACCATATCTTGGAATTTGCTTTGGTTTTCAATTAGCAGCAGTCGCATATGCAAGAAGTAAATGTAACCTTGAAAATGCAAATTCGGCAGAAATTTCGCCTGATACGTCATATCCAATCATTGATTTGCTTCCAGATCAAAATAATGAAAAAGATATGGGTGGTTCATTACGTTTAGGTGCAAATAAAATTGATATTAACAAAAACTCAATTGCACATAAAATCTATGACTCTGAAACAATTTTTAGGAGACATAGACACAGATATGAATTTAATACAAAATTTAGAAAAGAGTTCGAGGAAAATGGAATGATTTTCTCAGCTGAAAGTGATAATGGAAAAAGAATGGAAATTTTAGAGGTCCCATCGCATAAATTCTTCTTTGGTGTACAATTCCATCCAGAATTTAACAGTAGACCTGGATTTCCAGAATCAGCATTCAAAACATTTGTTAATGCATCAGCGTAAAATTAATCTAATTTAGATATCTCGTAAATCTTTTGTCTTGCATCACGAATGGAAACTTTTCGTTTTATGTATCCTTTTTCCATTAAATGTCGTAATGCTAATCTGACAGTTCTATCCGGTAACAATGTTTTTGTGGCAAGTTCCTTTTGTGTCATTGAGCCCTCATACTCTAAAATTTTTAATAATAGTTTTGAACTAGGTGGCATTGCAAATAATTCCTCAGCAAGTTTCACCTTTTTGGCAAGCGCTGATATAGTAGTAGAATCTGTTTTCATACGAATTATTCTTGCAGGTGGTGTAAACTTTGTAGCCTCAATTCTATTATTAATTTTAAATCGATCAATTCCATCTAAAACAACATCACAATGCAAACGAGATGAAATTTCATCTATTTCTATCAAACTGTTATCAGAAACAATTAATGGCCTTCTTGTAATGTCCAAAGAATTCACTGAAATAATGCCAAATACATTTGAATCCTGAAAAATAACAGGACCTCCAGCAGACATTGAATATGCTGAAGATCCAATTGGTGTTGAGATTATTACACCATCACTACTATCATGCCACACTTCCTCATCATTAACTCGTAAAACATGTTCCATTAACGTGGCACTTTTTGATGTAAAAACTGCCACATCATTAAGCACAGGATAGACATTTTTACCATCAATTTTTACTCCTATACGTGGAACATTTTCTATAATGTAATTTTGTTCTTTAATCCGTTTCAAATACATTGATAATTCTTTCAATTCAATTTGAGCTAAAAATGCATTAGATTCTGATTCACTTATACCTAAAACAGGTGTATCAACATCCAATGTGTGGTGAAAATAATTACGTACTCCACGATCACCACCTAAAACAATCACTAAATCAGCCGCTAAAGTCTTTGAATTATTTTTAAAATAAAATGATTCAAATCCTGAATCAGAAAGGGTTTCCTTTACTAATTTTGCTACTGTTTCAGTAGATTGAATACCAGATATACCAATACGCATCATAACTAATCTATCATTCCATAATATAAAATCAAATCTCTCTAAATTTTACTGTGTTATAAAAATATGTTGCATTAGTTTCTATTGCACCGCGTGATGGAACTTTATCAAGACCAATCTTATTATTTTCTAGTGCAGCTTGAGCCGACCCAGCAGCAAAGCTTAACGCCCACAAAAAATCTTTTTCTTTTATTATTGTACAACAAAATGTTGTAGAAAAAATATCACCTATTCCCGTTGTATCATAAAGTTTGATGTCTGGTAATTTTAAGGAATAAATTTTGCCATTAAATAATAATGATATATTCTGCTTATCCGTTAAAATAACATATTCAACTCCTTTCTTTTGAAGAATATTCATTCCATCAATTGTAGAAATGCCGGTAAGTGCATTCAGTTCATCAGGACTTGTTTTGATTGCAGATATGTTAGATAAATTAAGATCTGTAGATTCAAGATAAATTTTATTATCTAATCCCTTTCGTCTTAAAAATCCTTGTGGATCTAAAAAAATAAAACTTGCTTGTGCTTTTAATTTCTCCAAAAGAATAGGTGAAATTTCATCAAATACTGGACTGACTAGAACGTTATCAGAGATTAATTCATCAGAATCAATAGAATCACACATATTTTCTAAAAATAAAGTTCTTTCCGAGTCATGAATTTTTAGTGTAAATTGTGTAGTGAGTTTTTCTGATGATCCATTATTGATAGAAATTTTATTCTGTGTTAAATTGTCAATAACTGAAAAATCTGAACCATATTTTGTATGTAATTGTACATCGAATTTTAGAGCCCTAGCGGTAAAACTGCAATAACATGCAGGTCCGCCAGGTACAGTAAATGTTGAATCATCAATATGTATATGATCAATAACACAATGAGAAAAAATATCAAGTTTCATATGCTCAGGATTATATGTAAGAGGAAATAAAAATAACTATGCCACTAAAACGTGCTAGTCGAGGTCGTAAGAAAGGAGGTAAAGGATCGTCTGGTGTTGTTCAATGTACAAACTGCGGTCAAACTGTACCAAAAGACAAAGCAAAAAAAGTAACTTCACGTTTAAATCTTGTTGAACATCAATTAGCTAAAGAACTTAGGGCACAGGGAACTTATATTGCATCCCCACGCATTTTAAAATGGTATTGTATATCATGTGCAATTCACTTTAAAATTCTAAAAATTCGTTCATCTGCTAAAAGAAGAGAACGTACTAAGCTTAGATAAGATTAGTCTTTTAATGCCTTTGCTGTAACGATAATTCTTTGAATAAACGTAATAGCTGCAATTATTATTACAATGATTACAGCATATTCCATAAATCCAATAATTCCAATAATAGCAATAACAAGAAGTCTTTCCGCTCGTTCACCAATTCCAATGCCCTGTAATTTTACACCTAATGACTCCGCTCTTGAGCGTGTATAACTCACTAATAATGAAAATGTAATTGCAAGAAATACTAAATATGGTTCTGCAAATCCTCCAACAAGTATTCCAAGAAATATAGCAACCTCTGCTATTTTATCGAATACTGAATCAAGAAAACCTCCAGTTCTTGTAACTTTTTGAGAAATTCTAGCAACTTGACCATCAACTATATCAAAAAAACCAGCAATAAGTAAAATTACACCACCAATGATCAATGAAAATTCAATGTTCCATCCATAAACAAAGGCAGATGCAAATGCAAAGACTAGACCTATACATGACCATCCATTTGGAGAAATACCAGTTGCTGCAAACGTTTTGCCAATTTTTTCTAAATGTGGCTGAAGTGAATTTCGTAAATTATTTAACATTGAAATCAACTAAGCTGAAATTGAATGTGTATGTGATTATAAAACTATAATTCATTTTGATTCACATTCTTATGAACATTAGATATACTTATCTTCCATTTTATGCCTGCTCTGATTTTCTAGTATGTGAAAACATTAATCAATATTAATCAAATATTGCCTACATGGATATACCAATACTGGAATTTGTAATTTTTTTCTTTTGTATAGCTCTTCTTACATTTTGGTTTAAAAAAAGATGGAAAAAGAAACCTGATGAACCTGAAATTGAACCAGAATGGAAAAAGAAACCTGATGAACCTGAAAGTGAACCAGAATGGAAAAAGAAACCTGATGAACCTGAAAGTGAACCAGAATGGAAATAATTACTGAATATTCATAGCAATAATTGTAGAAATCATTTTTGCTGCCATAGACGCTGTAGACCCATTATCATAAGTTGGGTTTAGCTCAACAATATCGGCAGCAGATATTTTTTTGTTTTGCAATGCTATGATCAATTCATATAATTCTCTAGATGTAATTCCAACAGCCTCAGGATTACCAACTCCTGGTGCAAATGCAGGATCTAATACATCCAAGTCTATACTCAGATAAATTTTATCAAAAGTAGATGTAATATCTTTAAGTAATTTAGGTCCATTGCCATTACGAATTTCTTTATCTGATATAGTTTTAATATTATGTTCCTTTAAGAATGCAAGTTCCTCTTTGACAAATGCTCTTGCACCTACATGAACAATATTTTCAGAACCACGCTCTTCAACTATTCTCCTAAGATATGCAGCATGACTTAATTTGATATCAGCATATTGATCCCTTAAATCATAATGTGCATCAAATACTACATACCCTGTATTTTTTGGAAAACATCTAAAACTCCCTAAAGTAATCAAATGTTCTCCTCCCAAAATTATCATCTGTTTGTCTTGTTTTTCTAATTCGGTTGTTATGTTTTCAACCATTTGTAACATCTCTGTTGCAACAACTGTGTGTTTTGTATTACCAAGATCATTAATATTTACATCTTCTAGATCAACACCAAATTCTGGTTGGAATATCTCAATATTATTAAATGCGTCACGTATTGCATCAGGTCCAAAACGACATCCTGGTTTGTAAGAGTGGGTTGAATCAAATGGTACACCAAAAATAGTAACTTTTGATTCATCAGTATTGTTAGGATTAATAATCAATGGTGAATTTGTCATATGAAGATCCAGAAAACTCATTTTTTACACCATTATTTGTGGTCTTTGTGATAGCAGCATTGTTGAATTTAACCTTGAGATTGGTTTGTTTTTTGTCGCATCTGTGATTTCCTTGATAAAATCTTCAGTAGAAAGTTCACGTACATCACCTGTTGTTCTATCCCGAATACTCAATTTTGGTGAATTTACTTCCTTTTCTCCAATAACTAATACATAACTAATCCATTCTTTTTCTGCGTCACGAATCCTTTTGCCTATTGTGTCATTTCTGTCATCAATATCCACACGTATATTATGTTCAATAAATTTATCAGCAAGATTGGTTGTAAACTCCAAATGTTCATCCTTAAGCGGAATTAATCGGACTTGTGTAGGTGCGAGCCAAAGTGGAAACTGTGGTACACCACCATCTTTGATCTGTTTAGCAAATTTTTCCAATAATGCATAAATCACTCGTTCAACTGCTCCAGATGGTGAATTATGTAAAATTATAGGGTTTTTCTGCTCATTGTTTTCATTGGTATATGTTATACCGTAACGATTACCATTTTCAACATCAATTTGATCAGTTGATAATGCACTAGCCTTACCTAAATTATCTATAAAGTTAAATTCCCATTTTAATACAAAATAAAAGAATCTCTCCTTCCACATTTCAACTAAAACTGGCTTTCCAATTTTTGAAATCATTTGTTTGATCAATTCTTTATTTTCATTGTAAAACTCATCAGTAAATCTAATAGCCATTTCATAATCATTTTCTTCAATTCCCAGTCCAGATAAAACTTCACGTGAAAGATCAAATCTTTTCCCAAACTCCTTTACTGCTTGTGGCATATCTTTACAAAATGCATGACAATCAGGCATAGTAAATGCTCTCAATCGTCTTAATCCAACAAGTTCACCAGATTGTTCACGTCTAAAACTATAACGTGTCAATTCATAGAGTTTGTATGGCAAATTTTTATATGATAATTGAAAATCTTTAGTCATTAAAAATTGTCCAAAGCATGCTGCAAATCTCAAGAAAAGATGCTTGCCCTCTGAATCTATACTATACTGTCTTGCAGGAAATCTATTGAAGTAACTTTCCATACTTGGGTGGTATGAATCATACATTATTGGAGTTTCAACTTCTATACCTCCATAATCACGAATTCTATCAGTAACATATTGTTCTATTTGAGATTTGATTAAACGCCCATTAGGATAAAATCTCATATTTCCTGAGTCAGATGCAGGCTCATAATCAGCAATTGCTAATTTCTTCATCAAGTTTACATGTGGAGGTGCCTCATCATTACTTCTTGATTTTACTGATTCATATTTTGCAAGTATCTCAAGCTGTTTATGATTTGAAAAATTAAATTTTTCAATTTCTTCCATTTTGCCATCAGGTGTCATTATATACCAATATGACTTGATCTTAGATTCAGATTCTAACGCTGTAGATGTTTTTTCCTTGATTGAGTCTTTAGAAAAAACTTTAGAACTTTCTGCAAGTGGATGACCCTTAACTTGTATACTAAAAGCCTTTGTCCATCCAAATGGAGCATGTGTAACTTCAATTCCAGTACATGATTCCTGCATTTCCTGTAAAATTTTAAGTCCAGTGCCAGGTGATGCGAGATTGGAGCTCAAATGTGCATATGGATAAAGTAGTAATTTATTACATCCAACTTTTTTCATGGTTTCTTGAATCTCAATCATCGCATTTGTTGCTACACTTGAATCATCATCCTTCTCAACTGCAATAAAACATACTACAACTTCTTCTATTCTAGTTGTTTTCGGTTCAATTTCTTCAGCAGATTTGATTTCTTTCTTTGTTGGTGTGTATTCGATACTATCACAATGTAATTGTAAAATACGCATAATCTCACACAAAATCAGTTATTGAATTAAATGTTATGTATTCAATGATTTGGAATGGTCTAACTAAATCCTGCACCAAACTCATCACCTTTAGTTAATGGATCAATATCACCACCATCTTTTAATTTTAAATATAAAAATGCCTCATGAACTAACTCCTTGGCCATATTATTCTCTAAACCATAATTTTGCACGGCAAAATCATAATATTTTTTTAATTTGAGTTCATCCTGTTCATCAATTGATACACCATCAGATATAATCATTTGAGCAATTTTTTCTATTCTAAGATTATGTTCTGCTTCGGACAATAGAAAAACTAGAAAATCTCGTTTAAAAAATTGTTTGGTCATTCATTTTCATCATGATCTAGAATATGATTAACACAATAATATTCATCATTCATATTACAATAATATAGTGATTTTTTGTCACATAATGAGCATATTGGCTTTTCATCATATTCTGATAATTTTTTATGATAAAATTTAGATGACATATCAACGATTATCTAGAAATATTAATGAACGTAGTATAATTCCAGAAATACCTAAGTTATTGATCAAAAAGTCACTAGTCTTTTCAAATACTTTGGTATCGAAATAACCTTCATCATAAATCATTTCAACTGAATCCTCACTAGTTTCAACCAATGATGTGATTATTGAATATGGACCTAATTTTTTATCAATCTTTTCTATATATAATCGCAAAAAAATATTTCTTATTTGATAGCCATTTTCTATAGAATGACCATTAGTTAGTATTGAAACAATTCTATCTGGTTTACGCTCTAATCTTTTTGGGTTTGGTATATCGATATATTTCAACATGTTATCTATATCTAACATAAATTTAGTTTTTTAATACAATATCTTATTAAGAAAATTTATCAAACCTAGATCTCTCTAACGATCTATCATCTTTTGTTTCTTTTTTCCATTCTTTATAGTGAGTTTTGCAGAGAACAGTTTTTTTCCCTGTAGATGAAACACGTAATCCAGCATTCTCAACTTTAGATGTATTTAATGAACGTAATCCATCATTTTTACAATCTACAACATTACATTTTGCACCCTTTGAAATAATTCCCATACATATTTTTAGATTAATACATAATAAATTAATCTTCGTTTATAAATAGGAATTATAATTTCAGAACAATGGGCGGTTCAAAAAATATATCACCTGCACAAAAAGAAAAAAAACAACAACGTGGTACTGATACAAAAAAAGGTAAAAAAGACAGTAAGAGTGATAAAAATGAGAAAGTTGAGGTTTCAGTGGTTTTAAATCACACAGAAGCTGAAAAAATTATTAAAAATGCTAAAATCATCACCGTACATGATTTTGCAAGACAAACAGGTGTTAAAATTTCTACTGCAAACGAATTCTTACAGAACTCGCTAAAAAATGGAATTATAAAAAAGATTGGTGGGTTTAGTGGTCACTATATCTATCAACCAATTTCTGAATGAAGTGATAGCAAATCACCTGATTTTACGTTTTTTAGCTTTTCAATACCAGATACTATTTTTCCAATAGGTGTCATTGGCCTATTTCCAGATACATTATTCATGTAGAAAAAAATACTTCCTTCTATTGGAAAAAATGCAATATCACCTGTTTTAAAATCTGTTCTTTTTCTTTCTATCCCAGAATCTATGGAAGTTTCCATATAGACTGATGATTCATTAACACAATGTGCATTACCGCTTAATGGTATAGATCTAACAATTAATCCAACTGTTTTTGGAGAAAGATGACGTTTTAATTGACAAGAAATTTTTGATTGCCCATTTATGCTCAATAATAAATTAATGCTTGAAACAGTGTTTTGAATCAATTTTTGATATCAACTACTAGAATATATAACCGCTATTATAAACTCAAGAAATGTCTAAATCCGTTAATAGTAAGAATAAGAAAAAATCAGAGGATTTAGCCATTGAAGAAAAAGCTGTTGATGCTCAAACAACTTTTGAAAATGATAGTATAGATAACGCAATTACTGCATATAGAAAACTATTTGAAAAAGATACTGAAATCACTGAAAAACAGCAAGCAGAAATTGATCAAATGTGTGAAAGTATCAGAAATCGTGAAATCATATATAAGGAAACTGAACATGTACCAGAAGAGATTACTTCTGATCACAATGAAATAATTACAGGTCCTCCTACATTAACTAGATTTGAAAAGGCACGGATTATGGGTGCACGGGCACTACAATTATCATTGGGTGCACCACCGTTTATTTCTATATCGAAAAATACTAGCACATCATTAGAAATTGCAATGGATGAATTAAATGAACGATTGATCCCTATTGTAATTAGAAGAGTATTACCTAATGGTGATTATCAAAATATACCTATTAATCATTTCAAATAGACAAAACGTCGATAAAATTTAAAAGAATTAAAAAATTCATAGATTTAACTTATGACAATAGATACAAAAATTAATGACTCGTCTAGTCCAATTGACAAAACTTTTCTCATAGATAATGATGAGCCTATAATGAAAATTGCATTTGATGTATTGGAAATAATTAAAAAAAATAGAATGATTACAGTGAAAGGAAAAGGTGAAATGTGTTCAAAAGCGGTAGCAGTATCTAATATACTAACAGAACGTATGCTTAAAGAAACTGCAAAATTTGGAAAAATTGATGTAGATAGTGAAATGTTAGATGATGGACAGTTAATTTCAACAATAAAACTTTCGATAGTAATGACAGATTAACTAATAAACACTGCCTGGACCTTTTAGAAGCATATTTTCACACTCCTTACATATTTTATCATCTATATCAGATTCAAGGTTATGATGAATATCACAAATCAAAAGACTGGTTTTTATATAATTACATAACCCGATGAATTTTGATAGAGTCGCTGGTGTGTAATCCTTTTCAGCTGCTAATCTATCAGTTATATCAGAAATCATTTTTACAACTTGTTCTTCAGCTAAAAGTTTCTCAATTAATTCAGGATCGCCACGTATTCCACGAATATAATTACTAACTGCTGCTTGAGTAACACCTAACATTTGTGAAATTTCATCCTCACGAATTTTATGATCTGCAGCAAGTTTTTTAGCTAGTATTGCACGCAAAGCAGGAATTAGTGTCTTTGATTCAATTTCAGCTGGTAATAACATAACCAAAAATCATTGTTAAATTATTTAAATGTACTAGATCATTTCTTACCGCATAGGAAGAAACCCGTATTGGTAAATGTCTTTATTCATTCTTAATTTATTATATCTAATGAATGAAAAGATTGGAAGGTTATATCAGATTCTAGAACAATCTGTTTCAGACTGTAACTCTACGTGTATATCACTATCTGGTGGGTTAGACAGTAGTATTCTTGCTTCTCTTATGAAATCAAAAGAAAAGAATGCAGTATCAATTATTTGTAAAGAATTTCCTGGAACAGACTTAACATATTCCCAAATGGTTGCAAAAAAATTTCAAATACCATTAATAATGAAATTAATTACCACAGAAGAAGTAATAGCAGCAATTGAAAAAACGATTAAAATTTTAAAAATTTTTAATGATATAGAAATTCGAAATTCCGTTGTAATGTATTTATCATTAGAAGCTGCAAAAAATGAAGGACATAGATCAATAATTACGGGTGACGGAGCTGATGAATTATTTGCTGGATATAACTTCTTTCAAAAAATGACCGAGTCTGAATTAAAGAAAAACTTGACCCGTATATGGAATACAATGCACTTTCCAGCACAAAAAATAGGAAAATCATTAAAAATTATTGTTGAATCACCATTTCTTAATGAACAGGTAATTGATTTTGCTCAATCAATACCAGTACGTGATAATATAAAAATAGAAAAAAAACAAAAATTTGGCAAATGGTTACTAAGAAAAACATTTGAAAACAGTATCCCTCAGGCAATTACATGGAGAAAAAAATCAGCAATGCAAGATGGTGCTGGTATTTCCAAACTTGTAAATATCTTTGATCACATAATCTCTGATGAATCATTTAATGATCAAATAAAATCAATAAAAAAAACAGATGACGTGAATATAAGATCAAAGGAATCTCTTCATTATTATCTAACATACAGAAAATATTATGATATTCCAAAGAACCTCCATACTTCAAATTCTGTTTGTAAATATTGTAATTATGAGGTGCTTAAGGATACACGTTTTTGTAAAATGTGTGGTGCGTTTCCTATTTAATATTATTTTTATATTTTTTTGGTTTCTTTACAAATATTCTCTTACAGCCATTACAACAAAAATGATATTTTTTCCCATCATATTCATGCAGTAACGCAAGGCTTTCATCCAACTCTATTCCGCATACGGGATCAACTGGCATAACCATCCTTTCAATATAATGTATAAGTGTGTATTCTTAATTAATTTCTAAATCTACTTTTAAAAGATAAAACTAAAATTCACGGCCAGATATCAGTTCATAAGATTTTTGATATCTATCAGTCATTTTTTTAACAAGTTCATTTGGTATGCTTGGCGGAACAGGTTCTTCACCAGATGCTCTTGCATTGTCAAATTTCTTCTTAAAACCGTTATCAGTAAGCCAATCACGTAATAGTTGCTTATCATACGCCTCTTGAATTTTACCTACAGCATAATCATCTTTTAGCCATAAACGATATTCATCGGGTCCTATGGAATCACACAAAAATAACTCATCATCATATTTACCAAATTCTAATTTTAAATCAGCTAAAATAAAACCTGCAGTATTAGCCCTATCCGACATGATATTATAAATCTCAATCGATGTTTGTGCTAACCAATCAAATTCGCGTTCAGATACAAGACCAGATTTTATTGCATCAGTTTTAGTTATTGGCACATCATGTTCTGCTTTCGTAGTTGGATCAAATATTGGAGCAGGAAGTTTTTCTGCCAATGATATATTATCTACATTATCTAGTTGTATAGAATTATCATTATAACGCTCTACTAAACTTCCGTAAAAATAACCACGTACTATACATTCAATTGGTAACATTTCCATTTTTTTTACAATTATTTCCGTATCAGAAATTCTTCTAACAAAGTGATTTGGAATATTTAATTCATCAAACCAAAATTCAGCAAATTTACATAAAACTTCACCTTTCTTTGGTATTTCATCACGAAATTTTACATCATATGCTGAAACCCTATTACTGAATTTAAACTGCAGATTACCATCTTCTAAATCATAAACATCTTTTACTTTACCTGATGTTAAAAATTTCAAAACTAATCACTATCATTTTATTGAGATTATGTGAATTATGAACCCATCATACCAGGCATGGCAACAGGCTCTCTATATGCTTTGAAAACATGAACATCACCGTCCGCAGTAACTATAACATATTGTAATGAATTACCCTCGGGAGGTGACAAAATTATAGTTTTACCAGGATCCAATGTACCAATAAAATCTATAGCGTTATCACCATAGTTTATTGTAAGATTTGTTAATGGAGTAGTACCAGTATTTTGAATTGTAACCCTAGCAATTGTAAAAAGACTTTGTTTCTCCTTTGTTGGATCAACCATAATTGAATGGTCGTTGAATATGGTTGGAGATGGAAAAGCTGTATAAATCACAACTGCAGATATTATAATTAATGCGGCGATACCACCACTCAAAAAAACTTTTTTCTGTACTGAATGTTTAGGTTTAGGTTTGTATGGAAACGCCATAATTATCAATATGATTTCTACCTAATAAAATTAAATAGTAAATCAATCATAATTATTCACAATATTGATCATCTTTCTGGCACCATCATTTATTGGAATGATTTCGTCAGTTTGTATATTTACATACCAAAAATAGTCTTTATCATTATCATATGTTTTAAACGAGAAATGGACATGGTAAAACCCAGAACCTTGTTCTTCATATGCATCAGATGCTGATATTTCTATAGAGGTATCATGATGTTTGAGTATTTTTTGACTTGGATATGCATTTTCAATCTGTATCATTATAATTTCACCAAGTGTTGATCCCTTATCATCAGTACCTTTGTATGATTTCAGAATATTCCATGCATGATTTTCATCATCATTATCCAGAATCTCAGTTATCTTTTGATCTACTTCACTTGGCTGCATCATTTCTGGAACAAAAAATACCACAAACACAACGGCACATAGTAGATAAATAAACGACCTTTTCTTAAAAAATTTTTTTAAGTCAGATTCTTCCTTAGGACTTTTGTCATCATTATTGAATTTTGACTCTCTAACCATCTTGTATAGTATTACAAAAAAAGAGAATAAAAAACCTAACTTTACCTATTAATTAATATATATTCTATCATTCCTTATCTTGCATTTTTTTAGCACATTCTTGTTGCTGTTGAAAAGTATGCTCAGAGAATGGTTTTTCGCATATTCTGCACAAAGGACCCTTTGTTTCTCCATCTTTTGGTGGTGCGTTCATCATTTCTGTTCATTTAAGTTACAATATTATACAAAATAAATATGCTCATTAGTTCAGTTAGTTTATTAATTCTATAATTTTCAGGTTACCATGGCTAAGGCAACTTGTCGTGACTATGGATATGATTGTGATTTTGTGATTGAAGGGGATATTGACAAAGTTGCTACTGAATTTGGTAAACATTCTGCTGAGCAGCATGGTATTGAATATTCAAAAGAAACATTAACAAAATTTATGGTTAAAAAGTAATTAATACATCTATAATAAAACATACAAAAAATATTGAACCTGTAATTCTACTAAATGCTAATGTTGATCCCATTATGGGTATTAGATCGGATAATTTATTGTAAGAAGTTTTTAATTTTTTTCCAGATTTTATGAGTAATGGAACTGTTAGAAAAATAATCAGGCAGATAACTGGGAATATATTCAAGATTATGGAAACTGTAGTAATGGTATAAACAACAATTGGGAATAACCAAAAAACTGTGGTTGATTTTTTTAATCCCAAACTTATAATGAGAGTTTTTCTGCCTTTTGTTTTATCTGCATCATAATCAGGAAACGATGTGATAAATAAAACAAATGATGATAATACACCAACAACAATGCCACCTAAGACCATTGATTCATTTATTTGAGAAGTTTGAATGTAGCATGTTCCAATCACAATTAATGTTCCCTTTATTGTAACGAAAACTTCTGCTAAGCCCCAGTTAACAATTTTAGTTGAATAAAAATAAATTGAAAGTATGGCGAATGCAAGAATTATTCCAATGATTAGACCATCTGTTATAACAAAATATGTTCCAATCAATGCTCCAATTATTAAAAATATAATTCCAACACGGTAAACCTGTTTAGGATCTAATAATCCCTCAGGTAAAACACCAGATCCTCCACTCATTTTTGTTTTGACAGTTTTGTTATCAATTCCGCGTTTGAAGTCCCAATAATCATTCAGTAAATCAACACTTGCGTGAAGTGCAAGTACACCAAAAAATGTTAATACAGCATCAAAAATTGTTATAGAATTACCAGTCCACCAACTTATTGCTAATCCAGTAGAAACAGCTATAACAGATGCTAGTAAAAAACGAATTCGTATGGCACGTAACCAAGAAGAAAGCATTACACTAGTGATTCTTTATTGACATCAATTGGTTTACGCCCATTAAAACCAACATCTTTTTCATGCCAAAATTTTATCTCAGTTTCGCCTTCCTTCCAACATAACCAAATTTCATCATCAAATTTTTTTGAAGGAAAATCAAGTAGACCCTCTTCAAGTCCTTTTAATACAACACCAGTTTTTTCCAATTCTTCTATGCTAGAATAAAATTTTGTTACAGATGAATTAAGATTTTGTTTAAGTGTTACATAATCACTCAACTTAGATAATCCTGATAAATTCATTTGTAATTCCTGCTCCATTTTTTCGACCTCATTTTTTTCTTGTTTTATTTTTTGAAATTTTTCAATTATAGCTGGTAGCATTTCATTCGCGGATTTAATGGTAAAATAATCACTCATAAATTATTCAGAATTAAGAGAAATTTAAAGGGTATAGAAGAGCATACATACAATATACTGGAGTTTATTCACATCTTAAATAGAAAAGATATAATATTTTGAAGAAAATATTTGTAAACATGGGTTTATTCGGACGTAAAAGTGCAATCTGTACTATCTGTAATAAGGAAATTACACATAAGCATAAAGCAAAAAGAGAATGGTATGTTAAATCCCCGTTATGTGCTGACTGTTATTTAGATAAAATGAAGCAATCGTACGATGCAACTATCACTCAATCATGTGTGGTATGTAAAATAAAAAGCAAGGTCACTGATTTATGGGAACCACGATGGCAATGGGACATGGAAGGTCTTTTATGCAAGAAATGTTTTGACGAAAAGGAATCTAATTTTAAGACTGAAAAAGATTTTTGTAGTATTTGTGGATGTAAACTAAAAACATTCAATAGATTCCATCCAAAAAGCAAATGGAAATTAAAAGGCCTTTTATGTAAAACCTGTTGGGACACACAAAAAGTACAGCAAAAAGAAAATGAATCTAAATAGATTTTACTGTTTTTACAATAGGTGGACGTAATTTAGAAAACACTCTAAATCCACAAATACATTTTATTTCTGGTAATCTGCTCAATTCAGTATTAGATACTTCAGTGCCACATCGTAAACATGAGTATAAAACATCAAATTTTTCCTCATTTACATCTGATGTAGTAACTTCGCCATCAACCTCAGGGGCTGTTTCATCAGACATGATTCTATAAAAAAATACCAGAATAAAATCCTAACTATGTAAGTGAGAGTTCAATGTAAACATAATCAGGAATTTTCAATCTCATTAATTGTCGTATAGCCTTATCGTCTGCATTAATATCTATTATTCTTCTATGCATTTTCATTTCCCATCTTTCATATGTCTCTGTTCCACTACCACAAGGAGATTTTCTTGTTACAACATTCAATCGTTTCACAGGGAGTGGCGTTGGTCCCTTAACCTTTACACCACTTTTTTTACCTATATCTAAAATTTCATCACAAACATTACCCAATTTAAGCAAGTTTGTACTAGTTAATTTTACACGAGCTGGTTGAACCATTATAAAACTCGCTATGGTTTGTGCTCTTCTGTAATATCTTTAACAACACCAGCAGCTATTGTAGCACCCATATCTCGTAGTGCAAATCTTCCCATTTCAGGAAATTCTTGGAATGTTTCGATACATGTTGGTCTGACTGGTTTAATTCTAACAATAGCAGAATCACCAACTTTAAGGAATTTAGGATTTTCTTCTGCTGTACCACCAGTAGCAGGATCTATTTTAGATTCAAACGCAGTAATTGTTGCAGCGACTTGTGCAGTATGACAATGCATTACTGGTGTATAACCAGGTGCAATTGCTGTTGGGTGGTGAATAACAATTATTTGTGCTCTGAATTCTTTTGCAATTGAAGGTGGGTTTGCAGGATCACCAAGAACATCTCCACGTTTGATATCTTTCTTTTCAATTCCTCTTAAGTTAAAACCAATATTATCACCTGCTTGTGCAGATGGCATTTCTGTATGATGAGTTTCAATGGATTTTATTTCACCGGCAGCACCTGCAGGCATAACAACAATTTTGTCACCAGCTTTCATTACACCAGTTTCAACACGTCCAACTGGAACAGTTCCTACACCGGTAATTGAATAAACATCTTGAATAGGAAGACGCAATGGTTTTCCTGTAGGTTTGTCAGGAACAGTAAATTTATCAAATGATTCTAATAGTGTGTCACCTTTCCACCAAGCCATATTTTCTGATTTTTTGACAAGGTTATCACCCTTCCAACCTGAAACTGGAATGAATGGAACTGAATCAGGTTTGTAGCCACATTGTTTTACTAACTCTGTACCTTTTTGTACAACTGCATTGTATGCTTCTTCCTTGTAATCTGCTGCATCCATTTTATTTACAGCAACTATAATCTGACCAACACCTAATGTCTTCAGTAAAAATGCGTGTTCTCTAGCTTGACCACCAGGTGCTATAGCAGTATCTGTTTCTCCCTCTTTTGCTGAAAGGACCAAAACAGCGCAATCTGCCTCAGATGCACCAGTAATCATGTTTTTTACAAAGTCTCTATGACCAGGAGCGTCAATTAACGTGAAAAAGTATTTTGGTGTTTCAAATTTCTGAAATGCAAGATCAATCGTAATTCCTCTTGCTCTTTCATCCTTGATGTTATCCATAACCCAAGCATACTTGAATGTGTCACCTTTTCCGGTTTCCTCAGATTCTTTGGCATGTGCAGCAATTGTTCTTTCATCAACTACACCAAGATCCATCAAAAAGTGACCCATTGTGGTTGATTTACCATTATCTATGTGACCTGTTACAATTAGGTTCAAATGGTCTTTGTCTGCCATATTGTTGACAAACTGAGATGGGCTTTATTACCATTTCGATTTTTTACAAAAATTAGTTATATTTTTCCATTTTTTTTATTTTTCAAATATGTATCATGCATATAGTATAAATCGAGCTTATAGTATGAAAATTCATGAAAATCACCGTATCAGTAATCAAGGCAGATGTGGGTGGTATTGGTGGTCATACAAGACCAAGTGATCGATTACTTGACGCAATCAGGAATACAGTGAAAAACTCTGGTGATTTGCTTATTGATCATTATATTGGATATTGTGGTGATGATTCTCATATTGTTATGACACATAATCATGGTGTTGACAACCAAAAAATACATCAATTAGCATGGGATGCATTTATGGCTGGTACTGAAATAGCTAAGCAAGAAGGACTGTATGGTGCAGGACAAGATCTGTTAAAAGATTCATTCTCAGGTAATATCAAAGGCATGGGTCCAGGTGTAGCAGAAATGGAGTTTGATGAAAGACCAAACGAGGTATTTACTGTCTTTGCTGCTGATAAAACTGAACCAGGTGCTTTCAATTATCCGATCTATAAGTTATTTGTGGATTCACTTAGTAATACTGGATTAATAGTAAACAAATCACTCGCAAAAGGTGTCAACATAAACATAATGGATGTTGAAGAGGGAAAAATTGCGAATCTTTCATTATGGGAAGATAAACCATTAATTGAAGCTGCCCTTATGTATCCTGGTCGCTATGTAGTTGACTCAGTTTATACAAAAGATGGTGAACCGATATTAGATGCGTCAACTGATAGATTACATAACATAGCTGGCACTTATGTTGGTAAAGATGATCCAATTTGTCTTGTTAGAACACAAAAAAACTTTCCAGCTACTGAAGAAGCTGGTAGTGTATTTAGTAATCCACACTATGTAGCTGGAAATACTAGAGGTAGCCATAATATGCCTTTAATGCCAGTGAAACTTAATTCAGCTGCAACGATCAATTTTTGTATCCCAATTGTTGAAGCACTAGTTTTTAGTATGCATAATGGTAAGCTAACTGGTCCATTTGATGGATTCTCAACATCAGATTGGGATTACATACGAGAAATTGCTACAAAGAAAGCATTAACAATGAGAAGTCAAGGATTTATCCATCCAGCTACACTAGTCCCATCAGAGTTAGAATACGCTGAAGGATACAAAGCTGTAATGGATGCTGTACATGCCAAAATGAAACCTATGCAAGATCAATCACATGATAGCCAAAGAAAGGAATCTTATGAAGATCCTGATTAAAATAATTAAAAAAGGTTAAATCAAATTAAAAATTAATAAAATTGTGAAAACACCTAAAATCTTTGCTGAATTAAAACCATTTGCTATCACATATATTTCTGTAATCGCTTTTTCAAATTTTGTTTTTGTGCTATTCAGTCAAACTGTTCGAGATATTATTTGGTCATTTTTTAAAGATGCTGGAGGAATAGTAATACTTGGAGTGGTATTTTTATTCGCTCTTGCATGGCTGTTAAAAATCAGGCCGCATAAAATTCCAAAAAAATACCAAATTGTAGTTTTTGATATATTTGGGAAAGAATCACATGTTGATGGAATAAGAACTGAATTTAAAAATCATGATGTAGCATGGAGTTTTATGAAATTCTATAAAAAATCATACCCTCTCTGCAATTTTGCGATGGTCACAAAACAAAAGGACAGTTCTAAAAAAATAATTTTCAAATATATCTAAATTTTATATCCATCATTCTCAATTTTAGGTTCAGGTTTATTACTTGAATCTACAAAAAAAATCTAATGGAATTTTCAGTTCTAGCTGATATATTTGAAAGGATGGAAGGAACATCCAAGCGTCTAGAACTTACAAATATTCTAGTAGAATTATTAAAAAAATCACCAGTTGAAATTCTCCCAAATATTGTTTATCTTCTGCAAGGTATTATTCGACCAAATTTTGAGGGTGTAGAATTAGGAATTGCTGAAAAACTTGCAATTCATGCTATTTCAAAATCTTCTGGCTTACCAATCAAAAAGATTGAAGACGATTATAGGGAAGGTGGTGATCTTGGTATAACCGCATCAAACATATTAAAATTAAAAACACAGACTACATTCACTACAGAAAAAATTACCGTTGAAAGAGTTTATGATACATTATTCAAGATTGCAAAATTAGAGGGTAAAGGTTCGCAGGATTTGAAAATGAAATATATTTCAAGTATGCTGAATGATGCAACTCCAACTGAGGCAAAATTTGTTCTCAAGATTTTGTTAGGAACATTACGTTTGGGTGTAGCAGAAAATACAGTTATGGATGCACTTGCTATTGCTTTTACTGGAAAAAAAGAAAATAAAGAGCAAATAGAAAATGCATATAATGTTTCAAGTGATTTGGGTAAAGTTTCTTTAGTTGTTGCAACAGATGGAATTGAAGAGATAAAAAAATTTGAAATTTCACTATTCAATCCAATAAGACCAATGCTGGCTGACAGAGTAAAAAGTGAAATAGAAGCAATGAAAAAAATGCCTGAAATATTTGCTGCCGAATATAAATTGGATGGGGAACGTGTACAAATTCATAAACAATTGGATAAAATAATTCTATTTTCAAGAAGACTAGAAAATATTACACAATACTATCCAGACATTATAGAGAATGTTGGAAAATCTATTACAGTAAATGAAGGAATTTTTGAAGCAGAAATTGTTCCAATTAATGAAAATACTGGTGAATTCTTGCCGTTTCAAGAATTGATGCATAGGAGAAGAAAATACAAACTTGAGAAAGCTGTTTTACAATATCCAATAACCGTTAATTTTTTTGATGTATTATATTTTGATAATAAAAATTGTTTAAATTTAGAATACAGTAAAAGAAGAGAAATATTAGAAAAAGTGGTGAAAGAAGATAACTTTTCAAAACTTGTGCCTATGTCACTCGTTAAAAATGAAAATGAAATTGAAGATTTTCTAGAAAACTCTATCAACTCTGGTTGTGAAGGATTAATGCTAAAAACTCCTAATGCTGGATATCGTGCCGGAGCACGAGGTAGTAATTGGCTAAAATTAAAACGTGAATATAGAAATGAATTAGGAGATAGTCTTGATTTAGTTGTTATCGGCGCATATTTTGGAAAAGGACGTAGAACTGGTCTATATGGCACATTGTTATTAGCGACATATAATACAGAAGAGGATAATTTTCCAAGTATATGTAAAGTTGGCACAGGTTTTACTGATGAAAGTTTGGATCAATTGTATCAAATTCTCTCAAATAAGGTCATACTGAAAAAAAATTCTCGGGTCGTAAGTGAAATGGATGCTGATGTTTGGTTTCAACCTGAATTAGTTTTAGAAATAGTTGCTTCAGAAATAACCTTAAGCCCTATTCACAAAACAGGAGTAAATTTAGTTAGAGAAAATAGTGGATTTGCTTTAAGATTTCCAAAGTTCACAGGAAAAATTAGACATGAAAAGGCAGTAGAAAATGCTTCTACACCAGATGAAGTATTAGCCTTGTACAATGGTCAGACTAAAGTTAGTCATCAAGCCTGAATATTTTATCAAAAAAGCATGATATAAATTAGAAAAGTGATCTACAAATAATCAGCGTTATGTATAGTGGAGAGTTAGAAGTTCAAGCAAAAAGAAAGGCAATAGCTGTTTTACAAGACGAGATAAATAGAATTCTAAATGCTTCGAGGGAATTATCAAGTTTGCCAGAATTATTAATAAAAAAGAATAAAACTGATGTCAAAGAAAAACTTGACCAAATTTCCAGTTTAGAAGATGAAGTAGAAAACCTTCGACGTAAAATTACTAGAGAT
Source organism: uncultured Candidatus Nitrosopelagicus sp. (assembly GCA_964497885.1). GTDB lineage: Archaea > Thermoproteota > Nitrososphaeria > Nitrososphaerales > Nitrosopumilaceae > Nitrosopelagicus. The sequence goes on from CAZCFF010000007.1 coordinate 23,820, forward strand.
GTCGCAGACGTTGGTGGCTTAATTATGAATAGGGAAAACATCCTAAATACAGCATACACTATGGATGAGATTGCAGGTTACATAACTGGAATTGCATTTAAACTCTCAAACATCAAAGTGAAAACATTAACAACAGGAAACTTTGATAAAGAATTAACTGAATTAATTGAACTTGTCGTTGATCAAGTATACAAATTAAATGAAATTATTAGAAGTTTAAACACTGATTCTACTAAATCTGTTGAATTTGCTCAGGAAACACAAAAGATTGAACGTGAAATTGATATAAAATATCGCAATATGTCAATAAAAGCATTGGATACAATATCAAATACAAAGGAATTATTGTTAATGAAAGATATTATTGAAGGTATTGAAGAAATGGCTGACAAATGCCAAGAAGTTTCAGATTCGTTTATTTTACTAGCACTTAGTATCTGATTTGAAAAGCGAGTTAATAGAAAACCGAATTATTGTTTGGGATTTAGAACATTCAAAAGAATTATTCGGTAATGGTTATTTTGGAAAACCGATTGGAATCCCAAAACCTAAAGTGGATGAAATCAATGTTCCACTTGTTCTTGATTTAATCGAAGGATGTTATCTTCAGGAAATATCAAAAATTAAGATTTACAAAAATAAGAAACGAGTTTCAGAAAAAGAAATGATAACAATTTGTAAAAAAGAATATCACAATTTTGATAAAAAATATCTAGTATACAAAGACTTTCGTAAGAAAGGATACGTTGTAAACCCTGGCATAAAATTTGGTTCTGATTTTGCAGTATACCAAAAAGGTCCTGGTATTGATCATGCCCCGTATCTTGTCCAAGTTTATAATAATAATGATCCTATTTCTTCAACAGATGTTGTACTAGCTGGTAGATTAGCTAGTAGTGTCAAAAAACAATTCATACTTGCTATCCCAAAGAACAAAAACAATATTGAATATTTGGCTCTTGATTGGTGGAAGCCTAATTGAGTTTCTTTATGTAACCGGCAATCGTGTTATAGATATCAAATAGATCTTTTGTGATCCCAAAATCATAACTGTTTTTCCATTTTCCATAAATTCGTACTCCATTATCTGTTGGATCAACAAAAATTATTGCATCATTAAGTGATTGTTTTGCTATTTTTTTGTTCAATGATGAATCAGTGTTTAACTCATCAGCCAATTTACCACCTTCCCATGTTACATCAGTTATTTTTTTTGAACCGAAATGACCTGTAGTTTGTAATCGAGTTCTTGCAGTAAGGTTCAGTAATTCTTCACCAATATCCTTCTGTACAATAAAATGTGCTTGGAACCTATCTTGTGCACCCCATGGAAGTGGATTTGGATCTTGCATTTCTATCCCTTCTGTATTATTTGTACTGCGTCAATGTCTGCACCAGTAATTTTCAATGAGCCCTTATTGGTAATCATTCTAGTAGTTTGTGTAAAGCATCTACTATAGTAATCACCTTTCTCAACATCTCCCTCGCCTATTTGATTAGGGGTTGCACTAACACCAATCTTATTTAATATCTCAGAAAATTTTTCAGGCCAATTTTTTAGTATGATAGTTTCAGGTTCAGAATCTTCCATGTCGTATCTGATTTTAGCACATAATTTAACATTTCTTGTTATTCTTGATTAATGATTAGCAATAAAATAAATACATGATAAACTAATTTTTGATCTCATGCTAAAATTTCAAAATAAAACTGTACTCGTTACCGGAAGTGGTACTGGAATTGGGCAGGCAATTACTAAGAAATTTGTAGAAAATGGGGCAAGCGCAGTAATTCTAGGAAGAAGAAAAGAACCATTAGAGGAAACTGCAAAAATGCTAGAAGAAATTATCAAAGAAAAACAAAGTGGCGCATCTATCAAAATTTTTGATGGAATAGATGTTAGTGATGAAAAAGCTGTCACTGGGATGTTTGATTCATTAAAAAGTGAAAATGTCAATCTAGATGTTGTTG
>CAZCFF010000008.1:0-18796 GCA_964497885.1 uncultured Candidatus Nitrosopelagicus sp.
ATTCTAGTCTGTTGATTGATCGTCCAATATGCATGTATGATTTTATCTCAATAAAATGTGCATTTGATTGTTCTAGTAAAGATGCAAAGGCAGGAATTATTGCTTCGCTGTCATTATATCCCCTTATCAAAGTAATTCGAAGGACAGTTCTTGTATCAAGAGTAGATAACATCTTTAGAGTTTTATTCCATCTTTCCCATGAATCATCATATCTAGGTCTGTTAATTTTCAAAAATGATTGGTAATCTGCCGCATTAGTTGAAAGATAAAGCTGGGTTGGCAGAGAGTTTTCATCCTGCAGTTTTTGTATCATATCTGGTTCCTGACCATTTGTGACTAAAAAAATTGATTTTGTTGCTTCAAGTGATTTCAAATATCTGATAAGTTCTGGTAACTTTGGATACATAGTTGGTTCCCCAGACAGTGAGATTGCATAATGGTTTGGTAGTAATGATTCATCTAATTTCTTTTTGTCCTGACTAGGATCACCATAATGCCCCATAATCAATTTTCTTCTTTCGTCCATAAGTTTAGTCATAATCTCTTCTGGTTCAGCAACATTTTGTGGCTGCATCTTCATTGAATCATAGAATTCCATTGGTCTCCAACAGTAAATGCATCTATTCTCACAATACATTCCAGCAGGTGAAAATTCCATACAACTGTGTGTACTAATTCCATAAAACTTATGTTTATAGCACACACCTTCATTCCTAAATGATTTTTTTGTCCAATGGCATAACCCTACAGTAGAATGATCAGTTACACCATACTTTGCTTTTTTAAGCTGTTTTACAATAGACGATCTAATTTGAATTAATTCAGGTTCCTTTTCTATAACTTCACCAGAACAACTCATATTTGGAATCTAAGACCGACTTACTTAAATTTGCATGTGTAGGATATGATGGAAACATTCTATTAGAAAATAGTATAAAATAAGTGATGAACAATTGGAAATCGGTACCAATTTTATTTTTAATTTTTTGTTGTATAGTAACTTCCATACCCTTAGTTTATGCTGAAACATTGACACAAACATTTGATGGTGGCATGGACTTGGAAATTACTTATCCAGACTCAGTAATAATTGGAAGGACGTTTTCAGTTTCCATTCATCTAGAAAATAATGGTTGGGAAAATAAACAGGACATTTCGTTTGTGATAGAAAATCCAGACTCCAGTTTTAAATCATTAGGTGATAAAAAAATCATAATAGAACAACTTACAACTACAAGTTCATTTGGAACTACACTTGATTATCAGGTTTCCAAGAATGCAAATGAAGGAACGCATTTTCTGAACGTCTCATATTCTCAGGTTTTGGTTAGTAACAATGTTGATCCTATGCCTGCAACCCAATCTACTATCGCTTTACCCATTATAGTGACAAAAGAACCAATCGTAAGTATTCAAACAATAGCACCGGAATCAATTTTTTCTAATACAGAATTCACATTTGAGGTAAGCATAACATCTGAAGATATTGCACTAAATGATTTGATTGTACAAATCATTGCACCAGATGATATCGAGTTTCGAGGAGATACATTGTATAATTTATCATTATTAGAGAAAGGAACACCTTTTAACATAAAGGCGGAAATGATTACCCCAACCAGTAATATTTCTACAGAGCATACAATACCAGTCAAGGTTGTAGTTAGCTATATTGATGATCTCGGAAATGAAAAATCAGATTCTTCATCCGTGCCATTATTACTTCGCCCAAAAACTTTCTTAGAAATCACTAATGATGGTGGAATATGGATAGGTGATTTTTTCCTTGCACCATATGTTAGCATTGGCACGATAGTTGGAATACCTGCTGGAACAATTTTTTCATTATTACTTAGGAGAGCAATAGAAAAAAAGAAAAAAAATCCTAGAGTATAATCACATCATATAGATGAAAGGTGTATATGTGATATTTTCATCACTCATGCATGCTCAAAACAGTTAGTGTTGCAGGTATTGAGGAACAAGGAGTTCCATTCAAAAAAGAGAGCATCACTCTTGAAGATGCAATAGCAGAATACGTGGTAGAGAGTGGCACACTTACCTGGATAGAATGTGTTGTAGATGATATAGTAAACGAGACACCTGCCATTCTTGAAAAACTTAAGATAAACATGGATCCAAGTGTACTACTCTCAGGATATATTACAGCATATGAAGATATTGGAGACACACTAGGTATTATGTTACCATTTATTATTACTGGTGATAGCAGAACACAAACTTCACCAATTTTGATTTTTATGAAAAAGGATCTGATCGTTACTATCCATGACGATTATGGAGGAAAAATTGCAAAACTCTATAATTATTCAAATTCATTGATGAGAAAACTTCCTAAAGAATCTGAACAATGGGCTGATAGACAAACCATTTTGTTATTTAGATTAATGGATGAAGTTAGTGAAACTAATTTTTCTATTTTAAGGACAATTCTTGAACAAGCAGAACAACTCGAAATTGATATTTCAGGTGCTAGACAAATGGATCGTAATATATCAGACGAGCTCTCAAACATGAAAAGATCATTGTTAACATTTCTTAGTGCAGTGTGGGCTACACATGATACTGTTAGAAATGTGAAGTATGGAGACCCTGATATGTTAACTGATGATGATGATATATTAGAAAAATTTGAGGTTATTTTAGGACGTCTTGACCGCCAAATTCAGATGGCCGAAAATGTTATGGAGATAATTTCTACTGGAGTAACTGTGATACAAACTGAAACTTCTAATCAGTTAACAAAGTTGATTGTTTGGTTAACAGTGGCAGCAACCGCTGTTTTGGTTCCTAACACAATAGCTACAGTATTAGGAATTCCTGATCTTAATATTTCATTAAGTTGGGTTATTCCAATATTGATTGTTTCAACAGTTATTTCTGCAGTTGTTACTTATCGTTGGACAAAACAGTGGAGGGTCAATCCATTTAGAACAGGAAAGTTTCATACACTTCGGAAAAAATTAACTCGGAAATAATAGATTTTTTAGTGCCATGGAAATAGGTAACTAACGCCAGTGTATACTAGCGCTACAGTGATCGCCATAGCAACAAACCAGCCCTTTCCATTATTCATATTAGACACATTTTGACAGCGAATTATAAACTTAAAGACGAGTTTTTCTGTAAAAACCATCAGTAAAAGTTAAGATTATTATCATAAATCAACAGATGATTATTGTGGCCTTCGTAGTACAGTGGTTAGTATAGGGGATTGTGGATCCCCGGACAGGAGTTCGATTCCCCTCGAGGGCCTTTTTTTCTTAAAATATACCAAATTTACTAGATTCCATCTCTTCTTTGATGGCAAATTTAACATGGAGATTTTTCTGTTTAGTTTTCTGTGTAAGCCACGTCAAAAATTTTTTTTCTAATCCCTTTCCTTTTAATTTATAGAAATCATCTCCCATTTGATCAGATAGTTTTTGGATTAGGTTTAGGCTTACTGATATAACATAAAAATGCCAACCGAAAGCAAATTCCGAATCTGTCATACGGAATTCATTTTCTCCATGAACCATCTCTTCTAACATTGTGAGTATGGTTGTAATCTCCTTACTAGATTCTTCATAATTTGTAGCAGAGACATTGATGTTCAACCGTTCTTCCATAACCAGATTATGACAAATCAAAATAAAAGGTTGATGTTATTTTAACAAATGTTCAACTTCAATGTTAAAGAATGTCTTCAAAATTCCCATGTAATTCTTAATTGGAATGGGTATTTCGTTCCCACATGCAATTCCAAGATTTTTTGCATTAATCCAAATCACCAATGATTGTAAAATAGTTAGAAATCTATTATTTTCTATATCAGATGAACTAATTGCCTTGGTATATCTTTCTGCATATTCCCACGCGTTAACAAAATCAATACATTTTGCATCAAAAATTTCTAATAACTGTTCTTTAAGATTTGCCGTTTTGAAAGGAACTTGATTTACAATATATGGGAAATCTACTTTGGATGGAAGACATTGAGGAAGTGGTCCCCAAAGTGTAACTACCCTACAACCATCTGGGAGTTCCTTAAATTTTTTCATCATATTTTCAATCAAATCATTATCTGTAAACCAAAATAGTATAACTGTTGCATCATCTATTTTTGCAGATAAAATATCCTCACAAAAAAATTCCCATCTATCCAATTTTATTTTTTTACCATATTGATTAGCCTTTTGAATTTTTTTTATGTTATTATCTATTCCAACTGCTTTTTTCACATGAAACTCATTTCTAGCTAAAAAAATCCCTTTCCCATCACCACATCCTAAATGATAAAAAATATCATTTTCATCTAATTCTAAAAACTCAAATATCTTCCTAAAAGAGTCATCAGGAAGTTGAACATCATCTCCAGAAATTATATTACCTGGTAAAGATTTTATGTATTCTTCTATCTTCATCAATAATTGTAAGTATTTCAGAAATTTATTCTCTTATATTCTCTAATGTTGATACAGCTTGCCATAAAGAGGTCCTAATATAAGACGGTAGATTTGGGTCTTGGGTTACATCATCAAGTAAACTGATCGTATTAGCAGCACGAACAGACACAGAATATTCTTTAGATTCAAGTTCTGTAATCATATTGGTAATATTTTTTCGAATATTTCTTGGTGTTGAAGGATTTGTAGCTATCTGATTTAGTGTTGAAATAGTATCCTTCAACAATTCCTGATTTTGTTCTTTAGAAGCCATTCTTATTTTATTACTTTAATATCTTAATTTTAAGTCTACGTCTCCACCAAAATATTATCTTCTTCAAGAACTATTTTGTATACTTCTAAATCATCTATTTTTGCTGGGAATTTTATTAATTTCCCATTTTTACAATCAAATTGTGCACCATGTGAATCACAAATTATCGTTGAATTTTCAATTCTACCTTCTGAAAGACTAGCACCAGCATGGGTACATGTATCATTTATGGCAAAATAATCTCCATCAATATTTGCCACAACTATATCTTTTCCATCAACAGATATTTTTTTCATCTGACCGGTATTGAGGTGATCTGTTTTACACACAAAAGTTTTTTCCATACTGTAATTTGGTTCAAATATTTTAAATCATTTCTAGTCAACAAATTTGACAGTATTTGTAATTTTACCAAGTTTTTCTATTTCCATTTCTATTTTATCTCCATCCTTGAGGAATGGAATATCTGGATTATTCAAGGCGACACCTTCTGGTGTTCCAGTTGTAATTATGTCACCTTTTTCTAACGTCATAACTGTGCTTAATTTAGATATAATAGATGAGATACTAAGGAACATATTCTTTGTAGATGAATCTTGTCTGATTTGATCGTTTACTTTTGTCACTAATCTTAGATCCTGTGGATTTGTAATTTCAGATGCAGTAGTTATGTATGGACCACTTGGCGCAAAAGTGTCAAATGATTTTCCACGCGTAAACTGTTTGTCTTGCATTTGAATATCTCTAGCAGAAACATCATTGAAAATCATATATCCAAAAATACAATCTTTTGCTCTATTTTCATCTACGTTTTTTATTTTTTCACCAATTATAACGGCAAGCTCAATCTCGTAATCTAGTTGTTTGACAAAACTTGGGCAGATTATATTAGATCCTGTTCCACACAATGTCGTTCTTGGTTTGAAAAATATAACAGGATCCTTTGGAGATGTAACTTGATTCTCCTTTGCATGATTAGGGTAGTTAAAAGTGAGACAAATAATTTTTGATGGATTAGGTAATGGTTCAATCAACTGAAAATTTTCAAGATTATCTTGAAATAACGAATCAGATATTTTATTTTCTATTTCATTATACCATCCATCAAAAAGAAAATCTCTAATTGAAATTGGAAGAGGAACTCCTGTCTCATACGTTATGATTTGCCTTGTTGCAACTTTATCATTTTTTATTATGCCGTAAGTTTCTTTACCATCTTTTAGTAATCGTGCAATTTTCATGTTAGATCATTTATGCGTAAAAATGGCTTGATTCATAGAATCCTTTCGACAATATCCGAACCTAATAAACTGTATTTCAGTCCCATCTTTCAATTCCAAATAATGTGGTTCTGTATAAACATCAACTTCCTCTAAACTTCCCTCATTAAATTTGCCATCAATGAATAGTTGTTGGGGTATGAGAATCTTCAATTTGTGGGCATTTTTTTGACAAATCCATTGGATTTTCCTGAAACTTACATCATGATTATCATTTGTAAACTCTGCAGTAATTTTTGAATTTATAGATGTGATTTTTACATTACCCAAACCCATTAAGCGTAATTCATCATTAACTTTCAGATCTTCAACATCTTCAGATGGTAACAAGATGTCACCTTCTACCGTAACTTCCCTAGTACCCATGTCATTAGATGGGTGATTAGGTAATTTCACAACGGAATGAGGTAGATTACTTATTGTCAGTGTTTTAGGAGATTTGACCATGAATAACCTAATACTGCTTTCATCGACAATTTTTCTGTTAAACGCTTCAAGCGAATCAAACGGTGCTAAAGTATCAGCTTTTGTAAAGCCCAAAGACAATGTGAATTTTCTGATTGCTTCAGGTGTTATTCCTTTTCGTTTCAGAGCCTCAAGTGTTGGTAATCTAGGATCATCATACCATGAAACTTTTCCATCATCTATAAGCGGCTTTAAGATTCTTTTTGAAACCGGCATTCCTTTGAATTCCAATCTTGAAAATTCTCCCATTTTTGGCTTTCTCATGTTTAGTGCATCAAGTATTTCATAATACAATTCATTTCTCAACTCATATTCTTTGCTTCTAAAGGCATGTGTTACACCATCTAAACTATCTTCAATAGCAACTGCAAAATCATAGCTTGGCCAAACTCGATATTTCTTTTCTAAAAGTGGGTGTCTTTCATCTATTATTCTGAACAGAATTGGATCTCGCATAACAGTATTTTTCGATTCCATATTTCCACGAAATCTAACAATTGCCTGACCAGGTTTGTATTTACTAAACATGCTATCCCATCTGTCTTCATTTTGTTTAGGATCAGCCTTACTACATTTACAGTATACCATCTCTTTTCTGTTTTTGCTTATTTCATCACGGTTGCACGTACAAACATATGCAAGATTTTGGTTTAACAGTTCTTTGCATTTATCATAAAATAATTCAATGTCATCAGAAGTGTTTTTTATTTTATCATATTTTATCCCAAGCCAATCTAATCCAACTTTTATAGCAGCCCAATATTCTAATCTCTCATTCTCTGGGTTGGTATCATCAAATCGTAGCACATTTTTTCCACCATACATTTTGCTATATTCATCATTGATGATGGCTGCTTTGGCATGACCTATGTGTGGATAACCATTTGGTTCAGGAGGGAATCTAGTCACAACATTACCCTGTTCAGCATCCTCTAGAGGCGGCAAGCTCATTTTATCATCTTTTATTTTTTCTTTCACCTTCAAAATTTCAGGAAAATTATTTTCAATCTCTATTTTTTGCTGTTCCATTGGTATAGAGTTGATTTCAGAAACAATTGAAGCAATTTCAGGCATGATATCTTTAACTTTATTTTTTAGTTCAGGGAATGATCCTAAAACCTTGGATAATACAACCTTATCTTTCGTTCTACCGTTATGCTCAACAGCATTTTGTAAGGCAAATTTCCTGATCTCTTTTTTTAAATCATTATCCAAACTACAGACTCCTTTTTGTAACAAAATTTAGTAATGTAGACATCTCATTTTTGGCTGGACCGGTATACGAAGAAATAGATTTTTCAGCTCGTTGTGCATATTTTAGTGCTACATTTCTCACTTCTTTTTCTACTCCCAATGAACGAATTACATTAACTGCCAAGTTAATTTGTTGTTTTGAGGCTCCAGAGTTTCCGAAAACTCGTATTATTTTTGTTCTATTCTGACCTCGTGCCTTTTTAATTGCCAGAATAATCGGTAGTGATTTTTTACCTTCTCGTATATCATTACCAACTGGTTTTTTTGTAATCTTACTGTCACCAATGATACCAATTAGATCGTCTGTAATTTGAAATGCAATTCCTAAATTCCTTCCAAACGCTGATAAATTTTTCACATCTTTTTGTTTTCTTTTTGCACAGATTGCTCCCATAGCACATGAAACTTCAAAGAGTACTGCTGTTTTCTGTTCAATCATTTTGATGTATTCCTTTTCAGTTGGAATTCTCTTATTTTCAGCAAATTTTATGTCGTCAACCTGTCCCTCACAAATCTCGATACATGCCTTTGATAGTTTTGATACCAACTGGGTTGTGTAATTAGAAGATAATTTTGATTTAGATGAAATCGTATTGTATGCTTTTGAATACAAAACATCACCAGCTAAAATTGCCAGTGGAATATCAAATTTTTTATGAGTAGTTGTAACTCCGTGTCTTATCTCATCATTATCCATAATGTCATCATGTACCAATGTAAAATTATGAATCATTTCAACCGCGCTAGCTGCAGATATTGCATCGGACTTCTTTCCACCAAGCATTTGGCAGCTCTTCAAAACCAAATATGGCCTTAGACGCTTACCACCATGAATGATTAGATGAGAAGCTGCATCATACAGTTGCTTTGGATTGCCCTTGAGTTCTTTTCTTAGGAACTTGTTGACAAATTCTGCATTTTTCTTAATTGAATTTGAAGCTTTCATTCTACTAATCTCCAATTGTTATCAGGTATGTAGTGTTTAATTGCATTTTCATATACAGGTTTCAAATCAGCTGAAGCCCATTTTGTGATCAGGGAATTGAATTTTTCCAGGGTATTGGGGTCAGAATCTGCAAGAAAGTAAAGTGCAATTACCATCCATGGACAATATACATCCCTATCATGCTCAAGTTCATTTTTCAATTCATCAGGATTAATCCATTTTATCTCAGAAATTTCATCTTTAATCAATGATGATTCGTCAAAGTTCTCTATTATTCCAATCAATGTACCACAAATTTCATTTTCAGAACCTATATCCTTGTATGGAACATGATATTCAAATTTGTTCACATAGTTCATCTTACAACTAATTCCAATCTCTTCGGGCATTCTACGCTCAGCAGATGATGCATATGTTTCTGATTCTCTGGGATGACTTGCAACAGTTCCGTCCCAATCATTTGGCCAAAGCATTTTACCTTCACTTCTTTTGGTCAAGAGCAATTTTCCTTCATTATTGAATATCAGTGCGGTAAATGCTCTGTGAAGCTTTCCGTTTGGCAAATGACATTTTACTTTCTCTTCTTTTCCAATAGGATTATCGTTTTCATCCACTAGAATAACATATTCTTCCATTCTATCACCTGAATAATGTACCTTCAAATTTTTTACCAGAAATAGCGCTAGCTATTCTTTGAGGCTTGTTACCATTCACAAAAAATACTTTCAGACCAGATTTTGACATCTTAGACGCTTCCGTAATTTTTCGAGTCATTCCACCAGTCACATCCATTTTATTTTTACTTATTTCCGGTTTTTCCTTTCTGAAATCATAGATCAATTTTTTTAATTTAATGTTAGAATAAACACCATCTACATTTAATACAAAAACTGATAATCTTGGTTTCAAAGCTTTTGCAATTGTAGTCATTATTACATCTCCAGATAGAATGTAAGATTTTTTCTGACCATACCATAATGCGTCACCATATGTTACTGGAGTAAGTCCAGATTTTGCAATCTCACCAATTTTTTCAATCTTACTTCTAATCGGTTTATTTCCATTCATAAAATCAGTTGGAGGTAGACAGTATGGATTTAGTCTGTTTTTTACAGCACTATCAAGAATGATTTTGTTTAGTTCTATCATGGAATTTTTTACGATTGAAATTCCATTCAAATCATATTTTGCAGGTTTTGTATGCATACCATATTTCACAGACCAGTAATGACCATAAGAACCACCACCATGAACCAAAATCTTTGGTTCGTTGATTTTCTTGATTTGTTTTAGAATGCTGTCAATTGTTTTTCTTCTTGCTGAAAGAGGTTTAGCCTTATTTGTAATAATCGAACCTCCCATTTTTATTAGAATCATTCTTCTATCTTACACCACACTACTCCTTTTGTATCAAGTTTTGCTGAAAAACATTCCTTATCCTTTCCTAAAAGTGCAGGCACTTTACTTACATTTTCATCCTTAACTAATGCAATAATACATCCACCATCTCCGGCACCAGTAATTTTTGAACCCAATGATATATCACTCAAGGAACTTATCATGTCACGTAACGTATCGTTTGAAACTTGGATTTCTTCAAGATATTTCTGATTCTCTGTCATTTTTAATCCAAGCGAAGTAGAATCATTATTTTTCATAGCCACAATTACTTCATCGATCAATCCGTTTTCAAGATCACATAATTGTGAAAATCTCTCTTCGTTATTTTCCTTGAATTTACTAACCTTCTCAACACTGGTCTTCGTGGAATGCGGAATCATGGAGTTTGCTATTAGAAGATTAAGATCAAATGTGCTATCAATTTTTTCAATACCAGGATGTTCAATCATTCCACCATAAGTACAGACAGTACAGTCTGCACCTGATGTATCAGGGAAGATTGATTTTTCAGCATCTATTGCTAGATTTATGATCTCTTCACGTGATAGTTCATTAAACAATCCAGAGATTGATGCAGCTGCGGCAACACAACAAGCGGATGATGATCCGAGTCCAACACCAATTGGAATGTTAGACTCTATTGTAATTTCTAATCCATTAACATTTTGATTAGACATACAACTATTTGCTAGGTAAAAAAATGGTAGAAACTGACCCGACACTTCATAAGCATCTGGAAGTGGAAGTGGTATTTCCGATGTTCCCAATTGTGAATTTATTTTTATGGTTTTGTTCTCCGTAAAAGATGATGTGATTGTTACTCTTTTGTCTATTGCAGCAAGAATTGCTTTAGTTCCATGAACAACAAAATGTTCTCCAAATAGAATTATTTTTGCTGGTGCTGATGCTACTGATTTCAATATTTTGATTTAGAAAATGATCTATAATTCTTCTTCTGTATCTACAGTCTTGGTTTCAAAATCTTCAATTTGATATTTTGATTTGATTGATGGGTCTATCTCACCAGCCAGTAACCAGTAAATTGTGGCAATTGACTGACGACCTCTGTTATTGGCAGGAATTATCAAATCAAGTTCTGATGTTATATTATCTGTATTAGATATACCAATCACAGGAATTCCTGCATTTGTGGCTTCTGTAATGGCTTGAGTATCAATTTGTGGATCTGAAATTATTACAAGTTGTGGTTCTGAATAATAAGGCAGTGAGGGATTTGTGAGTGTTCCAGGCATAAATCTACCAAACATCATTTTTGCACCAGTTATTTCACAGAATTTCTCTAGAGCTGTTTTAGATAGATTACTTCCTGAGCATACAACTACTCTACTGATATCAAATTTTTTTATGAATTTTCCTGCTGTTTGAATTCTGTTTAGAATTAGATCTAAATCCAGTAAGTAGAATCCTTCAGGATTCGATTGGGTGATGAATGGAATCATGAATTTAGTTTTGACTACTGTTCCTACTCTTATACCACTGGCAATAATTTTGTCTTTTATCTCTGGTTGCTCAGCAATTTGACTCATTGATTTTAAACCTCCATTACTCCTTGTATTAAATCATGCTCTGAAATACGGATCAACTCGTTAATTTTCGCAACACGTTCTCCGCCCACAACTCCAATCTTCAGCATTCTAGAATTGGTTCCAATACCAATATGAGAAATTTGAGAATCAATGGATTCTCCAGAACGGTGTGACGTAATTAATTTAATATTGTTCGAACTTGCTAATTTAGCAAATTCCAATGCATCATACAGACTTCCTGCCTGATTTACTTTTAAAATTGCGGAGTTGCATGATTTTTGGTCAATCGCTTTTTTTAGTATGTTTTTGTTTGTTACAGTCAAATCATCTCCTACTATTAGTGTATCAGGAAATTTTGCAGTAAGTTCAGCCATATCCTCAAACGCTTCTTCATGTACTGCATCTTCTGCATAAATTATTTTATATTTTTCAATAATGTCAGTTACAAACTCAATTTGTTTTTCTGGCGTATTTTCAAAACCAGCTCTTTCATAGATATATTTTCCCTTTTCTTCATTCCATTGTGTTGAAGATGCGAAATCAACTCCCAACGAAACTTCTTTTCCCAAAGTATATCCTAAATTTTCACAAGCAGTTACACAAAGATCTAACGCTTGCTCATTTTTACATTTTGGAGCCCATCCTCCCTCATCACCCTTTCCATTTGTGAAAGTAGGATCAGTTTTCTCTATCACTTTTCGTACTTCTTTGTGTACTGCAAAATTTGTTTCAATAGCATCTCTAATTGTATCCGAACCTGTTGCACAAATTAGGATTTCTTGTATATCAGGAGTTCCTGGTCCTGCATGTGCTCCTCCACCTAAAATATTGCCTAATGGAAGTGGAAATCTGTATTCATTTTGGTCTCCAATTAATTGGAATAGCGGTTTGTTAACTGCTTTTGACGCTGATTCCATTGTAGCAATTGTTACTGCATATGCTAATGAGCCACCTATTTTAGAATAATCTGCTGTTCCGTCTACTGATTTTATTACTTCATCAATCAATTTCAAATCATCAGATTCATAACCAATAATTTTTTTTGAAATTTCATCCAAAAAACGAAGAGATTCTTCTGGTTGATTGTTTGGAAAACTTACTGCTTCATATTTTCCAACACTTGCACCAGAGGGTGCACAACTTCTGCCTAAATACTGATTGTCAGAAACAATATCTACTTCAAGAGCTTTACTTCCTCTACTATTGTAAATTAATCTACCATTAATTGATGTGATCTTAGGCAAGTTATTCTAACTCAGACTTGATTTCTAAGTTCCTTTGGTGTATTGCCTCATAGAATGGAACCACTTGCTGAATAGTTTCTAATGTAGTTAATAACATTCTTCTACAACAATATCTTTCTATCCCCAAAGAATCCAAAGTTTTAGCAGCATCGTCACCAGATTTTATTGTATTATGAAACTCTTCAAACTTGTCAGCTATAAGATTACCACATGTAAAACATCTGACTGGAATTAGCATATTTTTGAAAAACAATCAGATTATAAAAACCCTGCACGAAAACTAATTGCGGGTGTCGCCCAGCCTGGCCAAAGGCGCTAGCTTGAGGGGCTAGTCTCTTAGGAGTTCGTGGGTTCAAATCCCATCGCCCGCATAAACATTCATTTTGAATTCTTTTTCATCTTTTTGATAAATTCTTGTCTTCTAATCTCTTCAGTGAGTACAAGTCTTGTTTCTTCTACCAACATCCTATTGACGTCTAACTTTCTTCTTGATTCTTTTACAATCTTGTCAAAAGTAGCAAAAGGGTATAACATCAGATACAGATTTTCCATAATACCAAACAATTTCTCGGCATTTTTTGAGTTTCCTACTCTGATCTGATCTATGATCTGCCTTTTCAACTCCCCAATACAATCAAGCAGACCAAGAATGTATGACTCGGCTGAAACTTTGAGTGTTTTGTATGAAGGAACATCTTTTCCTTCTATTATGGACAAAAGTGATACAGCTTCAACTAGTTCCTGTTCGGGGGTTAGGATGTATCTATTTAGATCTCCACTGGTCTTTCGTTTTAATTTTACCAGTTCCTCTCTTGCCTTTTTTATTTTATTTCTTGCTGAAGTTAGATCATTTTTATGAATTGATATGATTGCTTGGCTACAATTGATGATCACTTGTCTATTATTTTTAATTAAAAACTCTCTTGACGAATTTGTCTTTTCCAATTCTTTAGAAATGAGAGGTAATGATGATTTGACATTTTTTAGTCCCATTGCTTCTTTTTCTAATATTCTTAGTTAAAGGCATTTGCCAATACTCTTATTTTAGATATTTTTTTGTGAATTATGGAAATATCAGTAGATCAAATGTATCAAATTGAGAATAATGGTCACGAGATGGGTTTTTTCAAAAAATTTATGATGGAAAACGCCGGTGCTGCATCAGTAAGACGGTTAGCCGAAAAACTTGAAAATTTACAATCAAAACAAATTCTGATTTTTGTTGGATTGGGAAATAATGGTGGTGATGGTTTGGTAATGGCAAGACATCTTGCAGGTTATGGTGCAAAAGTTACTGTAATGCTTCTTGGTACACCAGACAAAATTAAAACTGAAGAAAGTAATTGGAATTGGTCAATTTTACAAAAAATGCCTTCTATACGACTCCTAACCGGTGATTCTATACATTTTGATTTTAACCCTGATATCATAATAGATGGTATTTTAGGGACTGGTATTTCAGGTGATGTAAGAGAGCCTTACGCATCCGCAATTAATTACATCAACGAAACTGACTGCTACAAATTTGCAGTTGATGTGCCTTCTGGATTGGATCCACAAACTGGTGATACCGCAAATATTTGTACTAAATGCGACATGACAGTAACATTCCATAAAATGAAAAAGGGAATTCCTAAAAGAAAGGATCTAACTGGTGAGATATTTATTGAAAAAATTGGGATTCCTCCAGAGGCAGAGATTGATGTTCTATGAGAGTATATCAAATTCCAGTCGGTCCAATGCAGAATTTTTCATATATCGCTGAAGATACATCTACCCACGATGCGGTCATAATAGATCCTTCATGGGATTTAGAAAAACTAATGAAAATTGTGGACGAACAAAATCTCAAAGTAAAATACATTATCAATACTCATTGGCATGATGATCATACAAGAGGAAATGAAGAATTATCAAAACAACTTAACGCTAAAATTATCCAACATGAAGCATCTGAACTAAAAAACGATTTAACAGTTACAGATGGAGAATCGATTCAATTTGGTTCTTCACTTCTAGTAGTTTATCACACACCAGGTCATTCGAAAGATAGTATTTGTCTTCTTGGTGGAGGAAAAATTTTCACAGGTGATACTTTGTTTGTAGGAAACTGTGGTCGTATAGATTTACCAGGTGGCAGTGCAAAGGAACTATATCACAGCCTTTTTGATGTAATTGCAAATTTTACTGATGATTTGATTTTGTATCCAGGTCATGATTATGGTTCATCTCCAACATCAACTGTAGGAAAGGAAAAACAGACGAATCCTGTAATGCAAAGAATATCTGAAGTAGAATTTATTGAACGTATGGGTGGTTGATTATGTCTGATATTGAAATTCATTGCAACGAAGAGAAAGGAAAAAAATTCATAAAAGATGTAGAACAGAAACGATTCCTTTTTTCATTTGTGATTTCTTATACGGAGACATGTGAAATTCCTGGAATTACAGTTGCAGGGGCAAATACTGATTTTATTAAATTTACCCCACCTGCAGACGCGGAGTTTCTTCATTATGGATATTGTAAAAGTATTGATGTAATTCCAATGACACCTGATGGAAAGCCAACACCAGCATTATTGACTAAGGCATCTTTGGAATCAGCAAGTATTCCACAAGTAATTATCAACGCAGGAAGCAAAATTTCCCCAAAACTCCCTTATTTTCAAACCGGTATAACTAATGGTAAAAATATAGCCATAGAACCAGGACTTAAACAATCTAATGTTGTGCAAGCTATTGATTATGGTAGAATACTTGGCAGAACACTTGCTTCATCTACAGACTGTCTCATAATTGGTGAAAGTATTCCTGGCGGTACAACTACCGCACTTGCTGTTTTGAGAAGTTTGGGAATTGATGCGCAAGTAAGTTCAAGCATGCCAAATAATCCACAGTCATTAAAAAATGGAGTTGTCGAAAAAGCATTAGCACGTTCTGATTCTAAAGAACCATATGATGTGATAGCCAATGCAGGTGATCCTATGATACCTTTTGTTGCAGGTATGTTAAGTACAGCATCTAAAATCACAAATGTAATTCTTGCAGGCGGAACTCAGATGGCTGCAGTTCTTGCCATAGGAAAATTATTAGGATATGATCAAAATAAAGTTGCATTAGGAACTACATCATACATAATCGATGATAAAAATGCAAATTTATTGGATATAATAAAATCAATTTCCGACATTCCTGTATTATCAATCGATCCAAAATTAAACAACTCTAAGTTTGATGGTTTACGTGCTTATTCAAAAGGATTTGTAAAAGAAGGAGCTGGAGCTGGTGGCAGTATGATTTCTTCAATTCTTAAAACTGGTATATCATCAACAAAATTGTTAGAGTTGATTGATAAAGAGTATACACGAGTTACTACTTCACAGTAACTGATTTTGCCAAATTTCTAGGATAATCAGGATCTGTTTTCTTTTCTAATGCAGAGTAATATGACAGCAATTGAATTGGTACAATCTCAATTAAGGGATATAATGCTTCACCAATTGAAGGTATATCAATCCAATAATCATAAACATTACTTTTTTTGTCTGATATTCCAATAATTTTTGCACCTCTAGCTTTGATTTCATTAGCACTGTTTAATGTATCATTATAAGTCGAATCATTTGGATTAATTATAATCACATATACATTTGAATCCATTAAAGCTAATGGACCATGTTTTAGTTCGCCCCCAGGAATTCCTTCAGCATGAATATACGATAGTTCTTTTAGTTTAAGTGCAGCTTCCTTAGCAATTGGAAGATGAATTCCTCTTCCAAGAACGTAAATATCTGATACATCTTTAAGATTTTTTGCTATTTCTTTTACTTTGGAATTATTTGATAGAATTTGTGAGATGACAGATGAGACTTTTTCCCAGTCTGGGTTTATACAACCGTTACATAACTGATCAGTAATTTTGTATAAGATAGATAATTGTGACGTGAAACTTTTCGTTGCTGCAACACCAATCTCAGGTCCACAATTTAACCCGATTGCTAATGATGATTGTTGTGAAAGAGATGAATTTAGTAGATTCACAATAGATAATATCTTTGCATTTGATTCTTTAGCAATTTTGACGGCTTCTAACACATCAGCACTTTCACCACTTTGTGATATTGTAATTAATGTTGAATTAGGTTCAATTTCATTTGGTGAAAATGGTAATTCACTAGAAATTAATGTGTTCATTTTAATTTTTGCGAATTTTGACATGAGATATTTTGTTATTTCTGCCGCATTGTAACTTGTTCCACTTCCAGTAATGTACAAGTTTTTTGCTTCTTTTATATGAGCGACAAATTCTTCAATCCGATTATTATCCACAGCACGTAATATTGTGTCTGGCTGCTCTGAAATCTCCTTTAGTGTATAATGTGCAAAATCTCCTTTGTAAACATCAGCAAATTCTTTTGAAACTTTTATGATTTGGTATTTTACAGGAGTTCCATCAAAACCAAAAATATGTATTCCAGAACCATCCACAATTACAAAATCCTCATTATCAACGTAAATCGCATCATCCGTTTTTTCTATGAAACCTAATACATCACTAGATAGATAGTGACTATTTTTTCCAACTCCAACAATCAGAGGCTCGTGAAATCTTGCCGCCGCCAGTGTACCATCTTCAAAAATCACGACAAAAGAATAATGGCCTTTTAATTGGGTGACTGTTTTCATAATAGATTGCTTAACATCCATAGTTTCATCAAAATTCAGCTGAATTAAATTAGCAATTACTTCCGTATCAGTCTCACTCTGAAATTTATATCCTTTATTTTGTAACTCAGATTTTAATTCTTCAAAGTTTTCAACAATTCCATTATGAACAATTGCAATTTTTCCAGAATTACTTGAATGTGGATGAGCATTTTTTTCTGTTACTTTACCATGCGTTGCCCATCGTGTATGTCCAATGCCAACATTTCCAGGAAGGGTATCAAGCATGACACTGTTGTTTACCTCAACAACCTTTCCAACACCTTTTTTCACTACAATTTTCTTTCCTGACTCTGTCGCAATTCCCACACTGTCGTAGCCTCTATATTCCATCTTTTGCAGTCCTTTGACAAGTATAGGTGCAGCCAAATCCAATCCAGAATAGCCAATAATTGAACACATTTTGATTCTTAAGAAATTAGATATTGTTTGCTGATAAGCTTAACTTACGATTCGTTAGTTGGTTCTTTATCACTTTCTTGTTTAACAACATGTTCATCATTTTCAGATTGTTCATTAGTATCAATCTCCAATTTTTCTGTATCTGGACTTCCTAGATCTGAATTTGGTTTTGATAATGTTTGATTATATGATGATTCAGGAATCAAGTGTATTTTTTCCTCTTCATCAGTTTTTACAGTATATGATGGAATTGTAATAATATTATCTCCTATCATTACATGTCCATGGACAATTGCTTGCCTTGCTTGATATGGTGTCTTAAAATATAATTTCTTCTGTACAATAGTTTGTAAACGACGTGATAACAAATCAGTAACTTGTAGATTCAAAACATCATCTAATGTTGAATCATTATTTACTAATCCAATTTTTGAAAGTGAGTTAATCAATACAGGTTCTTTTTCATCACGAACTTCCTGTCTTAAAGCAAGCAATGTACGAGCTTGATGTCTGACCCGTGACAATTCAGTATTAGCTTTCCATAGTTCTCTTTTAGTTTTTAATCCAAATGTACCTAGAGTTTTTAACTCATCCATCATAAGATCATAATTCAGTGGACGTTTTGGTTTTTTCCAAACTCTTCTTGGTGTTTTAGGATCTCCCATATACTTCGCCTATTTTTTTTCAGGTTTTGCAGATTCCTTTTTTTCTACAGTACCTTTAGTTTCTGTTTTAGGTTTTTCATCTTTTGTCTCAGCAGCAGCACCTTCAGCAGCAGCACCTTCAGCAGCAGCACCTTCAGCAGCAG
>CAZCFF010000008.1:18896-24322 GCA_964497885.1 uncultured Candidatus Nitrosopelagicus sp.
TCAGCAGCAGCACCTTCAGCAGCAGCACCTTCAGCAGCAGCACCTTCAGCAGCAGGGGCTCCAGCACCACCAGCTTGTGATGGCATAATTTTACCACCTTTAGCAACTCCAACAGCTCCTCCTTTTCTACCTGTACATCTTGTACGTTGACCTCTGACTTTTAATCCATACATATGTCGATAACCTCTCCAACTTCCAGCAGTTTTTTCTCGTTCGATATCATTTCTGACAGTAAATGCAATATCAGATGTTATCAGATGTTTATTGACACCAGTTTCAAGATCTTTTCTTCTATTCAAAAACCAAGATGGAAAATCAGATGATAGTGGATCCTTTACAATTTTTTCAATAAGTTGAATATGATCAGTTGATAAATGACCCATTCTTTGATTAGGATTAATTTTTAAGGTGGTTAGAATGGTATTGGCAAACATGTAGCCTACACCTCTTATTTGTGTAAGCCCAACAATTATTTTTTTATCTCCAGGAATATCATTTCCCAAAATCCTTACTATATGTTGATATTGTGTACTCAAGTATCAAGATTTTAAATATCCCCATTAAAAACCATGCTGAGATTTTTCATATTCCAACTAGATCATATTCATAGCATTATTATTCATCCATTCAAGATCAATAACATGTCAAATGATATTTCATCTAACGATGATAATACTCTTGAATTATTATTCGAGCCAGATAACGCTGAAATTTTGACACAATTAAGAAACAAGTCAAAAACAGCATTGGAACTAGAAGAATTTGTTAACAAGGAGAACTTAGATCAAAGTCTTTCATTTCTCATAAAAAATGGGTTTGTAAAGAAAACAGAAAAAAATGGAGATATTGTTTATTCAATTGAGATTGACCATCTGTCTAAAGTATTAGAAAATCAAGGAAATTTTCAAAATATTGATAATGGTTTAGCTAAACTTGACAGTTTTCTTAACTGATTTTTTAGATATAACATAAAATTCATACAAAAATGTAATTTTTTTTTCACTCAATCTATAAATACTGAAAAACTGTCTGAATTTTTAGATATGAATATTAGGGGAAAATTTTTGTTAATTGTTTTATCTTTTTCCATCATTTCATATTGTTTAATTGGCGCACCTCCTGCGTACTCTCAAGAACCTCCAACTCCAATACCACCTCTTTCACTTAATGTAAACTATGATACTTTTGATCTCGGAGACACAATTTTCATTTCTGGTAATGTGAAAGATTATGATCCTTCTAGTGATACCAACAGTGCAGACGTAACAATTCGTATTATGGATTCAAAAAATAACATTGCTTCCGTTGCTCAAATCGAACCAAAAGCAAATGGAGATTATAATCATACTTTTGTTGCTGGTGGCCAAATGAGTAAGTCAGGTGAATATACGGTTACAGCATTTTGGAATAATAACGTTGCAACTATTACATTTGAAATAACTGGAATAACTGGTTCTAATCCTTCAACAGCTGCAGATGAATCTGCACCAACACAATCTGTTACAGAAACACCAGTTCCAGTGGAATCTAGTGATGCTGAACCAGAATTTGTTTTGGATGAGGAGCCTGTTATGGAGGAAAGTAAGAGTGGTGGAGGATGTTTAATTGCTACAGCAACATTCGGTTCTGAGATGGCACCACAAGTACAGTTCTTGCGAGAGATTCGTGATAACACTGTATTACAAACACAATCTGGTGTTAGTTTCATGGCTGGCTTCAATCAACTTTACTATTCATTCAGTCCTGCAATAGCTGATTATGAACGAGAAAATCCAGTCTTCAAAGAATTGGTGAAGTTAACAATAACTCCACTTCTAACATCATTAACAATTCTAAACTATGTTGATATTGATACTGAAGAGGAAATGTTAGGATATGGAATTGGAGTCATACTTCTTAACATAGGAATGTATTTCATTGCACCTGCAGCGATCCTGTTTAAAATTAAAAATAGGAAATAATCTTTAGGTTATTATACTTTAAAAGATTCCAAACAGTATGAATGTAGAGTTTGAAGAGTTTAACACCATAGAAGAAATATTCACATATATGGCTTCGATTGCTCCACCAATGAAAAATTATCTACCTATCAATTCTTACAAAGGCTATATCTGTTCTATAATACCATTGAGCCAATCAGGTGGTGAAACATTTCTCATGGTTTTTACAAAGGGTTCGTTGGAAAATGGAATTTTAGAATTTGATATCAATACTAATACCTACAAAAAAGTTGAATCCATGGAAAGGGCAGACAAAACCTATTTCATAGTTATGTCACCAAAAAGAAATACTATAGCAGATGCAGCAATAGAGAAATTATAATCTATTTTATGTATGTAGAAGCGGTAACTGATCTACTTCTTGCATATTTTTCAACAATCTCATCAGGCATTCTACCGTTGAATAAATCCTTACACAACCCACGCAGATATCTCATTATTGCCCATGTTCCAGCTTTAATGAGACCGTACATGAAAATTTTCATTGGTGGTCCATATGTTTTGTTTCTAAGAATAATTGGTATGATATCATTAATAACACGAAGGTTGTTTTCCCAACATTTCCAAAATAATGTGAATTGTGCCTCGTTGAGATTACCAAAATGCATTGAATTTTTTTCGCTGAAGTCTTGGTATAGTAGTGGAGCCACCAATCCTCTAAAATCAAATGTTCTAAAATCACGCATCATATCAATTGTATATTGTACCTGATCAGGAGTTTCATCTGGCCAGCCAATAATTATAGTTGCAGCTGGGAACCAATGGTTTTTGTTAAGTATCTGTGCTCCTTCTCTTACGACCCAACCCCACTCATCAGGAGAGAATGGTTTTGCTTTTATTCCCAAGTGTTTTTTTACCATGTCAGGAGCAACTGTTTCAATCCCTAGATTCGTTGATATCCATCTTCCACTTTTATGCATGTCATTAATTTCTGAAATATCCTTTATGAGCTTTGGATCAGCAGCAACAGCTGAAAATGTCATGTGAGTTGTACCAACAAAATTAGCGCCAAGATCTTTAAGGCCTCTCCATAATGATGTGATAGCATCATAGTTGGGTTGGAAATCTCTATTGTCACAACCATATAGTAACATCTCATCAGAATGTAACCAAACTGAATCAAATCCATAATCAAGATTAATCTTAGCCTCCCGTTGGAGTCTTTCAAGCGGCAAATCTTTTTTGGATCTTTTATTTACATCACAAAAGTCACAGCCTCTACCACAACCTCTCATGGCTTCAATTAGAGAATTTACTGTTGGTGCAGTAATTTCTGGTATATTTTGTATATTTTTAACAAAACAATGCATTAATTCCGGTGCATTTCCAGTTTCTAATTCATGAAATAAATCTAAAGCAAGTTCATCCGCCTCACCAACAACTACGGTATCAATACCATGAACTTTCATTCTATCAGATTTTGCAAGTTCCCATGCTCCATTACCCCCAACAACCACTTTGAAATCATATTTTTTCTTTAGTTGGATAATATTAGCACATAATTTTTTAAATTTCATCGCAACGTAAGAAAGTTTTTCTGGTGACATAGTAGTTGTAACTGGTGCCATTCCAAGTGGATCCATTACATTGATTCCCACTATCTTTGTATCAGTACCAATTGATTTTTCAATATACTCAGGATTTACGGTCATAATCTCATCCTTTTTGTAACCCTGTAGTAATGCACTTTCTACTCTTCTCAATCCAACTTGGGCAACTTTAGCTTCGCCGGTATTAGGATCAGTTTCAACTGCAGGACAAAAGACTTTGTCAAAAACCCATTCTGGAAGAACTTCATAAGGACCGCATGCTATGAAACCATAAAGGAAATTACCTCTATAATTAGTCATTAAACTACGATCTGCGGTAAGTACTATTCTTTTACCATCCATTGTAAGCTTGACCTTGTCGATAGTATAAAATTTTTACGACAACACATCTAATATGCACTCAAAATTCAGTCAGTAAAGGTGTGTTGAAAATAGAATGAAGGAGATCAGTGAGCCTAGACATGCTGAACCACATATAACTGAGTCCAGCACCATCAGGGATTTTGTTTTTGGGTTTGGAGATGGAATAAACACTTCACTTGGAATTGCAGCTGGTGTTGGAGGTGCAAACGTTGCATCTGATATTATAATTTTAGCGGCATTGGTAGGAATGTTTACTGGTGCAAAAGCAATGGCTGTACAAAATTATCTTGCCGTAAAATCTCATAGGCAGTTATTAGAATCAGAAATAGCTAGAGAGAAGTGGGAGATAGAAAATAAAGCTGATATTGAACGGCAAGAGATTGAAGATATTTACAAAGCAAAAGGGTTTACGGGAAAAGATCTCGAAATGATCGTAAATAAAATCACTTCTGACAAAAAGGTCTGGCTAGATACAATGCTTACTGAAGAGCTGAAATTGAATGTAGATGTTGTTGGAAGTCCGCTAAAAAGCGCATTGATAATGTTTGTTTCTTTTTTGGCTGGAGGTATGTTGCCTATCATTCCATTCTTTTTTGGAAGTGGTTACAGTGCACTTGCAATAGCGATAGGAATCAGCGTAACAGCTTCATTCATTGTTGGTGCTATAAAATCACGAATGGCGGAAACTGGTATAATCAAGGGTGGTTTAGAAATGGCTGGACTTGGAACTGGAGTTGCATTGATTGGATTTGGTATAGGTAACGAACTTGCAACTTTAGGAATTATTAATATTTAGATTTACTTTTTATTCTATTTGCTATGTTTGAAGCGGCAGCACCAGCACCAACACCATTATCTATATTGACCACAGTAAGACCAAGGGAACAGCTTTGTAACATTGATGCAAGTGCAGCAACTCCCTTTTCACCATATCCATATCCAATCGAGGTAGGTACACCAATTACAGGTACATCAGCTATAGATGATACAATGGATGCTAATGCACCTTCCATACCAGCAACCACAATTATGACATCAACCTCTGCTTCAACGAATTGCTTTAGAACTGGAAAAATTCTATGTAACCCAGCTATCCCCACATCATAACTAGAAATACAATCACAGTTCATAGATTCGCATACAAGCCTAGCTTCTTCACCAACTCCAATATCTGATGTTCCAGCTGCAATTATTCCAACTTTACCACCTGTTTTTTTAATATTTTTTTTATAAATCAGAATTGCAGTAGTGTTTTTTCCTTTTTTGATTTTATATTTATTTTTCTTTGCAAATTCTAAAATTTTAGGATAGTCTTTTTGCTTTGTTCTTGAAACAAGTACTTCATTGTTTTTTGATAAGATTTTCGTAATGATTTTTTTTAAATCCAAAAGATGTTTTTTTTCAGCCAAAATAACTTCAGGTATACCTTTTCTATTTTTTCTTCCAGTATCGATTTGAGCAATATTTCCTATCTTTTCAATTGAATACAGTGATAGTAATTTTTTAGCCCTTG
>CAZCFF010000009.1:0-23389 GCA_964497885.1 uncultured Candidatus Nitrosopelagicus sp.
GTGCATGCATCGGTGTATGCCCAACAAAATCAATCTTTTGGATGAGACCAATGAACTATACTGCAGGACAACCTGTACCTCTTCACAAGAACGGTGTATTCGTAAAAGGTTGGGCAGAAGACGCAGCACTATAGCTGTATCTTTCCACTAAACTTTTTTTTTATTATTTTTCTAAGAATTTTCTTTTAATATTTTTTGGCAACATTCTCACAAAATATTTTATGAATGGATCTTTTTTTGATAAATATAATACATCAAAGTTATTTTTGGAAAAGAAAGTATTCCATATTTGAGTGAACATTGGAAAATCCTCCGGGATAAAATTACTTCTGGGCATTTCATAATGTGACGCTGGATAGATATCTGATAATTCTAATGGTATTATACCAAGAAATGGATTGTAATAACAAAATTGAACTGATTCATCATCTTTGAATTTTTTCTTCATATTTACATATTCATTCGAAAGATAGGCTGGTTTGGTGCTAGTATTTTTTGTTATAACTATACTTTTTTTCTTGGTTTTGAATTTTTTGACAATATTCTGATAAGCAAGAATTTCTGGCCTATATTGGTCTTCTTTTGAAAACAAAAAGATTGCTCTTTTCTTAAATTTTGGAGTAGTGCTAAGAAAAAAATCAGGATTCTTTGTGAAAACATCAATCGCTTCATATAGCTTAGGATGAGCACGCATCTTCATCATAACATACTCCCAAAGCCTTCCCTGCATGATTGCTTCTTTGACTCTATCCACTTCAGATTTAATGGCGAATAGGTTATGAAGTGCAATTTTGTTTATTTTATCTTCAGATTTCAATGACAGAATTTCTTTCGGCTTGAATTTTGTGCATATTTCACATAGGCATGAAAAATGCTTTATATCTGCCAAATGAGTCGTTTTATCTTCTTCTATGTATCTGTCATGTTTGGCGTATAGTATGTATGATGCAGAATCGAACGTATCACATCCAAGTGCTACAGCCAAAGGAATTGTCAAAGGATGACCAGCTCCAAAAAGATGTAATGGTATATTATTAGGAATTTGTTTTTTAGATGCAATTATCATTGATGCTAGAAGTTTATACTCGTATGATTCCATGAATTCCACAGGGCTACCAAGAGCTAACATAGGAAATCCATAGTCGACTAGATGTTTTGTTGAACTCTTTACCAGTTCTTGATGCTCACCTCCCTGTATTGGACCCAACCAAATCTGTCCATTGTCTTTTCTGTTCTCTAATGTTTTTTTAGAATCCTTCAGAGTTTGATTAACATATGATTTTGCTATCTTTTGACTTAAGCCATACCCTGTTGGTTTGTCAAGTGGTATAGCAAAGTCTGTCATTATCTTCCTTTCAAAGTCAGCCATATCAGCAGGTGCAACATCAACGTCACCATATTCTAATACTTGGTATCCACCAGAATCCGTCATTATAGCACCATCAAAACCTATAACATCATGAATTCCTCTTTTGATTGCATCTTCTCCATATCTTTTCATTGTTATGTATGCATTAGTGATTACAAGATCAAAACCCATCTCACGAATTTTTTTAGTTGATATTGTTTGCTTTACAGGATGAATAACTGGAACATAAGCAGGAGTTTCAATTTTACCATGATTGGAATGTAAAATACCGATCCTACCTGCCAAATCACTATATTTTATTTCAAACATTTGTTAGCATACCTTTTGTACATTATTAAATTATTATTCTATAATATCTAGCAACTCCCGAATTGCTGTATTTTTATCAGCAAGATGAAACCAGTCTACTATATCCCCTTCATGCTTTCCATTAACTATCTCATCAATAACACTAGTAACTTGTTCAGGAGTTTTATTTGTTGTATCAATCTGAAATGTTTTTTCTTCACCAAAGGATGAAATAGAATCATTAAATGTAACTCCTATAAACTCAGCCGTAATATTTGATTTGATTTTTTCTTCGGGGTATCCTCTATCTTTAAACACTTTAATCAAATCCATTGGATTTTTCCTTAATACTATAACCACATCAACGTCAGATTCATTCAAAACATATGGTGCCAAATGTCCAACAATTAACGAATTATTAGAGACCTTTTGTTTCATCTTTATTTTTAATTCCTCTACATAAACTTCCAAAGTTTCTTTTGCTTTTTCTGTTAATCCAAGTTCTATTGCTAGATTGTTAATATCTATAATTTCATACATTGTATTTTGCTTTATTATTTCAGATGCAGTAGTATGTTTTCCCACACCTGGATTTCCCGTCAAAACTAACATACAGTTATTCAAAACTAACTGAATTAAAAATCTCTGTAATACTAATATGTATAAAACCGCTATTCTATTTCATGCAAATTGGTCTTCTTGGGAAAGCTAACGTTGGGAAATCAACATTTTTCTCTGCTGCAACAGAAACTCCAGTTCAGATTGGAAATTTTCCTTTCACAACAATTCAGCCAAATATTGGCGTTGCATATGTGAATACTACTTGTGCTTGCAAACATTTTAGGATTGAACATAATAATCCATTGTGTATCTCTGGAATTAGATTTGTACCAATAAAACTTATTGATGTTGCAGGTCTTGTACCAGGAGCACATGAAGGTAAGGGACTAGGAAATCAATTTCTAGATGATGCTAGACAAGCAGAAGCATTAATTCACGTTGTAGATATTTCTGGTTCTACTGATATACAGGGGCAGCAGGTAAGTGTGGGAACCCATGATCCCAATGAAGATATTAAATTTGTTGAAGAAGAGTTCGATTTATGGTTTAAACAAATACTTGAACGTGAATGGCAGAAACTCTCGAATGAGATAGAGAAAAAGTCAACCAAACCAGTTGATGCTATTACGGAGCGTTTTAGTGGACTTGGTGTTAAAACTCATCATGTTCATCATGTTTTACAAAATCTGAACTTGCTAACCAAAAAGCCGAAAGAATGGGATGATTCCGATCTTGCCAAGTTTGCGCAGATGTTAAGAAAAAATACTAAACCCATGCTAATTGCTGCAAACAAGGCTGATTTATGTGAAGATTTGGGAATGACAGATGAAATCCACAAAAATAGAGATATTGTAAATTGTAGTGCAGAAACTGAATTAGTATTGAAAAAGGCTGCTAAAGCAAACATGATTGATTACATACCAGGAAACGAAAAATTTGTTGCAAACAAAAATATGAATATGTCCTCAGCACAGAAAGAAGCATTGAATCTAGTCGAAAATGTACTGTCAAAATTAAACTCAACTGGAATACAAACTGCCCTAAATTATGCAGTATTTAGAACATTAAAAATGATTGTTGTCTTTCCCGTAGAGGATGAAACAAAGTTTTCAAATAAGGATGGCGAAGTTCTTCCTGACGCCAAACTCTTACCTGATAATGCTACTGCAAAAGATCTTGCGGAAGTAATACATCAAGATATTGCAAAAGGATTTTTGTTTGGTATAGATGTTAAAACAAAACAGAGAATTGGCGCTGATCACCAATTAAAACACGGCGATGTAATTAAAATTGTTTCAAGTTTGAGTAGGGGATAAAATGATCGGTCTTGGAATTGAAAGTACAGCACATACTTTTTCATGTGCGATACTAGATAAAAATGGAAAACGAGGCAAAATTCTTTCTGATATACGTGACATTTATCTTCCTCCCGAAGGTGAAGGGATTCACCCAAGAGAGGCTTCTAGGCATCATGTCGAAAAAAGTAGTGATACATTACGGGAAGCCATGAAAGAAGCAAAGATATCTGTAAAAGATATTGATATAATCTCATACGCTGCTGGTCCAGGACTTGGTCCATGTTTACGTGTAGGTGCAGTAGTAGCTAGAACACTTTCATCTTTCTATAAAATTCCAATCTATCCGGTGAATCATGCAATTGGTCATATTGAATTAGGGAAAATGTTGACTGGAGCAAAAAATCCTCTTGTTTTACTGGTTTCAGGTGGACATACTATGTTACTGGCTTTTTTGGCTGGAAGATGGAGAGTTTTTGGTGAAACATTAGATATTACTTTAGGACAATTACTTGATCAGTTTGGTAGATCTCTTGGATTTCCCTCACCATGTGGACAAAAACTTGAGAAGCTTGCACAAAGAGGAACAAACTATATTCCTCTTCCTTATTCGGTAAGAGGAAATGACGTATCATTTTCTGGGTTACTTTCTGCAACAAAATCGGCTGTTGATAAAAATACAGAAGACATATGTTTTTCACTTCAGGAGACTGCATTCGCGATGATTTGTGAGGCTACAGAACGTGCTCTATCTTTTACCAAAAAAAATGAATTAATGATTGTGGGTGGTGTAGCGGCAAATAAAAGATTGTCAACCATGCTTCAAAGCATATCTAAAAGACAAAAATGCAAATTTTTCGCTGTTCCTCCAAAATTTGCTGGTGATTGTGGAGCCCAAATTGCTTGCTTGGGATTACTTGAGGCATCTGTTAAAAAAGGAACTGATTTGAAAAATACTTTTGTGAAACAGTCATGGAGACTTGACACGGTTGATGTTTCTTATTAATTATAATTGATTTTTTATAAAATCAATTGAAGAAACAGGTGATGGATCAGTGCCATTCAAAATTGAGTGGTATATTGTTGTAAAATCTAATAAATAAATGAGGTTTATTATTTTGGAAATTATACTTCCATCAACTGAAACTACTTCTTTATACTCAATCTGATTTTTCTCAAAAAAGGATTTTAGAATTTTCCATAATTCGGCAGTTTTGACAAAATCATCTTGTCCTCTAATCAGAATAGGCTGAACATTTGTCTTTTTTTCCCAAGCAACTATACCATTATGACAAGCTTCAATCACATCTTCAGCCATTACATGTGATTTGGCATTTTCCTGAAACGAGTTTTTAAAACGAATTGCGGCAGCCTCAAGACCCCACGGATAGTATATTGCTGGTATTCCAACAATCCATTCAGCAAGAGAAATAGCAGGGTTTGTATCTGAAAGATTTTCTGATGAGATTTTAGCATGTTGATTTTTTAGATGTGATATTGATTCTAAAATATCATTTTTTCCAATAGGTAGAATTGGTTTTAGTGTGTTAAGCATCGAATACAAGAAAGCAGGAAATGAAGAACGTGGTGAATGTATTTGTTCAATCTTTCGACAGTCAATGTTATTTTTTGTACAATATTCTTCCATTTTATTACCAGAAGTGAAGCCAATCACTTTACAATTTTGTTTAGTTGCAGAATTTAACACAGAAAGAGTTTCAGTAGTGTTTCCAGATATACTAGTTGTTACAACAAGTGTATCTGAATTTACAGTTTTTGGCAAATGGTATCCTTTTACTACAGATACATGAACATTGGATTTTGACAATATTGCAGAAAATATATCGCCTAATGATCCAGATCCTCCCATACCAGCAAAAACAATATGATCTATCTTATCATATTCAATTGGCTCATAATCCATATTGAAGCTTGATTCTGCTATCTCTGGCCATTTATCGTAAACTTTACACATTCCTAAAGAATCTACTTTATCCAGTCTTGAACTATCAATCAATCTACTTTACGAGTTCTTATGACAATAAAATGCTTAACTAATTATTCATACTAGCTTGGGCAAGTATTATAACCTCTTTTAGGATTTTCTGAAGGTAGATGACACTAAGAACGATAGAATGGAAAAATAATCAAGTCATAATGATAGATCAAACTAAACTTCCAAATGAATTGGTTTTTGTAACATTTACTGATTATAATGATGTAGCTGAAGCAATTAGAACACTTGTAGTTCGTGGAGCTCCTGCCATTGGCGTATCAGGAGCATTTGGAATGGCGTTAGCGGGATTACAAAGTAAGGCAGAAACTAAAGAAGAATTGTTAGATGATTTACAAAAAGCACAAAAAATTCTCTTTATGACAAGACCCACTGCTGTCAATTTAGTTTGGGGTTTGGAGCAAATAATGAAAGTTGCAAAAGAAAATGATTCAGTAGATGAAATCAAAGAGTCCATAATTGCCAAGGCAAAACAAATGGCTGATGAGGATATCAAAATTAACCAAGAGATGGGAAAACATGGTTCACAGTTATTCCAAAATAATGATTCAGTAATGACGCATTGTAATGCTGGTGCATTAGCTACTGTGGGATATGGTACAGCTTTAGGTGTTATTAGAGCCACAAAGGAAAGTGGAAAAAATATCAAAGTAATTGCAACAGAAACTAGACCTGTACAACAGGGATCAAGACTAACTGCTTTTGAGTTAAAACATGATGGAATTGATGTTACCATTATTCCAGATACAGCGGTAGGTTATACTATGGCAAATAATCTTGTAAGCAGAGTTGTAGTTGGAGCAGATCGAATATTGCGAACTGGTCACGTGTATAACAAAATTGGAACATACCAGGTAGCCACAATGGCAAAACAGCATAATATTCCATTTTATGTTGCGGCACCGCTCTCAACATTTGATTTGAAAAGCAATCCTGAGGACGTTATTATAGAACAAAGAAATGCGAGTGAAGTTACAGGCATTGGAGATAAAAAAACTGCGCCTGATGATATAACCGTAATTAACCCAGCTTTTGATCTAACCACACCTGATTTGATTTCTGGTATTATTACAGAAAAAGGTGTGATAAAACCGCCATACGAGGAATCTATAACAAAATTATTCGGAGCTAATTAATAGAAAGTTTTTATTTATTCTCTTATACCAAATAAAAAATGGACAACATCACAACAGACCAAGTTAGGTCATCTTTGAAGCAATGTATGGATCCTGAAGTTCCTCTATCAATTATTGATATGGGTCTAGTTTACGGTATCGATATTTCTGATAATAATGATGTGAATATCAAAATGACTATGACAACAAAAGGTTGTCCCCTTCATGATACAATGGTCGATGATGTTAAAAGATATACAAAAAAAGTCCCAGGAGTAAATAATGTAAATGTCGATATAGTATGGGATCCTCCTTGGTCGATGGATAAAATGTCAGACGAAGCAAAAGCATTGATGAAAAATATGGGAGCAAAAGCAACACCGGCACCAATTAATTACGAAACTGCTTTACCACAGGGTGTAGGCTCGGTAGTTAAGCAGGAGGACGGTTCTTTGGTTTTGGCGAATGAACATGAACAGGGATTTATGGTTAACCAAGCAATTATTGATTTCTGGCGTTCATGTAATGGTAAACGAAAGGTTACAGAATTAGTAGATATTTTTGCACAATCCACTGGTCTTCAACGCACACAAGTAGAAAAAGAAGTAATGCAGTTAATCCAACAACTACATGGTGGAGGTTTACTTCTCATACCAAACCAAGAGTCTGGACCAAACGTTGATTTTAAAACTAGTTAATCTCTTTAATTTCTATTATACTAGCTAAAACAGAATCCATTTTAATTATTGCACGTTTGTCTTGCCAACCTAAAGCAACATACCAATCTCCTGCATCATCATCGTATTTTGTCTCCAAGATCTCAATTTTTTCAGATTTTGTTTTGTATTTTTTCAAAATACCAGACATTGCTAATGATATGGCATCTTTTTCGGTCTTTAACCTCCTATCCATCAAGCCAATTCCTGGACTCATGGAATCTTTTGCAAATTATCTTTAATATACTTGATTATAAAAAAAAGGACCCGAAGGGATTCGAACCCTTGACCTGGTGGTCCGAAGCCACCCGCACTATCCAGGCTATGCAACGGGTCCAAACACGTAAGAATTAAACTAGTCTAAATATCTGTCTGATTAATGAAAGTGTCAAAAAAGGTTGCAGGTGTTGAATATGCTATACGGGATATTGTTACGGCTGCTCGAGAAATTGAAAAACAGGGTAAAACTGTAGACTATCTCAATATAGGTGATCCTGTACAGTTTGGTTTTCAACCACCAGAAAATGTAAAACACGCATTGATTAATGCGGTTAATGATGGAAATAATTTTTACACTCAATCTGAAGGTCTTCCAGAATTATTGAATGCTATAGCAAAAAAAGAAAATTCTAAGGGATTATCAATTAGTTCTGAGCACGTTCTTGTAACCAACGGTGTATCAGAAGGATTAGACATGATTATTTCATCTGTTGTTGAAGATGGGGATGAAGTTTTGTTACCTGGTCCATATTATCCACCATATGCATCATATGTAAGATTACATGGTGGAAACCCAATTGAATTTGAAGTTGACTTGGCAACATCTCAACCTAACATTGATGATCTCAAATCAAAAATCTCTTCAAAGACGGTTGCAATATGTTTAATCACACCAAACAACCCAACTGGTTTGATATTTAATGAAAAATCACTAAAAGAAATTGTTGATATAGCAAATGAACATGATCTGTACATTATTTGTGATGAAATATATGATAAAATAGTGTTTGATGAAAAATTTACAGGTATTGGAAAAGTTTCTGGTGACGCACCGGTCATTCTTCTAAATGGTTTTTCTAAAGTACATCTGATGTCTGGATGGCGAATTGGTTACATTGTTTTTAACGATTCACCAAAGTTAGATTCAATCAGAGAAAATTTACCTAAATTAGCTAGAGTAAGAATTTCAACTAATCTTCCTGTACAATATGCAGCGTTAGAATCATTACGTGGACCACAAGATTATATTACAAATTTTGTGACAGAACTAAAAAAACGTAGAGATTATGTTATCAACAGATTAAATTCTATGAATAATATATCATGCTCAACTCCAAAAGGTGCATTTTATGCATTTCCTAAAATAGAAAATAATAGATTTCAATCTGATAAGGAATTTGTTTTGGAGTTATTAAAACAGAAAAATGTTCTAACAGTTCATGGTTCTGGTTTTGGTACCAAGTATGGAAGTGGACATTTCAGAATTGTCTATTTGCCTAATATGGAAATTTTAGAGTCTTCCATGAATAAAATAGAAGATTTTGTTCGTTAATACTTCCAAAATGAATATTCTTTTGGTATAATCTCAATAATACAATCAGTATCATCTAAGAGTTCTTTTGCGGATTTATTGTTTAGTGTTTTAAAATAGCGCAAGAGTATTCTTTTTTCCAGCTTGATTATAGTAGTTTTTTCTTTAATTAGTTTAGCACTTCCTTGACACATAATACCAATAATATTTGGGGCATTTATTCCCACATCAACACAAAAACTCACTTTTTTATTATATTTGATATTTTTTGCTTTTTCAGTTTTTGTATTTGTTCCAATATAGATCCTTTTTTTACTGTATAAATACCAGACTGGAACTACATGTGGCAAACCATTTTTGCTGATAGTAGCTAAACGTAAAATTTTCTGTTTTCGTAAAAATTTATCGTATTCCGGCATTTGATTTTTTGAACCCCCATATGATCATAAATATTCCAAAACTAATAGCACCCAACGAAACTTTTTGGGGATTAACTTCAGAATTAAAAAAGAATTGTATAACAAAATCAGGTCCCCAAATTATTAAATCCCTTACCAATGTAACTGCAGCAACAACCATAAACATTATTCCCATAGCTGTGAACCAATTTCTTCCACGGCGAGGATATTCTTCACTCATGTCTGTTTTGTTGTTTGTGTATTTTAAATAAGTTTGATTCCAGGATTTTTCATTTTATTTCTAATCATTGCATTTAGCAATAATGGTGTTGACATCTCAACAAGATATGCTAATGCACCAGGACCTAAGTAAATTGATCGCAATCCTTCAATTTCATTAATTAATCCGTTTACTACTTCAACAGAATTTTTATCATCACCTGCGACAAAGATATCATAATCTAAAGATAGTGTAGGATTGACAAGTTTTTTTTCTGAAATGACATGAAATGCAGAAACTAATTTTGTTTTATCTTTCATGTGTTTTTCAACTGCTTGATGTGAGAACGGTTTGTTCTCTTTAATTGCTACGCATTCAAATCCTACATCAGTTTTTGTCATTGGAACAATAGGCGAGATGACGATACACTCATCACTAATCTCGGGTAATAGTTGCGAACAAATTGCATCAATATTTTCGTATGGAATTGATAGAATCAAAACTTCAGATTCTTTTGCAACTGAAATATTATCCTTACCTAAGATTTTTCCATCAATATTTACATAGGTATCTTTTGCCAAGTCAGAATATTCATTTGCAGCAGATATTGCTCGTTCAGCATCACGCGAGCCAATTATTATCTCATGTTTTTTACACCATCTCAAAGCAAATCCTTTACCCATACCTCCGGTCCCACCAATAATTCCAATTTTCATGAATTGGATCTAACAATGTTATTATTATCTCTATTTGAAATTTGAATCAAGCCAAAATGATAATATTCCTAAGACATGGTCAAGCAGAGAATAATACAAAACGTATACTTGCTGGACGTACCGATGGTGTCCCTTTAACTAAAACTGGAATAGAGCAAGCTGAAAAAATCGGAAAATATCTAGAACCTCTTGATATATCCGCCATCTATTCAAGCCCAATTGAGCGTGCAGATCATACTGCAAAAATTATTGCAGAGAGTAAGTCAATTGAGTACAAATTGGATGAAAGGCTTATCGAGTTAGATATGGGAAAATTTACACGTATGCCATATGATGAAATTTTTGCCAAACATGGTAATGTTTTTTTAAAATTCTATAGCAATGATCCTATCATATCAAAACATAATGTAGAAACATTTCCAGATGTGCAAAAACGTGTAATGGATATGGTAGATTACACAATTAAAAAACACGATCAAGAAAATGTAGTACTTGTTACTCATATGGATCCAATCAAGTCGGTCATTGCCAAAGTGATAGATCTAAAACCATTAGCTTTATTTGAATTAATAATTGCAAATTGCTCTCTTACAATCATAAAACATCATGATGAGAAATTATCGCTTTCAGGAATTAATGCAATGGATGCAGATCGATTTTTACAAGATTGGTGATTGGAAATCTTACATAACTTTAAATAGAATTTGTAGGTCACGTCAAAATAACCGATTATGAGAACGATATGGGCACCAATCATCCTAATTGTATTATTTGCTACTCCAATGATTCATCTGGCATTTGCGGCTGAAACTCCTGGAGAATATGTTAATAGGGGCAACGAAATCTGGAATCTCTTTTTCCGTATGATGGTAGTAGCCTTTGTTGTTGGAGGAGTTATTTCTGGAACTATGGTATGGCAAGTTTGGAGATTTAGGGAATCAAATCCAAAAGCTAAACGTACTCCATATGAGGATAAGGGTGACTTGTAAAAATGGGACACTCTAACTGGCCTGAATGGATATACGTTGCAGTTGTAATTGCACTTCTATGTTATGTTGGTGCTGAAGCGTGGAATATTGAAAATCTAATTGAACATGTACCAGAAGACGCTGAAGTCATCAAAGTCACTGCCCAACAATGGTACTGGACTTTTGAGCATGAAGATGGTACAAAGGAAATAGGTGAACTTCATTTGAAAAAGGATCATGCATACAAATTCGAAATTCACAGTACAGATGTTAATCACAATTTCAATATACCAGATTTTGTTGTACTGTTGGATGCAGTTCCGGGAAGGATTAACACAGTTTGGTTTTCTCCTGATAAGGCAGGCGAGTTTGATATACAATGTAGAGAATATTGTGGTTTAATTCATTATAATATGCGTGCGAAACTATTTGTGGAGGGAGCATAATGGCGTCACATTTAATGCTACACGATAAACTAAATCAAAGTATGGAGGGTAGAAATTGGTACTAACATTAGCAAAACCACGTCCGATATGGCAAATAATGTTCTCAACTCATCATACGGATGTTGGGTTATTGTATCTAATTTTCTCAATTATGGCTATGTTCATAGGCGGTGCAATGGCTATTGCAATCCGTGCTGAGTTGTTTGCACCTGGTGCGCAACTTATTGCGGACTCTATGACTTTCAACAGGCTATTCACAACACATGGAACTACCATGATCTTTTTGTTCTTACTTCCATCTGCATCAGCTGTTGGTAACTATCTTGTACCAATTATGGTAAGATACAAAGACATGGCATATCCAAAATTGAATGCTATTGCATTCTGGATGATTCCACCAGCAGCCGTACTTGTTTGGCTTGGTATGGCAGACTTTGGTTGGTATGCAAATCCGCCCTATTCAGTAATCAGTGCTCCTGCACCTGCAGCTGAAATGTGGATTTTTGGATTAAAAGTATTGGGAGTCTCATCAATACTAGGAGGTATCAACTTTGTTGTTACTATTCTAAAATGTAAACATCCTGATATGTCGCTTGGTAAAGTTCCACTTTTGGCATGGTCATTTTTAGCAACATCAGTAATTGCAATTATGGCTATTCCAACATTCGCAGCCGCACTTTTGATGTTATTAACAGATAGACTGGGAGCAACTGGATTCTTTAATCCGCTTGTAGGCGGTGATCCTATTGCATATCAACACCTGTTTTGGTTTACATTCCATCCTGAAGTTTATGTGCTTGTTATTCCTGCGATTGGAATGATGTATGAAATTATACCGAGATTTTCGCGTAGACCCATATTCAGTCATTCATCTGGAGTTTTTGCATTTGTACTTTTATCGATAGTTGCATTTGCATCTTGGGCTCATCATATGTTTGCCACAGGAATGTCATTTACCGAAAAAACTGTATTTATGGTTGGTACATTGGCAGCTGTTCCCGCTTCAGCCATGCACGTTTTCAACTTCCTAGCCACTATGTGGAACGGTAGAATCAAGTTCGCCACACCAATGATGTGGGCTGTAGGCGGAATTGCATTATTCTTCTCTGCAGGTGCAGGAGGAGTAGTTAATACTGCTATGCCATTAGACTTTATCACACATGATTCGTACTGGGTTGTAGGTCACTTCCATCTATTCGTGTTTGGAACAATTGCCTTTGGAACTATTGGATTCTTCTACTATCTATTCCCATATGTAACACGCAGAATGTATAATGAAAAACTTGGTGTAATCCACTTTATCTTATCAATGGTTGGAGCATCATTAACATTCTTTACACAGCACTTGTTGGGTCTTTATGGCATGCCACGAAGAATATTCGATTATCCAGAAATTCCTGAATGGATTGCAATGAACCAAATTATCACTGTTGGAGCCATGATTATAACTGTAGGCATGGTGATATTTTTGGCTAATATGATTTACAGTACAGCAAGAGGAAAACCTGCCAATATGGATGATCCATTTGGTCTAGGTGGAAAATATTATTATCCATATTCACAACTTAACCCACATCACGACGACAAGGCTGGACATTAGGTGATAAAGATGAGTGAAAACGACGAAACAATTTACAGAACTTCACCAGGACGAATGGGAAGTATGATGGCTATATGTGCCGGTTTGTGTATCGTTGGTGGAATAATCTTCTTTGCTCTAGGTGACTACTGGATTTCAGAGCTTTCCCCTGCTGGACAAGCATTTGCTGGTATTACCGATCAAGAACAAGCACCTATCGTAGAGCAAACTGGTGAAGACATACCTATAACACTAAACTTCATTGAATCATCTGACTTTAGGACATTAGCTTTTAATGCATTGCCTGGTGAACCGGACAATAATCCAACGATTAATGCCAAAGTAGGTGATAGAATAATCTTTGATATTATCAATGATGGAAAATCATTCCACGCATTTGGTGTTACATTGGATGAGGAAGGATTTGGTGGAATATTAGGAGGAACTGCAGTTGCATCTCCAAACGCTCCATTAAAACCTGGAGAATTTGGAAGTTCTGAATTTATCCCTGGTGAACCAGGAACATACTATTACATATGTACTGTACCTGGTCACAGAGAGATGGGTATGGTTGGAACAATCATAGTAGAGTAATTTGGCCTTACGATACTTGGCATTAGCATCTTTGATAGTTCTTTACTCACTGATGTTTATAGGAGGATACATTTCTGCAGCAGGTTTAGGTTTGACCTGTCCTGATTGGCCTATGTGTCCAAATGGACTTTTACCTGACGATGAATATTTCATTGAATGGGTGCATAGATTGGTTGCAGCAACAACTGGTGTATTGATTGTGGCAACTGCAGTTGGCTCATGGATCACAAAAAACTCTCATTGGAAAATTCGTACCACTAGTGCACTAGCTGGTATATTTGTTGTAACTCAAATAACTCTAGGAGCATTAGTCATTGATATGAAATTACATGCCGTACTTGTTTCAGTTCATTTAGGAATTGGGATATTACTTTTCGCTATGGTTCTTTTAACTACTTTGTTTGCATTTAGATTAAATTCAAAGTCTATTCATACTACCGTCTAAGTTTAGATCTTATTTTTGAAAAATAAATATAGCCAAAGATCACTCCACCCATAATTCCACCGCAAGTTATGGCGCCTATGAAGATATATCCAAACGGACTTTGAGCACTTATGTTAAATACATAAGTTAACACTCCCCCATCTTCTGCCACATCGTATAAATCCACTTTAAAAATATGATTTCCAGATTCTTCAAAAACATAATCCATTTCTATATGCCCATTTTCATAAACTACAGGTTGTATAGCACCAATTTGGTTTTCATGATAAAAAATTCTAATTCCTAGCAAAAATCTATCCAATTCCTCGAAATCTGCATCAGATACTCTAAGAAGAACTTGTATTTTTTCTCCGACCGCAGGTATTTCAGGTTGAGTTGAAATCTGAACCCGATGATCTCCTATCCATTCTTCTGATGAGTTAAAGAGTGGATGGGCCTGAGCTTCTAACAAACCGATCGCTGGAAAAACAAGTAATAACATAATAATGATCGTAGAATATTTCATTTCCATTATTTTATCTCCTTACTAATATAATGTAAGGTAACCATTCTAGTAATTGGCAAAATCTTTATATCCCGACCCAAAAGAGTGAACATCGTTGACCTTAGTTAGCAAATCAATAGACATCAAGGCACCAGTTGAAACGGTCTTTACCTATTTTGCACGACCTGAACATGTTTCTGATCAATTGAAAGACCAAGAGCGTGTTGGAATGACAGTAATTCCTATGGATATCAAAGAAGGAATGGGTGTAGGAACTACATTTAGAATCATAGGTGACTTTGATGGAAAACGTCTAACCTGGGATTGTGAGACTACAGAATTTGACAGAAATGAGAAGATTTCTGCAAAAATGATTAAAGGAAAATTCAAGCGCTGGGAAATAACTAACGAGTTCAAAGCACTAGAAGAAAATCTTACACGTGTAACAATGACGGTTAATTATGAAATGCCATTAGGTCCTTTGGGTGGTATTGTTGACAAGCTCAAATTTGCTAAGAGTGCAGAAAAAGGAATGGAAAATGCTCTCTATAACGTGAGAGGCTTACTGGAAGGAAATGGTTCCATACCAGTGTATATCACACTTGATGCATATCAAAAACTTCTTGCAGAAAAGAAAAAAATGAATAATGTTCCTGTTTCTACTGCACTTACCACAATTCTTGAAAAATATAGTCAAATTCCAGAAGAAATTAAAAACTAGGGCTTAACCCAAGTTTAAATAAAGACAGTATTGTTTTCTTTTTTTATGGGTCTATAGCGCAGCCAGGTAGCGCACCGGACTCTTAATCCGGCTGTCATGGGTTCGAATCCCATTAGACCCGCTTTACTAAATTATTTTTTATTGCCATGGGTGCATTTACATGGGATTATTTTTGTGTTAAATGTACAATCATCAGGACCCTCTGTTTTAGCATCAAATGGAATCTCCTTCATACATTCTGAGTGTCTTCCCTTTTTACAAAACCAACAAATATCTTTGTCAGAACTAGAAGATGTTTCCATAGTTTTCATACTAACTATTCAGTAAAAAACTTGTTCTAGAGATAAGTCAACCAACGAACAAAGCGTTTGTCTTTGCCCATGACAATATCCATGAATGATTTTTGTAACTCCTTAGTAATTTCTCCCACACTACCATTTCCTATCGAATTTTTATCAATTTTTGTTACAGATTTTACTTCTGCAGCAGTCCCGGTCATGAAAACTTCATCAGCCTTTAACAATTCATTGACTGTAATATTTTTTTCAATTAATTTTATGCGTTCTTTTTTTATTAATTGAATTACACTATTCCTTGTAATTCCATTTAGTATGTCAGCATCTAATGGTGGTGTTTTTATTATTCCATTTTTAACAACAAAAATATTTTCTGCGCTACCTTCCGCTACATTTCCTTTATTGTTTAGCATTATGGCTTCATCATATCCACTTTTTAATGCCTCAACACGTGCCAAAGCGGCGTTTGAATAATTTGCAGCTGATTTAGACTGCATAGGTTGTGACTTTGAATCAATTCTTATCCATTTTGAAATTTTGCATTTTGCACCTGAAAATTTTCCAGCTTTTGATTCGCCCATTTTCCACTTCCAGCATGCAATGGAAACATCAACCTTGTTTAATGTAGGCGTGAGCCCCATTGTACCATAACCGTAATAGGCTAATGGTCTTATGTAGCATTCTTTGAGCCCACTAGCTTTTACTGTCTTGATTATTGCATTACTGATTTGTTTTTTTGAGTAACGCATTTTCATACCATACATTTTTGCAGAGTTAAAAAACCTGTCAACATGTTCCGGAAGTCGAAATATTGCAGAACCATTAGGCGTATCATAACATCTTATTCCTTCAAAAACAGCTGTTGAGTAATGTAGTGCATGAGTAAGAACATGAACCTTAGCATTCTTGAATGGAACTAATTTTCCATTCATCCAAATTTTACCTGTCTCTTTCATATAGCCTTACCCAATTTTGGTAATTTAAATAATTACGCCTAAATGAATTTGATATTTGATCGTTCACTATGAACTGCATTAATAGCTTTTTTGATGTTATCTGCAGAATCTTCAATCACAATAATTATTCTTGAAGTTTCCTCCTGTGCATCTATGTTGAGTATATTCAATCCAGCTTCACCTATTTTCGCGCTAGTTTTTGACACAATTTGCTGAACTCTCCACATTTCATCCCCAATCAACGTAACTACACCTCTATTGTATGTAATTGTTGCAAGTGCATCAAAGCCCAGAATATATTTTTCATTTCGTTTGACATAATCACCATCAAGGAATAGTATTCTAGCAAATTTTATTCCATCTTTGATGAATGGAGATAATTCTATAAACTCACTGTATCTTTTTTCATTTTCAAGTGATCTTAGTAATTTATCTATTGCTTCTTCCTCTATTTTTAATATTGCACAATTCTTTTTTCCAGTAACAATTTTTATTGGATGACCACTTTCAGCAGAAATTTTTCTCGTAACTTCTGTGTACTTGTCAGGATTTTTTATATCTGTAATAATTATTGGTAATGATGCACCATTTTCTAAAATCTCTTTAATTGCGATAGGATCTAGAATTTTCATCCCAAACATTCCAGCTAATCTAGCTTCATTGTATGATAAACTACTGACTTCTGTCAGTCCATCACTCACAATTTTAGGATCTGCCGAAACAACTGATCTATCTTTCTCTAAATCAATTTTTACATCAAATTTTTTGTGCAGTAAAATTCCCAAATCTGCAGCGGTTCTATCAGATCCACCTCTTTCATATGTCGTTATTACTCCGTCTTTGGTGCGACCTATGAAACCTCCAATTGATATTACATCATTTTCGTCAAGCATTTTTTCTACATGATCAATATTTTTACTTGATTCGTTTACGAGAAAGTTTGTAGATTCTATGTTATTATCAGTTATAATGGGCCAATCTTCCAGTCCAACGAACTGTGATTTGATGTTATTACTTTTTAGAATGTATTCCATCATTTGCGACATTATGATTTCCCCAGAAAATGCTAGCGTTTTAGAACGTGTTTCATCCGCAAACTCTTTATTTTTTACCACTTTTTCTAATTCGGTCTTAACTTTTTCCAAGTAGTCATCAATCATTATCTTACATTCATTTTGAAATTTAGAATCTATCAACTCGGAAATTTTTTCATATGTTTTTCTTATAATAGTTAAATCAGGAACAGTTCCGCCTTCAGCTATTTTTCCTAGTTCTAGAGCAACATCTGTCAATGATCTGCGGTTCCCATCAACGGTAGTCAAAGGGGCAGAAAAAACTGCAATTACTTTGGATTTGCCAGTAAGTGATTTGATCCTCTCAATTATCGATGGTATTGAGGTTCCATCAACCCCAATCACGCTTCCGCCAAACTTTGCGATTACTACTGAATTCATAATGTAATATAGAAAATTCAACACTATTATTCGTTAGTTTGAAATTTTGCAGTTTTTAGGAATATAGGCTCGGGATCTAATTCCAAAAAATAACTTCTCAAAGTTTAAATGGTTTTTAACAAGAAATTTGCTGGGTCCATGGTCTAGCTCGGTTATGACGTCGCCCTTACACGGCGAAAATCCAGGGTTCAAATCCCTGTGGACCCATTAGAAAGCTCTAAACCCTTCTGGTCTAATATTTTCTGGGTGCTCCTTTAACCAAGTAATTTTTTCAAGCATCGCATCTTTCTCATTAGG
This sequence comes from uncultured Candidatus Nitrosopelagicus sp., assembly GCA_964497885.1. Lineage (GTDB taxonomy): Archaea > Thermoproteota > Nitrososphaeria > Nitrososphaerales > Nitrosopumilaceae > Nitrosopelagicus. Next base: position 18,464 of record CAZCFF010000009.1, read on the forward strand.
GAATGTTCCAGCTATGTTGTATGCATTAGAACCATGATTTGCTCTAAATACCATTTTTTCTTTGATGTCAATTTGTTGAACTAAATCATGGAGTTCAATCAATGCTTCATCATCATTTATTGGATAAAATTCTTCACCAAACTTTGTTAGGAATTCTTCCTTCACCCCCGTTTCCAAGATCAGAGTTAATGTACCAAGATAATGTGGTGATGCAGCATTTACTACACGTGCTGTTCCCTCAATGTGTTCCTTTGTGTAAGTTTTTCCTCCCAAACCTAAAATGATAATGCATGATAATGTAAATCCAGTTTCCATTGCTTTTTTGCATGCTTTTATGATGGTTTCCGACGTAGCACCTTTTGTAATCTTTTTTAAAATAATATCAGATCCACTTTCTATTCCAAGATATAACATATTCAACCCCGCTTTATTCATTTTTTCCAATTCCTCTGGAGTTTTTTTAAGTAAGTTCATAGGCATAGCATAACAAGATACTCTTTCTAGTTTCAGAAAATTTTTGTAAAGATATTCAACAATCTTAACCATGTAGTCAGTTGATAAATTTAATGCATCTCCATCTGCCAGAAAAATTCTAGTAGTATCAGGAAGATGCTTTGCCATCAAATCAATTTCTGCTTTGATCTCATCCCATGATCTTTCAGCATATTCTTTGTTTCTATACATATCACAAAATGAGCATTGATTAAATGAGCAACCTAAAGTTACCTGAAAAATTAATGACTTTGCTTCGGATGGTGGTCGGTAGACTGGTTGAGCATAATCTAACATCATACCTTTCATCACATCGATTGTAATTTATGATTTTTCACTAAAAACACTATAAATCACTGAATTAAAAAAAAATATGAAACCAAAATACAAGGAATATCTCAAACTAAACAAAAATATTCTAATTGCCTTTGCAGCCTCGATAGTAATATCTGCCATAGCGGCAGATTATTTTTCTAGTCAGGAAGATTATCTGAACACCAGTTTAACCTTAATTGTAGATTATACAGTGTTCTTCTCAACATTTGGTGGATTATTTTATCTTGATAATAGGAAAAAATATGTTTTAGAAAATGGCCAAACTGACAAATCATTATTAAAATCGGATCTCGTCAAAATCATCTCATCATTAGGTATTAGCGAGGTTGTTTATACTGTTGCAAGATGGAGCTTGCAGTATTACTTGCTTTTGTTAAATTATGAACCATACATGGCATCAATAATCTCACAAATGATTTCTACTGTGATCTATATGTTTACCATAAATTTGATAATCAAACTAACAAAATTATTCAAAAACGATTCAGTCTAAATTAATTTTTGATTCTTTTAATAATTTTGCAAATTTGTCTGGAGTTTTTATCGCAGAATCTCGAAGAGATTCATAGTATGAATCAAGTTTTTTGTATAGGCGTTTTGGTTTTCTTGGTTTTTCATTACTAATAGCATATAATGCTAATATAGGAAATGCAATAGTTGCATCGGCATATACGGTGATCAAATCTTCATGTGAGTCTTGTACTTTTCCCCAACTTTTTCCTTCTTCAAGTGTCGCACCAGACAGTCCACCTGTGTCAGGTCTAGCATCCGTTATCTGTATGATATAATCTTGTCCGCCATGATCCTTTCTCAAAATTTGATCTAGAAGTGGACCAGTTTGCTGTGCCGTATTTTTTGGTACACCACCACCTAATTCTAGAATACCAGATTTTTTGGCATTGTAAACAATTCCTGCCTGCTCAATAATCTCTCTTACAAAATCTAGATTGTATGTTTTATTCTTTAAACGATGGATTGCAAGATTTAGTGCTAATGATGAATCCTTTAGGGTGGAAACATAGACTGGCACATCAAGTTCGTACGCAGTAGTGACAAAACTTTTTTCTGGATATTTCGCCTTTTTTTTACTTATGTTCCCCAAAACATTACAAAATTCTGCAGTTGTGAATGGTTTATCTAAAATTTTATTCTGAAAGATTTTCTGAATAACCTGATCTTCCATTTCTAATGTTTCATAAAATTTCACGTATACATCACGAATACGTACAATTTCCTTATCATACAAAATATTGTCGTCTACTTCAGAATGTCCTTGCTTGACAGGAAAACCCCATGCAAAGTGATCTTCATGATATACATTCGCACCAGTAGTAACAATCCAGTCTACAAATCCTTTTTCTAGTAATGTTTTGATTATTCCACCAAATCCGACAGGCGTCAGTGCTCCTGCAACGGTAAGACAGATTGTTGCATTCTCATGAATCATTTTTGAATATAGTTTCGCAGCCTCGCCTAACTGCCTTCCATTGAAACCTGAATTTGCATAAATTTCAACTAATTCTTTGATATTCATTTTTGAATTGAGTTTGATATGTGGAATGTCTTTACCCTTAAAATTATGATGATCCATATTTGAAAAATATCAAACACTGATTTTTAATGTTTTATTGAATTTTCACTTCTCTAGTTTTTCTAAAAGTGCTTTATACATGAAAGGGAACACTGTAGTAATTTCTGCATGTATTGTAGTTTCCTTTGCATGTTTGGTTACTTTTCCCCATGATATTGCTTCTCTAACTAATGCACCACTTAGACTACCATCAAACTCTTGTGCAGTAGTTACATAGACTGCGTAATCTAATCCTTCACGGTACTGATTCCACCATAACGTATGATGTTTTGGAACTCCACCTCCAAGCATCAATGCTCCAGATTTTTCTGCTTTGAATATTAGTCCTGATAAAAAATTTGCATCCTCAATCAAATCTAGTTTAAAATCTGGATGTTTTTGCGCAAACATCCATACTTGGCTTCCTACGGCACCATCCATTATTCCAGGTACTATAACAGAAATATTATTTTTGTAAGCCCAGTAAAGAAATGAATCTTCACCCATTGATTTTCCTAATTCACGATTAATATCCGCAGTCGAAAATTCTTTTTTTCCAGCGTTGTACGCTTGTTCTAGAATATTTTGAACTTTTTCCTCTATTAACGGACCATAATTTTCCATTGGTACTAATACATTACCTAATCTATGAATATTTTGATCTGCGAGTTCCTTATCGTCCATTGTAAAAGAACCCTCTTTGTATTCTGCAAAATGTCTTGCAATATCATGATCAAGTGCACCGCAAGTTGTTATTACAACATCACACCATTTTTTTTTGATCATATCACGTATAATTCCTCTAAAACCCGTAGAAACAATTGCACCGATAAACGACAAAAATTTTAAACAATTTTCATCCTGAATCATGTCAGTAAGAATTTCTACACCATCTGCTATATTTCGTGATTCGAAACCACCTGATTGTCCTAACTCATTAAAAATATCATGTGCAGTAGAATCATTAGAAATTTTAATATCTTTTACTGTATTTCCAGGTTTGATCATGATACATAAAATTTGAATATGCTATAGATATTCTTATGCATAAAAACATGTAAAGTTACAATAAATTTAATAAGAAAATTTGTAGCCTATTCAAAGATGATAACTAATATCTATGTAGACGGATCAGGTGGAGCAAAATCAGGTTATGGCTTCTTTGTCAAGGAAACGGGTGAATCATTCTTTGAGGAAAAGCCTGGAATAACAAACAATCAGGCAGAATATCTAGCAATAATTTCTGCATTAAAAAAATATGAAAAACTTAACGGTGAAATAATTATTTATAGTGATTCAAAAAATACAGTCAATCAACTTAACCATACTTTTGCAATAAATAATGAACAATTACGCTCTTTGGCTCGTGATGCATGGTCTTTGATATCAAAATTTTCGAACCTCAAAATTATATGGATTCCAAGGGGAGAAAATTTAGCTGGAAAAATGTTAGGTAGTTAGATAATTATGAATAGCTTTATTATAGAAAATTAGTGAATTCATTGTTATGTCTGAATCAGTTTTCCTTTCTCCAAAATCTATAGCTGTAATTGGTGCATCTGATAAAGAAGGTAGTGTAGGTCGTGCAATTACGTCTAATATTATGAAAGGTTACAAAGGAACTGTCTATCCTATTAGCCCAACTAGAGAGACAGTGTTTGATAAAAAAGCATACAAAAGCGTTATGGATGTTCCTGAATCAATTGATCTCGCGGTTGTAATCACAAAGAACACCATAGTCCCGATAGTTCTTGAGGAGTGTGGAAAAAAAGGAATCAAGGGCGCTGTTGTAATCACAGCTGGTTTTAAAGAAGTGGATGAAGAAGGTAAAAAACTAGAACAAAAATTAAAAGAGATTGCCGCTAAATATAATGTAAAAGTTATTGGTCCAAATTGTTTGGGTGTGATGAACTTAGAACCGGCAACTATGATGAATTCTACTTTTCTTAAAATAACTCCAAAATCTGGTCAAATCGCCCTTGTGTCACAGAGTGGGGCAATTTGTGCTGCACTTGTTGAAGATGCCAGTGCACAAGGAATTGGATTTTCAGCTGTTGTAAGTATGGGCAACAAAGCGGACATGACTGAGATAGACATATTGAAAATGTTAGCTGATCATGAACAGACAAAAGTTATTGTTATGTATCTTGAGGATATGGGAAATGGTCAAGAATTTCTCAAAGTATGTAAACAGATCACAAAAAATAACGAAATTAAAAAACCAATTTTGGTATTGAAGTCAGGAAGAAGTCCTGAGGGTGCGAAAGCAGCAATGTCGCATACAGGTGCTTTGATGGGTTCAGATGAGATCTATGATGCAGTACTCAAACAATCAGGAGCTATTAGAGTTGACACCATGGAAGAACTTTTTGATTATGCAACAGCATTTTCTAAACAACCTCTCCCTACAGAAGGTGATCTTGTAATTGTTTCAAATGCTGGTGGTCCAGCAATTATTTCAACTGATTCATGCTCAAAACTTGGAATCAAAATGGCAAAGATTGAAGAGATTAGACCAAAAATAGATG
>CAZCFF010000010.1:0-22821 GCA_964497885.1 uncultured Candidatus Nitrosopelagicus sp.
TTGCAATTGAGGTGGGAATTTTAGCATTACAAAAATCAAAACAAATATCATCAATTTTTTCCTTGATCAAAAAAGAAAGAGAGTATATGATTAAAAATCTAAGAAGCTACGATATTTTTGAAGTGTTTGACTCCAAAGCAAATTACATATTATTTGATGCCAAAGGCTCAGACAGTCGAGTCTATAATGCCCTAGCAGAACAGGGAATCTCAATAAGGAAGTTGGGAAAACTTGGAAAACACAGAGGATGCCTTAGGGTCACAGTTGGAACTAAAGAAATGAATTCAAAATTTTTACTTGCGATACGTGATCTAGTAGGATGAAATCTGACGAATTCGATTCCATCATATTTGACTGTGATGGAGTATTGATTGATGTAACCAAATCATATGATACAACAATAAACAAAACCATTTCCTATGTGTTAAAAGAAATAGCTGACATTACTGTAGATACACCACTAACGAATGAATTACTTTTAAAATTCAAATCAACTGGTGGATTCAACGATGAAATAGATATTACATATGCTGGAATTTTGTGCTTTATTGCTGCTAAGAAACTAAACAAGGATCCTACCGAATTGATTCTTGATGTAATTAATAATGCAGATGATAGTGGAATAACATACATAGAAAATTTTCTGAACAAAATTGATGCAGACATTTTTGATGTAAAGGTAAGATTAGGCTATCCAAGTACAGACAAAAATGATTTGATCCACTCTACATTTGATCAGTTATTTTTCGGTCCAGAGTTATATAGAAAGATTTTCCAAAAGGAATCCAAGTTTTCAGAAAAAGGATTTATAGAAAATGATCAGGTTATTGTAACCTCTGAATTGGTTGAAGCCTTAAAGCAAAAATTTAACGACAAAATTGCAATTGTTACAGGCAGAGGGTTTAGTGCTATCAGTTCCTCTCTTAAAGAAATCTTGAATCAATTTAATGTGAATAATTCAGTTTTTCTTGAGGACGAGTCACGGGATCTTGCAAAACCAAATCCTCAGTCACTAATTAGAGCAATGAAGGGTCTCAACTCAAAAAATTGTTTGTATGTGGGCGATTCCATGGAGGATATGATTTTGGCACAAAAAGCCTCAGAACTGGGTTTCCAAGCAACCTTCTGTGGAATTTATGGCTCAGGTAAACTTCCTGAAGCCAAAAAGAAGATGTTCATAGATCAAGACGTATCAATGATTCTCGAATCAATTAATTTTCTTCCGAAGATATTAAATCTGGTTTAAGTGATAAAAAATACTCTGGTGATATAATGACAACAAGAAAAGCGAAAATAAAAAGGGAAACAAAAGAAACGAATGTATCTGTCAGTTTGAACATTGATGGAGTTGGTAAGACATCAATTAATACTGGAATTAGTTTTCTAGATCACCTCATAACATCTTTTGGCAAGCACGCAATGATAGATTTGTCAGTAACTGCAAGATCAAAAGATAAGATAGAACACCACTTGATTGAAGACACCGCTATAGCAATTGGGTCAACAATTGATAATGCTCTTGGAAGCAGAAAAGGAATAAGAAGATTTAGTGACGCATCTGTACCCATGGATGAATCACTTGCACAAACATCACTTGACTTGGTTAAACGACCTTATAGCAAGGTAACATTACTCATAAAACGAAGCAAGATTGAAGGAATGTCAAAAGAAGACATTGAACATTTTTTCCAATCACTGACTCAGAATCTGAATAGCTGTATTCACGTAACTGTTCAATATGGAGATAATGATCACCACAAGATAGAGGCTGCAATCAAATCATTAGCAGTTGCTTTGAGAAACGCATCTTCAAATGACAAGCGACAGAAGGGTATTCCAAGCACTAAAGGTGCGATGTAATATTGAAAGTTGCAATATTTGATTACGGCGCCGGAAATATTTTTAGCTTAAAAAACTCGCTAGAAAAAAACGGTGCCGAAGTTGACGTCATTACGGGATTTGATAATTTGCAAAAATATTCAGGTTTGCTATTGCCAGGTGTAGGAAACTTCGATCCAGCAATTAGAAGCATCCGTGATTATTCTGCAATTGATTTCAATGAATATGTCAGTCAAGACATACCAGTACTTGGAATATGTCTTGGGATGGAGATGTTTTTTGAAAAAAGTGAGGAAGGAAAAGAAAAAGGTCTAAATGTAATTGATGGTGAAGTAGTTCTCTTACCAACTTCAATGAAGATTCCGCACATGGGTTGGAATAATCTAGAAATTAAACAGTCAAGTAAGTTTTTAGAAGGAGTTGATGATGGTTCATGGGTTTACTTTGTACATTCTTACAGAGTCAAACCAAAAGCCTCTGAACTTATTGTTGCAGAAACTGATTATGGGATCAAAGTACCGGCAATAGTTGAAACAAAAAATTTCATAGGAACACAATTTCATCCTGAAAAATCAGGCAAGGTTGGTTCCTTGATGCTAAAGAATTTTCTAAGAGAATGTCAAAAATGAAAATTATTCCAGCAATTGATGTTATGGAAGGAAAAGTTGTCAGACTCTATAGAGGAGATCCCAGTAAAAAAACCGTCTATAGTGATAATCCACTAGAAATTGCAAGTAAATGGCAATCTGCAGGAGCTGACATGCTTCACTTGGTTGATCTTGATGCAACGCTTGGATTAGGTTCAAATTTTGAATTAATACAGAAAATGGCAAAATCAGTAAGTATTCCTGTCCAAATTGCAGGAGGATTACGAAATGAAAACATCATAGAAAATGCATTAGATTTTTCACAACGAGTTGTAATAGGAACGTTAGCATTCAAGGACAAAGTAATTCTAAATAAACTTAGAACAACATACGGAAGTAAAAGAATAGTCATATCAGTTGATCATAAAAATGGCTTGATAGTAGTAAATGGATGGCAAGATTCAACAAAGCTAGGATTAATTGATGCAGTAAAGGAGTTTGTAACAATGGGCTTTACAGAATTTTTATCAACGAACGTAACAAGAGATGGAACATTGCAGGGTCCTGATCTCAGCTTAATACAACAGATTAACAAAACTGAGGGCATAAATGTAATCGTTAGTGGAGGAATATCCAACATTGATGACGTTGCTAAAGTTAAGGAGACTGATTCATTCGGTGTTATACTAGGGAAAGCATTATACGAAAATAAAATTTCAATCGAGGAGGCAAAAAAAATAGCATGACTTTGACTAAAAGAGTGATACCATGCCTTGATGTTGCAAAGGGCAGAGTCGTAAAAGGATTAAATTTTAAATCGATCAAAGATGCTGGTGATCCTGTCTTACTAGCTGAAAAATATAGTGATGAGGGAGCTGATGAACTTGTATTCCTTGATATTACGGCATCTGAAGAAAAAAGAGAGATAATCAAATCACTAGTTTCAAAAGTTGCTCAAGTGATTAACATTCCATTCACTGTTGGTGGTGGTGTTAAAACACTTCAACATGCTAGAGACATATTGCTTAGCGGTGCAGATAAGGTTGCAATAAATACTGGTGCTGTAAAAAACCCACAGATAATTTCTGAGCTGATGGAACTTTTTGGTAGACAGTGCATTGTTGTTGCAATTGATGTCAAAAGAAACTACAATGTTAAAAATCAAAAAAATGTTTTCTCAATAAATGACAAAAAATTTTGGTTTGAAGTTTTTATTTATGGTGGAAAGAAAGAAACTAGTCTAGACGCAATTGAGTGGGCAAAAAAAGTTGAATCATTAGGAGCAGGAGAGATACTTCTTACTAGTATTGATATGGATGGAACCAAAAATGGATATGATATAGAACTAACGAAAAAAATTGTAAATTCAGTTTCTATACCTGTTGTTGCATCAGGTGGATGCGGAAAACCAGATGACATGATTGATGTCTTTAAAAAAACCAACGTTGAGGCAGCTTTGGCAGCTTCAATATTTCATTATGAAACTCATTCAGTCAATCGTGTAAAAAAAATCATCAAGGAAAATGGAATTCCAGTGAGGGTATAGCAAAGATTAACAAACATACAGTTTATGATTAATTATGGAACAAGACATCAGCAAGATTGATTTTTCAAAGGGAGATGGTATAGTTCCCGTCATTGTCCAAGATGCAAATACAAAAGAGATCCTGACATTAGCATATGCAAACAAGGAATCATTGGGACTTGCTGTCAAAACGGGTAATTCCTGGTTTTGGAGTAGATCTCGTAACAAACTTTGGATGAAAGGCGAGGAGTCGGGGAATACGCAAAAAATCAAGAAAATTCTTGTTGATTGTGACTCTGATGCTTTGATCTATCTGGTGGAGCCTCAAGGTCCGGCATGTCATACCGGCGAGCGAACCTGCTTCCACAACTCAATGAAAAGTTAAGTATTACTTAATCCCATATTAGGATTTTTTATCAATACTATCAGATTTGATCCCATATGAACAAGACGCATCTCCAATGTAGAGAGTGTAAAAAAGAATACGAACCCACATTCAAGTACATTTGCGACGAATGTTTTGGTCCTTTAGATGTACATTATGATTATCCGACACTGACAAAAGACAGTTTTACAAATCGTGAGCAGACATACTGGAGATACTTTGAACTTCTTCCAATAATTGAGAAATCAAATATAGTTAGCATCAACGCTGGAATGACACCACTTGTAAAAGCAGAAAAACTTGGGGAGAAAATAGGACTAAATAATTTATACATAAAAAATGATTCAGTTAATCCAACATTTTCATTCAAGGATAGACCAGCTGGTATAGCCGTTTCAAAGGCTAAAGAATTTGGATTAACTTCTGTTGGTTGTGCATCTACAGGAAACCTTGCATCAGCTACTGCAGCTCATGCGGCAAAAGCAAATATGCCATGCTATATTTTTGCACCAAGTGACATAGAGCACGCAAAGATTGCACAGTCATTATCATATGGGGCAGAATACATTGCTGTTGATGGAACTTATGACGATGCAAATAGAATAGCTGCACGGGTAGGTGACAGTAAGGGTATAGGTGTTGTAAACATTAACATGCGATCATATTACGTTGAAGGTTCAAAGACGCTTGCATATGAAGTTGCGGAGCAACTTGATTGGAAAGTACCTGATCAACTAATTGTACCCACTGGAAGTGGTGCAATGTTAAATGCAATATGTAAGGGCTTTGAAGAACTGGAAACGGTTTCATTAGTTAACGGTACATCAAGTATGCACATGAATTGTGCACAACCACATGGATGTGCACCAATAGTTGATGCGTTTAAAAACAAGAGCAACGATGTAATTCCTGTGGAAAATCCTGACACTGTTGCAAAAAGTTTAGCAATAGGAGATCCAGGTGATGGTCGTTATGTATTAAAAAGACTAAAACAGTTTAATGGAATTGCGGAAGAATCAAACAACAAGGAAATACTTGATGCTATTTTATTGCTTGCAAAAACGGAGGGAATATTTACAGAACCAGCTGGTGGTGTGTCAGTTGCTGTTCTAAAGAAAATGGTTGAAGATGGAAAGATTGACAAGAATGAAACTACAGTTTGTTATGTTACCGGCAACGGACTAAAGGCAACTGAATCCATCATGGAAGTTTTGTCAAAGCCACAGGTAATGCAGGCTGATATAGCCAAAATCTCGGCGGTTGTGAAGTAAATTGGCTAGTATCACATTCACAATTCCTTCTGTACTAAATGGTGGTGGCGGAGAAAAAAAAACTGAGATTGACGTAAGTACACTAAGTGATGCATTTGCAAAAATTTCAGAAACAATGGGTGATGATTTTAAGCGCCGAGTTTTAAACGAGGATGGCACCCCAAGATCTTTGATTAACATTTACATCAATGGAAAAAACGCAAAGTTTTCTGCGGGACTTGACACTCAACTTAGTGATGGTGATGAAGTATACATACTACCGGCAGTGGCAGGGGGGTCTGACCTTTCCGAAAAGGAACTTGATAGATATTCAAGACAAGTAATGTTAGAAGAAATTGGTTATCAAGGACAATTAAAATTAAAACAATCAAAAGTTTGCGTTGTTGGTGTTGGTGGTTTAGGTAATCCAATTGTAACAAGACTTGCTGCAATGGGTGTTGGTAAACTTCGCATTGTTGACAGAGATGTGATAGAACTTTCAAACTTGCATAGACAAACAATGTTTAACGAAGATGATGTTGGTCAAGTTAAAGTAGAGACAGCTGCAAAAAAATTGCGTAAACTTAATCCAGAAATTGTTGTAGAAGAGTTACCTGTTTCAATAAATGATTACACTGCACTTGATGTTGTTGATGGTTGTGATGTTGTAGTTGATGCACTTGACAGTGTTGATGCACGTTATGCACTTAACAAGGCTTGCATTGAAAAAAAAATTCCTTTTGTAACTGGTGCTGCTGTTGGTGTAACTGGACAGTCATTTACAATTTTACCAAAGGAGTCAGCTTGTTACCATTGTTTATTTCCATCACTTGATGAAGACTCTATGCCAACTTGCAGTATTGAGGGTGTCCACCCCTCTATCCTTTCCATAGTTGGTGGCATAGAAGTTTCTGAAGCTGTAAAAATAATTACTGGCAAGGAACCAAGTCTCAAGAACAAAGTTTTACATGTTGACTTGGAAAATTTAATTTTTAATTTTACAAAAGTTTCTAGAGTTGAAGAGTGTTCTGTTTGTGGTTCTGGTAAGCAGCAGGAAAAAATAAAGGAAGAGTTAATACTTGAGGAGCTTTGTGGACGCAACAAAGGAAAGCGGACATTTTCCATCACGCCAACTTATTCTATTCAGCTTGATGTAGACACAGTTACTTCCACTGCCAAAGAAAGGGGCTTTGTTGTTGAAAATTTAGGTGACCTTGGACTTTCTATGAGGACTAATGATCTCTCTATCAGCTTCATGAAGCGTGGCTCTGCTGTATTGGTAGGAGCAAAGGATGAGGACGAGGCTAGGGCACTTTATAAGGACATTTTAGGCACAAAACAAGTGATCTCATAGGACCAAAATAGTTAAATATAATGATTCTTTTTTTGTAAAAATTACAATAATCGATCTAAAAATCATATTATTTTAGATCGATATTTCAAATATACATATGACAACATGTAAAAATGAACCTTTTGTCCATTAGTATTATATACTAAAATTTTGAATAAATTTCAATAACATGAAAAACAACATAGGACGAAAAATAACTAGTCTAACATTAATGACGATAATGTTCGCAGGCGGAATGACCGTAGCATTCGATGGTTTCTCAGAAACCTTCGCATTTACTGGTGCTTCCTCACCTAGCGGACTGGTTTCAATTAGCTCTGAAAAAATTCAGGGAGCTTCAATCCTAGAGATAGTCATTGACGATCCAGCAATCAGTGCATTGGACACTGCAATAGGTGTTCCAAACCTGGTCTTTGTTGGTGGTGCATCAATCACACTAACTCCTGCACAAGCAACTGACGGAAAATGGTATTCCTACATCGTAGATGAGGCAATGTCAGATCTTGCAGATGCTAAAAGCGGATTAAACTTTGGTACTGATTGTGGCGCAACATTGACACTATCTGACGGCACTACAATTGAGGACGCATGGGCACTAGACACCAATGTGTGTGTAGACCCAGACGGTCCACTTGACAACGGTGGTGCCGAAGCAGCAAACACCAACAATCAATTCTCCGATGGAAAGATTGAGGTCTTGCTAGACGCACCATCTCTAAACAGAAACTCCAGTGCTAACGACGGACAAATATTCGCATCTCAGAACAGTACAGTTGATACAAGTGCACGAGACACCGGAGCAACTGGTGCATGGCCTTTCATCGAGAAAGTAACCATGGCATCTGACAATGTCATCAAATATGGTGGTGAAGAACTACCATTTGAGTGGGGTAACATGAATGACGATATAGAAATCGCATTCGACCCAGATACCTACGCTAACGGTGCAGATATCAATCTGATTATAACAGACAATGGTCTAAACATTGACCCAACAGAACTTGACAAATGGGTCTTTGAGACAATGTCTGGTACAGCAACTGTTGCAAGAGGATTTGCAAACGGAACGCAAGGCTCTGACCTAACAGGTTTAGCAACACTTGGATTTGGTTCTGCTAGTACACTCACAGCAAGTGGTGATACAGGTTCATTCTGTACAACCATTGCAACAGTCGAAGAGACTGGTGATGCTACTGGTATATTCGTAACACCAGATTCAAACGGTGCATCTGACTGTGATACTTCCGCAACTGCTACAAACCAACATCAAGCAACATATTCCTACGGTGGTGAAACGGCAACTGTTAATATCAAATATAACAATGCTTCAGTTACACTAGACGCAGGCGATGAATGGTTACCAGCAGAAGCAGCAACCGCGACAATTGTCGACGCTGACGCTAACAGAGTTAATGGATACGATGAAACAATGGGCATGAACGTACTAAATGCAGCTACAACTGTTCCTTACATAAAGACTGGATCTCCAATCTACTTAGGTAGTACAGGAACTCCAAGCTTTACTGTAGAGGAAGATGAGAACACAACATGTGCTGATTCAGCAGCCGCATCAGGCGGTGGTGAAATCGGTATTTACGAGCTCACAATGACTGCATGTGGCGAAGCCCACACATCCTTGCAAATAGTGGTTAACCACGATGTTGCACTAAGCACAGTTACCAACAAGACAGGTACAATCGTACTCAACTACGATGTATCATCCTTCTTTGATAAAGTCAATGCCTCAAGCATGACAATATCATTAGGAACTAATGGAAGCACTGCACCTGCAGGAATCGATCAGATGATCATGAACGTAACAGCCGGTTCTGATGATTCAGTATATTCCGGAGCTGGTACATTCTTGCTTCCATGCTGTGAAAGCAGCTTGAGAGGTGATGGTAACAATGCAGCTTCTGGTGCATCCACTGGTGACACAGGCTCAGCAATACTCAAATTCCTAATTACCCATCCAAGTACAACACTTGCAGCTGGAGTATTTCCAATTGCAGTTGACTTCTTCAACTTTAACTCTACAAGTAACGTAGCAGACGCTATTTACAGATTAGAGGCAGAGGAAGATGGTACTGATGGAACATTCACAGGAACTGTTGATTATGCAAGCATGGTTCACGAAGGTAACAGTACAAATGCAACAGGTGTAATCGTAACCAACTCAGATGAAATCTCCTTACTTATAGCTAAAGACATGACAGGTACATCAGCACCTCGTTTGCTGTATGGTGACATGGACGAGTCAAACACACAAGACATAATTGGAGCTCAATTAGATGCCAATACCCACACGGGTACTGTCACATTTGACGCAAACAGTTATGGTACTGACACAATTGTTCACGTAACAGTAACCGACCCAGACTTGAACCAAGACAGTGGTGTTCGTGAAGCTTACTCACAAGAACGTGAAGTAGGAACAACAGCCAACGCCGGTGATACATTCGCTATATCATATAACGATACTATTACCAGCACTGCAGCTTTCAAGATTGTGGAAACAGGAGCTGACACAGGTGTATTTGTCGGACAGTTTAAGACATCCAGCGCAACAGGCGACATTGGAAAAGATTTGAAGTTTACATACTATGACAGAAAAGATGCCGGAGGCACTTCTGTTGATACATACACTTCAGTCAAAATCCAAACAGAGTCTGGTGTAATTGCCTTCGATCGCCAAGTTTACCCAGTACCATTCTATAATGGATGGTTAACTAACGGTGCAGGTGATACGATAGATGACCCATTTGCCAACGCTGTAACACCAACTGCAGGTGAAACTCATGGTAACGTCACAGTTTACTTCACAGTAACTGATGGCGACTATACCAGTGAGACCATCACAGGTGATCCAAACCGAGTTACCATCAAACTCAATGGAAATCTGATTGCTTCAGCAGGTGCAGCATCTGCTGACGCATCATCAGGTGAAATCGGTGTAATGACCGAAATCGAACGTGGTACAAGCATCTATGAGGGTACATTGTCACTAGATCAGCAAGAAACAGTATACACAACCAGCACAGCTGGTTCAGCATTGACTTGTACAACATCAGCTTGTGCAACATTCAATGTAACTTCTGGCATGGTCTTGCAGGCAGCATACCACGACACATCTGATTCAGCTGGAGTAGCAACAACATTCTATGATTCCTCAACTGTAGACTTGAGAACAGGTACCATATCTACTGACAAAGAAGTTTATGTCATAGGTCAAGACTTTATCGTAACGATAAATGACCCAGACTTGAACCTCGACAGTGATAGTATGGAATCTTATTCTTCAAATATGGTTGAATGGGACTCTGATGCAAGTTCATCCACATTGCTAGGTGATAGCTCTGGATCAACATTTGCACCAAACCCATCCAAGTTTAGAGAAACCGGTAGCAATACTGGTGTCTTCCAAACAGTGTTTACCTTCCCATCATCATTAAGCTCAACAGATATTGAGAATGGTGAAGAAGTAGTACTCACATACAGGGATCAAGGCCTTTCAGGCAAGAGTGAAGTAAAGGACGATTATTCAGACGTTGAAACAACTATCTATGCATCTAACTTCGGCGCTATCGTCGAGTTAGATAAAGCAATTTACGATTGGACAGACAGAATACTAATCACTGTAACAGCACCTGATCACAACAGAGACTCAGAGAAAGAAGAATCAATTGGTTCAACAGCTCTACCGGTTAAAGTATCAACCAGAGCAGAGACGTTCCCAACTGGTACAACTTCTTACACTCTAAGAGAAACTGGTGAAGATACAGGCGTTTTCTTCGGTGAATATGTATTATATGGATTCGCAGATGGAAACATCTTCTCAACCGAGAAAGCCGCAGCAGGAACTGAAACTGGTAACACCGATGGTGTAATCAACACTTCAGGTCAAACTGACGGTATCACTGTATCATATGAATACACAGATGATGCAGTTTCACTAGCATCTGCACTAATTGTGTGGAACATTGGTGAAATCAGCTTCAGTGACTCTAGTGTAAGCCCTGGTGGCTCTACAGTAGTACAACTGATTGATGGTGACTTGGACAAGGATCCAGACGTGATTGACACTACAACAGCAAGTGTTTGGTCAGATTCTGACTCTGGTGGTATATCAATAACCTTACATGAGACCGACGAAGATACCGGTGTGTTCGAGGAAACAATTTACTTTACCTCTGACGACAAATCAACTGGTACATTACTTCGAGTTTCTGAAGGTGATACCGTCACTTCCGAATATACAGACCAATCACTACCTGAACCTTATGAGCAATCAGACACATTGACCATTGCCGCTACTACAACAGTCGGTACAGTTTATCCACCACTTGAGAGAGCTCCAGCATCTAATGCACGCGTAGTCGATGCATTCGGAAGCCAGGTCTCTGAAGTATCAGCGGATCAACAAGTACAGATTGCTGCAGATGTTTCTAACGGAACAGGCAAAGATCAGTCATTTGCTTACTTGGTACAAGTACAGGATGCTAACGGTGTTACAGTCTCACTCGCATGGATTACAGGTGCTTTGACTGATGGACAATCAATGAGTCCAGCATTGTCATGGACACCAACATCATCTGGCTCTTACACTGCTACAGTGTTTGTATGGCAGAGTGTTGATAATCCAACAGCGTTGTCTCCAACCGTATCTGTCGACATAGACGTCGTATAAGACTAGAACTTGGATAATATCCAAACCCCCCCCTTTTTCTTTTTTTAACTTAGAAAACTAAAGTAATTTATTCATAAACCATATTTATGATCAAAAATCATCAAATACAATTGAAATTATTAGGATTAGCAACTGTATCTGTATTAATTGTATTTACGTTGCCACAAGCGTTTGCAGATGAGCTAACGATGTTTACTAATCAACAAATATACACCGAGCGTCATCCACTTTTTGTATATGGAGATGCACCATCTGGTCAACCTCTAGTTGTACGTCTCTTTGCGCCTGATGGTTCCATTGCAGAATTTCAACAAGTATCTACAAACAGTGATGGTACATACGGCGTAAAATTACTGGAATGGCCAACTTCTTCAACAACATATCCTTTTGGAACTTACACTGTTGAATCTATTACACTAGATGGAACATCAGTAAAAATTGATGTGAAATTTGCATCAACAACGGAGGTTACAAAAATACCAATAGAACGTGACCTAAACGTGCAGGTGTTTGCACCAGAAATTGCGGCAACACACAAATCTTTTCGTGTTTACGTTCAGGTCACAAGTGATGGTCTTATGGTAAATGATGAGGCTGCAAAGTTATTGGCATCATCACACTTGCATTCCCCCGACGGAAAAGTACAATCCATGATCAAATCATTAAGCATGCTACATGAAGGATTGTTCTTTGTAGAACATACTCCAACACTTGAGGGTACATACATCTTCCATATGGTAGCATTTAACCAAGGAACACAATCACATGGTTCTGCAGCAACTCTTGTGTTGGGACAGGATATAGCTGGACTGTCTCGTCAAGTGGTAACTCTAAACGAAGTAATAACTACCGCATCTGATGAGGTTGGAACATTACAGAGTGAGATACATGGATTCGGTGATACATTTGAGGGTGCTAGCGATAAAATTCGTGGAAGTCTCACAGAAATTGATAACAGTGTATCATCAATGTCAGACGCAGTAACTACCATCGAGGAGGCTTCGTTACAAGTAAATTCATTACTATTTCCTATTGTAGCATCTATAGCTGTTATACTAGCTTTGCAGATAACAATACTGGCCAGAAGAAGATAATTAAAATAAACGTTCAATCAGGTTTGAAATATGTTCAAAACCATAATTTTCTTCACACTGTTTTTTTTGACATGCATGCTTGTGCAGGAAGAATCATACGGATTTATTGAAAGTTTTGAACCAATACAAACTCCAAATTTTAATTTTGATAAAACATCTGACATAATTTCGTTGGATATAACGAATGTAGAAGATCAACCAAAAAGATATCTAGTGTTTGGTCATGATTCGCTGAATAATGTGTATCACGACACAAACAACATTGTATACGGAATTAATTCTAATAATGGATTTTTCTCAGTTGGTGTTTTTGATGAAAATGAGGCACTCAATCTAAAATCAAAAGGATATTACGTTATAGAGGACTATATGTTGGATTTCCATTCAAAGTACTTGTCAACAAATGGTGCAACAGAAATATCACAGTTTGGAAATATTGCTGAATCAGAAAAAGCTCACACACTTTATGACGTTACAGGAGACGGAGTGACAATTGCAGTAGTTGACACGGGTGTTGATTTTTCAAATCCAGATATCACTGATTCGTTGTTACGAAATGATTTGAATGAACCTGTTATGCTTGATGCAGATGGTCAGGGGTTGGTACTGACTAATTCCACATTTTATGCAAATAAAAGTGAATTTGGCTTGATAAAAAATTATACAAAATCAATGACAATTCCTGCGAATGCTACCTCTACAGTATACCTGACAAATGAGGGCGTATTTTTAGACATGGTACGTAATGGAAATAATACAAAAATTTCTGTTTACAACTCTTTCTATCCATATGCTGGATCTGGGACTGTTTTAACTGGTACAGTAGATACTGATTTCAAAATTGGAAATACTGAACGCGTATACATCAAGTCCCAAAGTGGAATATATCATCTAGGTTATATCCTAAATCAGCATATGGGAAAACTTCAGGTTGTACCTGTTTTGGTGACTGATCCAAATGAAGCTGGTGTTTATGATACTATCACACCAGACTTGTCAACTTCTTGGATGGACTTCTTCAGAGATGAGCCTGGAATTAGATCAGAAGATTATGATTTTGATTTTACTGATGAAACTTCAATCTCTATTGGTGATGGAAATGAATTATTGATTTATGATTCCGACGGTGATGGTCTAAATGATTATTCAGCAGGAGTTGTTGGAGCGAGTGTTGTGGATGTATATGGTATTTTTTCAAAAAAGGCTGAGATTGATGATAATATAGGTGCGATTAATGGAACTTTACTTCCACCAATGGATAAGGATGGCAGGTTTTTTGGTTTGATGACTGATTTTTTTGGACATGGAACAGCTAGCTCATCAACTATTGCTTCCAAGGGAATTACTGAATATAATATCTATAATGACACCAAAAAATATACAATTAAAGGAATAGCACCAGACGTCAAAATTCTTCCAGTTAAGGCATTATGGGCAGGAGATGTTGTCTATGCATGGCTTTGGATTGCTGGATATGAAAATGAAGAAAACAGATGGATTTACACTGGAGAACCAAAAGCTGATATAATTTCTAACAGTTGGGGAATATCGACATTTCCAAACTTGGGCTACGGACCAGGATTTGATTTTTTGGCACACATTGTTAACATACTTGCTATACCAGAATCTATTCACGAAAATTATCCTGGAATGACTATAGTTTCAAGTGCTGGGAATTCAGGGCACGGGTACGGAACCATAGTTAGTCCAGGAATTTCATCATACGGTATATCTGTCGGTGCTGTTACAAGTAATGATTTTGTGGGATATGGACCATTCAAGGAACAGCCAAGGTTTGGCAACACAACTACTCACTCTGATCACGTTGTAGATTTCTCAAGTAGAGGTCCTGGAATTCTTGGTGAACCAAAACCTGATTTGATGAGTATAGGTGCTTATAGTTTTGTACCATCATCTGTTACAATAACACCAGATACAGATGAAGAACCATTTTCACTTTTCGGTGGAACCAGCATGTCTGCACCAATTGCTGCAGGAAGTGTAGCACTGGTTATTGAAAGCTTGAATGAAAGACAGATCGATTATGATCCATTTGCAATAAGAAACATCCTAATGTCTACTACAGATGATCTACAAAATGATCCATTCACTCAAGGTACTGGATTAGTAAACGCGTTAAGTGCTGTCAAAGTGGTAAATGGTGAGGGTGGGAAATTTATTGTTCATAATAATGAATCATTTTCAAACATCAAAAAGGTAATTGATAGACCAATTTCTTCATTTAATTTAGATGTTTTTGGGATTGAAAAAGCCACAGTTTCAGACAAGACATTTCCAATTACAAGTTGGTATGGGGGAAAATTACTACCAGGAGAAAAATCCACGACTACTTTCACATTAGAAAACCCAACAAACAAGTCACTTGATATACAGATCAATCCCATCACACTAAAATTAATAGAGAGACTACAAATGGATGGTGTCACCACCGTACATATTCAGGATCCGATCTTGAACGATACGGGAGTATATAGACCAAATTACATAAAATTGAGTGATATTGGAAAAGACAAACCATCTGATGAAACCAGTATATACAAACAGCCTAATCAACCAAGTGTAATCAATCCTGATTCGTCTCTTATGGTTTTGAATCTTAACTTTCCTTTCACTACATTCATGAACCAAACAGATTCGATTTATGCCGACGATCTGAAAATTTCTTCGTTGTATGTTTATGATTGGAGAGACAAAAACAAAGATAACGAGATCTCAAGCGATGAATTATCACTAGTAAACAGAGGAGGATCCTGGGGAACTGTTCAAGAAGTTCGTGTATCCAACCCATCAGAAAAATTTGAAGATGAACCAGTTATTGGCATATATCCAGTACCTGAAAGACTTTCATACTGGATAGGAAATACAAATCAAAATGCAACAGCAATGAATTATACACTCACTGCAAGCTATTACAAAAATGATTTTTGGGAAGATGTAGTTGTTGATCATCAGGAAATTACAATACCACCAAACAACTCCACTGAAATATCTGCAACCATATCACCATCAGCAGATAAACATCCAGGTATATACCAAGGATTTTTAAATTTTGAAAGTAAACATCATGATGTTCGTTCACCTGTTTCATATAATATACTAAAGATTATTGATCAAAAAGAAAACCAAATTGTGATAGATGGATTGGAGGGTAATACATTGTTTGGAAATGGTTATGTGAAGGGAGCATTCGATATGTCAGGCAAGTATATGGCAGGTGATTGGAGACAATATTCATTTGACATACAAGACAGTACAATTAACTCTGCATCAATAAATCTTGAATGGGAAAATGACGACACTAATTTTTCCGCATTTATGATTGATCCAAAAGGGAAAATAATACAGACAAATGTTCCATCAGGAGTATTTGGACATTTTTGGAGTTGGCCAACTATTGATTGGCTTGGTGTGACACCTTTTAGTCAGGGTGGCGGATTTTTTCCTGTGAAAAATAAGGATAATACATCAACAGTAATGTTTGCACCAATAAACCAAACAGGCACATATACGTTATTACTTCATTCAACCCTGTTTAATGGTGAATCAATTACCGAACCTTTTTCATTAGCGGCAAGATTTGATACAATACTTGCTGATGATGATCCACCTGAGATAATATTTGATATGCCTGAATTTATTAATAATAATTTCAGAATCAAACCACAGATAGTTGAAGAAAATCTTGATTTTGTGAAATTTTACGTTGATGGAAACGAGATTGAAAATGAGACACCTAAATGTCAGGAATGTAATATAGTATGGCAGTTAAATGATGGTCCGCATAAATTGCGCATACATGCAAGTGATATACTTGAAAACGATGTTGAGAAGACATTTTCTTTCATTGTTGATAACACTCCTCCCAAAATCACTCTGAATTTACCAAAAAATAATACAACGGTATCAAATTCATTAGAAATTGATTTTAAGGTTAATGATAAAAATATGAGTCAAACAGGAGCAATCCAAATTTTACTGCCTCAAGGTGATTCGTATGAAGATATAACATATCTTTCATATAATACAACTAATGTTTTTGCTGGTACCTATGATCTGAAGATAGTTGCGAAAGATCTTGCCGGTAATGAGGCAGTAGAAACAGTTCCGTTTACAATCGATCATTCATTTATCCAGAAACCTGTAGAGTATGGCAAACCAGAGACTCAGGAATCAAATATGCTAATAATCATGATCGGCATTGTCATAATCATAATTATCATAGCTTTTGTTGTAATTAAAAAAGCTCGAAGTAAACAAGATCAGGATAAAACCTTGAAACAAGATTTATAACCAATTTATCGACATCTGAGCTTGAATGTCTGAGCAAGAAAAAGGTCCTGGTGGCATGTCCAGGAGAGATTTTCTTAAGCTTTTGGGTGCCGCAGGAACATCCATGGCGTTTGCACCTTTTGTTCCATGGGGCAAATTTATGCCAAATCCATCATCTGTCACTTTATCAAAAGTACCTGTAATTTTGCCTGATGGCACACAAGCCAATCTTAACACTTATCCAATTAACCATGCTGAGGTTATCACTTATCCAGAAACAGCTGATGAAGTTCTGAATGAGGAGGCTTTTAGAAAATGGCAGTTTATTAGACTTCCAGAAAAATTTGGAGGAGGAAGAAAAGATGTTTCTGCATTTAGAGCATATAGTATGGTATGCCTTCATTTATGGTGTTTATGGAAATACTGGCCAGAGGAAGGACGTATGAGAGGGGAATGCCCATGTCATGGAAGTATGTATGATGTTAGAACTGGTACTTCCTATCTAGGACCTGCATCATTACAAGCACCTCCTTCTAATTCACTTGCTAAACTTGATTTCGAAGCTGATTCAGATGGTTTTATGTTTATTTCTCCACCAAAATGGGGCGTTAATAATAATGGAGTAGTAGGTTATGGCCGTTTCGCTTGAAAGACGTAACAGTACAGCCAATTTCTTTTATTGGATTTGGAATGAGCTCGACAGAACAATTTTTACTGCAATAAAATTTTCATTTCCGTCACGATTCGTCAGTCCCTTTGGATTTTTGGGCATGCTTACATTCATCATGTTTGTTACTTTGGGTCTAACTGGAGCTCTACTGATGTTCTATTACGAACCAATCATGACTAGGTCATGGGATAGTGTACAGTTTATCAACGACGAAGTACCATTTGGATTTCATATCAGGAATATTCACTATCACGGTTCAAATGCAATGGTTATGTTGGCTATCCTTCATATGTATTATCAATACTTTAGTGGTAGATACAAAATAAGAAATGAAATTTTGTGGGTAACAGGTGTCATACTTGGTACTGTAACAATTCTCGAAGCCTTTACTGGATATGATGTAATCTTCAGTGAGAGAGCAGAACTTGCAATCAGTATTGCTGCATCGCTTACGAACTCTATACCGATTGCCGGTCCTATGATTCGTGATCTTGCATTTGGTGCGGGCTTTCATGATTTTGTGCTTCGGTTTTATGCACAACATGTTTTCATCCTACCGCTTGTTATGCTTGGATTAATGGCTGTACATTTCCCAAGATTCTTAGTATTTGATGTTCCAATGGTAATGGCAATATGTGGTGCTATGTTTTTAGCTGGTGGTGTATTTCCTGTTGACCTGGGTTTCAAATTTGAACCAACTGTACCTCCAGGGATAACAGTTCCTGAATGGTATCTTACAGGTTTGTATGCATTTTTGAGAACACAGTATGATAAATTCCTAACAGGAGTTTTGTGGCCCGCTTTGTTCATTCTGGCTTTGTTGGTAACACCGTTCATAGATAGATATAAAAAATTCTCATGGAAGGATCGCCCGTGGATTACAGCTATGGGAATTACTGGCATAGCGCAGATATTGGTCACAACGTATTGGGGATTTTATATCCCACCAGACACTACAATCCCACTTGTAGAGAGATTAGTAATTGATCCAATTTACCTTTATACGGTTATGATACTATTGGTGCCACTAAGCTTTGGATTTACCTTAATGATGATTCACCTGGCAAAAGATGCAGAAAGAAGGGCTAAACTTGCCAAAGAGAGTGCACCACACAAAGTATCACCAATCAATCTATCCATAAAATGGATTAACTGGTTACTTGTAGCGTTGCTTGCATTTCAGGTTTTCCTAAATATAGCTGCCTATAACGCATTTCTATCTGGTATGAATAATGTTAATTTGTGGTTAACAGGAGTAATCCTAATCACTTTTGCAGGATTTTTCCATCTTTATAGATATGGCATGGCACAGTCAAAACAAATACCAAAACCACCTTCAATTTCTTCTACTAAGGCTATAGAGAGTACACAAAAGTCATTGCCACCAACTAGTGAGTCAGAGGAATCAACTTCAGAAAAACCATCGAGGCAGGAAAATTGAGTGCGGTTTCAGGTCATCAATACGGTGTAGGATTGCTAACAGTATTAGTTGCTGCATCAGTAGGAATTGGTTATTATCAAATGTATTATCTTCCAGAACAACTTGCAACACCTGATGTTGATGAGCATATTTTACATCCTACTAAATCTACACATATAGAAATGATTGTTGGTTCAGCTGATCCTGATCAGCAGGATAACTATGTACCAAAATTAGTTAACATACAATTGACTATCGATAATCATGTAATATGGGATAATGTAGACGATGTTCCGCATACAGTTACACCTGATCATAGATATACCGATGGATATAGCGGGGACTTTGGTTCTTCTGGTGTAGTCAAACCAGGAGAAACATACGAATTTTTGTTTACAGAATCACCACCAAACATTGCTGTAGAAATAAAATATCATTGTGATCCACATCCATGGATGACAGGTACACTTCTAGTAGGAAAGGCTAGATTCTAGACTGTTAATTTTGCAAACAACTGATCACTTTCTACTTCTTTATGTTGTTCTATTATTGATGCACGAAACTTAACATCATGCGAGTGCTCAGGTTCAAACTCAATCATAGCAGTAAACTCTGCTTTATTATCAGTCATATGATCTTTGCTTATGAATAATCGTGACACATTCTGCGAAATTTGTTTTCCGTTAGATGATTTGTAAACAATTAGATTGTTAGATCCTATGATCTGAGTGTTGATTACTACACCATCATATTTTCCTGTATAATGGACTACAACAAATCCTTTGATCTCAGAATATGCTTTTATGTTGTTATCATCTAATCGTAATTCTATATCTTTCATAACGATTGGATCATTTATGAGAATAAATAATTTTGTTAAAAAATAATGGGCCCAAAGGGCTTCGATCCCTTGACCATTGGATTAGAAGTCCAACACTCTATCCAAGCTGAGCTATGAGCCCAAGAATCAAAAATTTTTTACTCTATTAAGGGTTTTACAACCACTTTTTTTCATACAAATCCCTTTCCATTTTGAAGAGAAATTGTTGTGCATAACCCGCATGACTACCAAAATAGTCTATAGCCCTTTGATGAATCATATCATATTTCTTTGCTGTAATAGTTTTTGTGTCAATATCAAATTTATCTGAATAATATTTTTCTAGGATTTTTGACATCCATACATCTAGTGGAAACGCTTCTAATTTTTCAAGTGAATATAACATTATACAGTCAGCAACTTTATTTCCTATACCAGGAATTTTTACAAGTGATTCTTTTGCTGTATGATAATCAGTTTTTTTTAGAAAATTAAAATTAATTTCTCCTGATAGAACGGCACGAGCTGCATCTATTATGTATGATGATCTGTATCCTAGTCCACACTCCTGTAATTCTTGTAATGTAGCACTTGCCAGTCTTTGAGGTTTAGGAAATAAAAAAAAATCCTTATTTTTGAATTGGATTTTAGTACCAAATCTTCTACATAGCTTTTCTAAACACAGTCTAATTTTTGCTATGTTTGAATTTGCTGAGACAATAAACGAAATGTAACATTGAAATGGGTTTTGTCGGGTAATACGAAGTCCAGGAGAGTGTTTTATGGCTTCTTTCACAATTTTATCTTTTGATATACTTTTAACAATTTTGTCAAAGTCATCATCATCTCTCAAAAAATTTCTAGCTTTTTGCGATAATATCACAGCTTGAGAGGGTTTGTGGCTAATCTGGATTATATTTTGACCGTCTATTCCAAACCATATATTTTCATGATTTTGCCATAAGAAAACTTGACCACTGTTAATGGTATCATGGACATTATATGGTAATTTCTTCACCTAGTTTAGGTGCATGAGAATCAAAGCCAAATTTTTGCTGAATTTCTTCTGAAAATTTTGTGCAGGATTCACGATCCCCATGGACAGTTAAAATTTTTGGATTGCCTTTGACATTTTTGATCATTTCAAACAATGAATCTCTATCTGCATGACCAGAAAACTCGAATCTTCTTACGGTTGCTTTTACTTTTACATCTTTTCCTTTCAATGATATTTTTCCTGTTTCTAGTAATTTTTTTCCAGGTGTGCCTTCTCCTTGGTATGAAACCATAGCAATTCCATTCTTTTCACTTGAAGCAAGATTTTGCATATAGTATACAGCATTACCACCTACCAGCATACCTGCGGGAGAAATTACAACGCATGGTTCTGAAATGGCTCTTTTTCTATCACTGTGATTTCTGATCAGAGTAGCACCATTAATTGCATCGCTAAATATATTGACGTTTTTCAAATATTCAGGATAACGGAACATGATATCATTTACTTTTAATGCCATTCCATCCATAATTACTGGATACTTGAAGTTTGCATTCTTTAAGACACATGCAATTTCTTGTGATCTTTCAACAGAAAATGAGGGAATAAATAAGACACCTTTCCTATCCATAACCTCACTAGCAAATTCAAGTAAGCCTTTCTCAGATTCAGCGCGTGGCATTTGCTGTGCTTGCGAATAAGTACTTTCAGTAATCAAAAGATCGATATCTCCTATATCAAGATCAGCTGGAGGCAGCATACGTGAGCCCCTCAGATTGATATCTCCTGTATAAAACAATCGTTTACCTTTTGCCTCAACAATAACTGTACTGCCACCTATAACATGTCCAGAAGATCTTAATTCAAATTTTACATCACCAACATTTACTGGTTGTCTGAAACCAATCTCCTTAGAATTTCGAATCATATTGTTGACATGACGCAAATCAAATTCATGCTGGTTTTTTTCAATTTTGAGCATATCTTCAATAAGCAATACACTCAAATCAATAGTAGGTGATGTCGAGTAAACATCCGCACTCCCTCCATTGAATAACGAAGGAATACATCCTGAATGATCTAAATGTGCATGAGTGATAATTGCAGCATCGACTTCCTTTGGTTTTACATGTAATGGGTATGAAGGAGGATCAGTACGCTTTTTAGCAAACATCACACCATAATCTAAAAGAAGATTTGTATTGTCAGAATTCACCAAAAATCCAGATCTACCAACTTCATTTGCGGCACCTAAAACCTTAACTTTCACGGAAGACATCTCAAGCCACTACATTAAAAACTTCTTAGTGTAACCGATCAAATTACAAATTAGAAAATAACCATAAGCTTTAATTAGGCAAACCTAAGATCGATCTCTCATGGGAAGAAGTTTCGATGAGTGGTTAAAACAGCAAGATCAAGCTCTTGTAGCTAAGGTTAGAGCTGGTGACGAGTCACAAAAACCACTTCTTAATCAGATAAACTGGATTTGGGTTGCTAATTTGATGAATCAAAAAGCAGATCTAAACCCTTCATCTGCAGAATTACTTGACTGGGTAACCTCTGGTCAGATTGATGCAATGAGAAAATAAAGCGTGTAACACTCACGTTTCTTTTTGTTTTTTTATTAGTTTCGCCTAATATTCTATTCTATAACTCTGTTATAGATTTCAATGATGGTTTAAATAGCAAAGTGTGACTGGATGATCAGTGAAATAAATGCCAATAGCAATACTTCCAGACGTAGATGAACAGAGATGTATCGGATGTGCACTTTGTGTAGAAATCTGTACAACTCTAGGACCTGACGTACTCCGTGTAAAACCTGTTGAGGGTTGGAAGAGAGGAAAAGCATTTGTATTTTATCCAGAAAGATGTATTTCTGATGGTGCATGCATCGGTG